>NZ_LCWM02000017.1:0-2988 GCF_002077075.2 Thermoproteus sp. CP80 | reverse complement strand
GAGCAAGGCCTCGCGGGGCCGCTACTGGCTGAGGCGGAAGTACCCCGGGCTGGCCGAGGACGAGATAGACGCCCTGAGCTTCGTCTTGGCGCGGGGTATTGCACTGGATATATGCCGGAAACCTTAATAACCGCGGGCGGGTCCATATGCGGTGTATGTGGTCAAATGCATCAGCTGCGGCTTTGAGCTCTACAGAGGCCCGGAGCCCAAGACTGTGGAGGCGGTCATGAAGATATGGGGCGGCTACTGCCCCAAGTGCCTCTCGCCCCTTGAGAAGAGGCCCATAAAGATCGCGGTTAAGCTTCTGGCCAGAGCCGGGGGGAGGGAGGCCGCCGGGCCGGGGTGAGACGTTGGAAAATATCTTAATAAAGCCCTCGATATCCCCATGGCCTTCACCGACAAGAGCTCCTCGACCCAGGGCGGCCGGGCGTCGGCCGGAGGGAGGGACCTCCTCTGGACCGGGGTCGTCGCCAGCGCCCTCGCGGCGTCGTTCGCCATGGCTCTATACTTCAGGATGTATAGGGTGTACTACTGGGGCTGGTGGATCGACGAGTTCGACCCCTACATCAGGTACTACCTTGCGCTCTACACGCTACAGCACGGCATCTCCTGGTGGTTCAAGGGCGCCTACTTCCCCGACTTCTGGTACCCCTGGGGCGTCAACTGGGCCACGGTCCTGATACCGGGCGTGTCCCTCTACGGCCTCTCGGTCTACTTCCTGCTCAAGCCCTTCGGGTTCGACCTATGGCACGCAGTGATCGTCGCGCCGGCTCTCTACAACGCCCTCGCCGTGTTCACGATGTACTACTTCGTATCCAGATTCGCCGACAGGAAGGCGGCCGTCCTCGCGGCCCTGCTGACGGCCATAGCCCCCACCTACCTCCAGAGGGGCTTCGGCGGGTGGTTCGACGACGAGGCCCTGACGCTCTTCCTGGCCCCGCTCGGCCTCGGGCTCTTGATCGACGCGCTCAAGAGGAGGCCGGTCCTCTACGGCGTGCTGGGGACAGCCGCCATAGGCTTCGTGGCCTGGACCTGGGGGGCCCAGTTCTACATCTGGAACTTGGTGGGCCTCTCGGCGCTGGTCCTGGTGGCATACGCCGTCTTAAGGTCCGCGCAGGGCATGTCGCCCGGCTTCTCGTCGAGGAACCTCGCGATATCCTACGCCATATTCTACTTCCTATTCGCCGCGTTCGAGTCGGCGGTCTTGAGGTACGGCCCCCACATGCTCCGGTCTATATACAACTTCATACCGACCCTAGGGTTGCTGGCGGCCGTGGGCTACTACATAGCCGAGGCCAGGGTGGGCCTGGCCAGATCCTACAGATTCCTCAGAAGGTTCGCCTGGGTCATTGCGGCGGCCGTGGTCCTGGTGGCAGGGTCGATACCCATACTGGCCTACTTCCACGTGATATCGGGCAAGTTCCTCGCCACCATACTGCCCTTCGGGAGGTCCGCCATAGTGCAGAGCGTGGCCGAGCACAGCTACTCCACCTTCCAGCTGGAGCTGGGCTCCTACGGCCCCGTCATACCGTTCATAATAGCCTCGATCCCGTCGTTGGCCAGCCCGTACGCCCTGCCCCTCCTCGCGTATCTGGTGACCGGCAGCTATACGGCGGTCACGGAGGTGCGCCTTCTCATATTGGTGGCGCCTGCGGCGGTCGCCGCGGCGGCCGTGGGCATGGCCCAGTTGCTCAGGATAAGGCGCTTCGGCTGGGCCGTGGCCCTGATGGCGATAGCCTCGCTGGCTCTCTTCGCCGCGTTGGGCTGGGGCACCGCCACGGCGCCGCAACAGATCGTCGTGTCCGCCACGGCCGGCCCGTCGGTGCCCAGCGCCGACTGGCTCGACGCGCTCATGTGGATGGCCACCAGGCTGCCGCCTAACGCCTCGGTGGCGGAGTGGTGGGACTACGGATATTGGGTCACCATATTGGGCCACCACCCGAGCCTCGCCGACAACTCCACCATAAACTCGACCCAGATAGGCACCATAGGCCTCGCCTTCATGTCGCCCGTGGAGACCGGCATAAACATATTCTCGAAGGACCTCAAGACGGACTACATAGCGGCGTTCATGCCCTGGACGGCCCTCTGCGCCTACCCCGGCTACAACCAGTTCGGGCTCTGGAGCAACCAGATAGTCCAGCTCGGCAACGCCACCGGCTGGTTCGCCCTCCCCTTCTGCTCCCTGGTCCCCGAGATCCCGGCTGGCGGCGACTTCCTCAAGTCGTACTGGATGGCCCAGATAGCCAACCAGGTCTACGGAAGCGGCGTTGTGAAGTTCGGCCTCCCCGCCAGCTACGCCGGCCATCTGGCGAATCCGTTCGGCTATTTCTTCACCGGCACCTCCCAGACCGGGCCCTATTTCGTCGTAGGCAACCAGTTCCTCATAGTGCCGTTGAACCTAACGACGCTGCTCTACGCCATGTTGTTCAACATGGAGAGGGTCTACTGGATGTGGACCGCCTACAGCCCCTACGGATACCCCACCTGGATATTCGCGGGGGTCCCCGCGGCCAACATAATCACCGGCAACGAGACGTATCTGCCTTGGGACGTCTATTATACATACGCCAAGATACAGCCGCAGAACCAGGTGGTGCTGGGCTCCCTCTGCACCGTCTCCTCGGCGGGCTTCTGCTACCCCATAGCGGGCCTCAACGCGACAAGCTTCGCCACGACCTCGCTCCCGCCGAACCTGCGGCTGGTCTACGTATCGAAGCCCTACGGCTGGGTGGTCGTATACCAGATAACCTAAAGTTTTTATAGGGAGACCTCGGGGACCGGCCATGAGGTTGGCGCGTAGGGACTTCCCCGACGTGGGCGAGCTGGTCATCGGGACCGTGAAGAAGATAGCGGACCATGGCGCCTATATATTCCTCGACGAGTACGAGGTGGAGGCCTTCGCCCCCACGCAGGAGATCGTCCAGTCTTGGTTCCACGGCATAAGGGAGTACGTCAAGGAGGGGCAGAAGGCCGTCTTCAAGGTCA
>NZ_LCWM02000016.1 GCF_002077075.2 Thermoproteus sp. CP80 | reverse complement strand
CCAGCTGGACGCGCCGCAGGCGCGCCGCTCCGGCCCCGTATCGACCACGCTATCAGCCGCACGGCGAAGGAGCTTTTCGAGGGGGCCAGGAGCCGTGGAGGGGCCGGCGGAGCTCTTCGTCGAGGCGGTCGCGGGGGTTCTGGCTTGGGTAGATGAGCACAAGGCCCACCTCTTCTTGACCGCGGCGGTGGCGGTCGGCTTGATGGCGGCCTCCGCCGCCATGAACCTGTGGGGCCTCATCGAGCTGGGCAGGCTGGCCCACGCGGCGGCCGGCCTGCCGCTCTTCGCCGGGCTCGCCGACGCTGGCGAGAGGGCGGCGGAGAGGTTCAGGGCCCTGGCCGAGAGGTACAAGCGGTGGAAGATCGACGAGAGGACTATCGATGAGGTCCTCAAGGCCCCTCTGAGGGGCGAGAGGCCGTACGCGGAGCTTCTGAGGCCGGCCGGATCCGGAAGTCTGCCCAGGCCCCTCGCGGAGCTGAGGAGGGCGCTCGACAAGGTGGAGGACGAGGACGAGAAGGACGCCGCAGTTGTCGCTACCCTCATGCTCTACAGGGCGCTTGTGAGGAGCGCGGAGGCCTACCGCGACTGGGCCGGGTGGTTCGGGTGGGCGAGGGACCGGGTTAAGGAGCGCGAGTTCGCGGTGGCGGCCGGCGAGATAGGGAAGCTCCGCGAGGCGCATGGGAGGCTTGAGGAGGCGGCCGAGCTGGCGAGGAGGGAGCTGAACGTCGTGCTGGCGTCCTACTCGCAGAGGCGCGACGTATACGAGCGGCTCAGGCCCCTCCTGGAGGTGGACCTGAAGAGGGCGGAGGGGCTGGCCGAGGCGAGGAGCGGCGAGCTCTCCAAGTTCGGAGGCGCCAACATGGGGACCAAGGCATACGCCGCCCTTCTCTCCATAGCCAGGGGCGGGATATACGGGCACGCGGCGATGTTGCTCGCGGGCGAGGGGGCTCTGGCGGATATAGTGTTGTCGACGCCCGCGACCGCCTACGAGAAGGCGTGGCGGATCGCTAAGGGGCGCGGCGAGGCCGTCGACCCGTCCCGCTCGCCTAAGGGGGCCGCGGGCTGGGAGGACAAGGCCGCCTCCGCGCTCCTCCGCTACCTCCTAAGCAGAGCCGACGATGAGGACCTCAGGTTCAGGCGCGTTGAGGGGGGCTTCGAGGTGTTCAGGGCCTACGGCGGCGTCGAGTCGTATTTAGACGCTCTGAAGGTGGGAAAGACGGTGGCCAGCTCCAAGGCCGGCGAGGAGGAGGTGAGGCGCTTCGTGGAGGAGGCGAGGAGGGCGGCGCCGGACCTCTCGGGGTTCGACAAGGCGCCGCAACTCATGGCGTGGCGTGCCACAGACATGTCGTCCTCCAGGGGATGGATAAAGGCCGCCACCGCCCATCCTTGGCAGGCGGCCTGGTACATCGCCCTCCTCGGCGAGGAGGAATTGAGCAGAGGCGGAGCCAACGTCACCAGGAAGGGCCGTAGGCCCAACATCACTATGTACTGGCCCCGCGAGAGGGAGGACCATATCCTGAGGGGGAGCAAATGGCTTGAGTCCGTGCTGGGTCACCCCGTCGAGAACTGGCGGGAGCTGGTGGACTCGATAGGCTGGAGCTGGGTTTTAGAAAAGGTCGGGGAGCTGGCCGGCTCGATCAAGCCCTGGATCGGCCCCGGGGAGGCGGAGGACGCCGAGAGGGAGGGGCTGGCGAGGAGGATGCTGGGCGAGCTTGCTCTCTTCGCCCACTTCGCCGAGGCGAGGAGGGGGTTGGACGACGGCAAGTGGCGTGAGGAGCGGGCCAAGAGGCTGTCGAGGGCCGTGGAGGCGCTGAGCAGCGGGAGGATAGCCGGCGAATACGCCGATAGACTGGCCGATCTGATTATCCGCTACACCGAGGGGAATAAGAAAGATGCAGAGAAGCGCATCGAAAACCTAGCTAAGGAGCTGGCCGGCATCTTCAAGGAGGATGTGGAAAGGGTTAGGGGAGAGGTCTGGGGCGTCGTGGACTTCGCCCTAAACGATATGCGCTGCTTGGCGAGGGACTGCGCCGACGACAAGATAGCCAGGAAGTTCGTGGAGCCCGCCCTGGAGCTCATCATGCTGGACAAGGCGAAGGGCGGGTTCGACAGAAGGGAGGCCCTGCTGTGGTTCGGCGAGATGTATGCGACGGCGATAGCGGGGGACGGCACGGTGGGGCCGAGGGAGGTCGTGCTGGCCGTCGGAGGGGAGCTGGGCGGTGGGGCTACGCTCCTGCGCCTCGCCACGTTGCGGTCGCTCAACCAGCTCCTGCCCGGCGATCTGAAGTTCGGCGTGCGGACGTACATAAAGGAGGGCAGATATTACTACATAGCCGCCACCGGCGACGATGCCGCCAGGCTCATGCGCATTCTTGCGGTGGCGGCGCCCTCCGCCGGCGGAGGGTACTTAAGCCCCAAGTTCGATGGGTTCGTGGAGAAGGCCCAAGTGAGGGTGCGGTCCGGCGAGGGGAGCATAAGGAGGACTCCAAAAGGCCTCGTCGCCGCTGGTTTGGTCATATCGGAGGGCGACATCAAGGTGAAATACAACGTCTATCTCCGCAGAGATGCGATCGTGCTCCAATTCCAATCGTCGGACCGGGGCCGCGCCGAGCTCGCGGCGCGCTTGCTAAGGCTTGCTGGAGTCAGCGTGGAGGTGAAGAGGGTTAGCGAAAGAGGCGTGTGGCAAGTCTGGGCCGCTACAGACATGCTTGCGGTCAGCCGTGAGGAGCTTAGAAAAGCCATCGCCGACATTGTCAAGGCGGCCGCCGAGAGCGGCTGGGTGGATGCGGACAAGGCGGAACGCTGGCTCGACAAGCTGGAGAAGGGACGCGCGGCGAGGGAGGGCTGGCCTAAGTACTACGTGGGGCTTGACCATAGCGGCGCACTTGAGGTCAAATGTCAGCCCACAAACCCCAGCAACATGGAGCGGGAGGTCCAGCGGCTTAAGGCGATGGGCCTCGAGGAGGGCCGCCACTTCACGGTGAAGATGCCGGAGGGCGGGAAGGCGGGGTATGTAAGGGTCCTCAGGGAGGGCCTTGAGCGCGCCGCGTGGCTTTCAGTCCACGGCGAGGGGGAGCGGCAGAGGCTTGCGGCGGAGTTCGTAGACCTCATATTGGAGAGGGCCAGGAAGAAGGGCGGCGCCGTCTACGAGAAGGCCCTGGAGATCGTGAGGAGGGGCAAGGCTGTGGGCTCCTTGAGACTTGCGGACGTTAGGGGGGCTGAGGTCTTCGTCGGGGGCAGGAGGTACGTGGTGGACGTCCTCGGCGGAGGGGCCGAGTTCGGGAAGGGGAGGAGCGGCAAGACCCTCTTGAGGATTACCATAACAGCCGAGGTGGACGGCGTCAAGAGCGACTATGAGGTAGCCTTCGGCAGATATGGGGCCAAAAACGAGGCTAGGGGCTTCGCCGCGGCGAGAGCCAACGCGCCGGGAGGCAAGGAGGCAGACGCCGAGAGGTTCGCCGCATTGGTGGAAGCCCTTACGGGCGAGGAGCCGAGGATATACCGCAGGAGTGACGGCAAGATAGATATCGTGTGCGGCAGGGAGCACCTAGACGGCTTCGCCCGCTACGCCGAGCTGGCAGAGGCCATAGAGAAATGGCTGGAGGAGACGGGCCGCCGATAGGCCTGTGGGGGCTTGCGCAGTAGATCTACAGAAGGACGTACAGCGAGTTAGCTGAGACCACGGGCGTGGAGGAGTTTCGAAACGCCGCCAAGTGGGTCTGGCGAGGAGCAGTGATCTCTTTCTTCCTCGTAGGCGCCCCCTCATATCGGCAGGTAAAGCATATGTCATCTTAGGCACAACACGCTGAGAAGGAGCAGTAGTAGCAAGCCCATGCGTGGCGCGTAACACTATGCGTCTTCGGCTCGGCGGTTAATGTTTTAATAAGATCGGCATCGGGGGTGTTATGAGCGAGTTGCCGCGCGGCGCCTCTATGGACTTTCGCCAGATAGAGGAGAAGTGGCAGAGGCGCTGGGCCGAGGCCCGCGTCTTCGAGCCGTCGCCGGAGCCCGGCAGGCCCAAGTTCTTCATAACCGCGGCCTATCCCTACCCCAACGGCGCCATCCACATCGGGCACGGCCGCACGTACCTGATCGCCGACATAATGGCGCGTTACCACCGCCACAAGGGCTACAACGTCCTCTTCCCCATGGGGTTCCACTACACCGGCACGCCCATACTGACGGTGGCGGAGTCCATAGCGGCCGGCGACGTCCACGCCATGGAGGACTTCAAGGCCATCTACGACGTGCCCGAGGAGGAGCTGAGGAAGATGGGGGACCCCCTCTATCTGGCCAACTACTTCAGGGAGCTGTCCAAACAGTACATGAAGAAGATCGGCTTCTCCATAGACTGGACCCGGGAGTTCACCACGATAGATCCCGAGTACCAGCAGTTCATCAGGTGGCAGTTCAAGAAGCTGTACGACAAGGGCCTTCTCGTCAAGGGCAGACATCCCGTGGGCTGGTGCCCCAAGCACCAGATGCCGGTGGGCGCCCACGACACCAAGGACGACAAGGAGCCCGATATAGGCGAATGGGCCTTGATCTATTTCGAGGGGGAGGACGGGCTGATATACCCCACGGCGACCCTCAGGCCGGAGACCGTGCTGGGCGTCACCAACCTCTGGATCAACCCCGAGGGGGACTACGCCGTGGCTGAGGTCGACGGGCGGAAGATGGTGTTGAGCCTCGACGCCGCCTTCAAGCTGTCGTTCCAGAGGAAGGTCAAGACCGTCGAGAGGACCAAGGGCTCCTCGTTCGTCGGGCGGAGGGTCAGGAACCCCGTCACGGGCGAGCTCGTGCCGATATATCCCGCCCCCTTCGTCGACGTCAAGACGGGCACGGGCGTAGTGATGTCCGTGCCGGCCCACGCCCCCTACGACTACGCCGCGCTGCGGGATCTAGGCGAGGTGAAGCTCATACCGCTCATATCGGTGGAGGGATACGGCGAATATCCCGCCAAGGAGGTGGTGGAGAGGATGGGCATAAGGGACCAGAGGGACGCGAGGCTGGAGGACGCCACCAAGGAGGTCTACATGGCCGAGTTCAGCAGGGGCTACATGAGGCAGGACGTGGCGGATAGAGTAGGCCTCCACCTGCCGGAGCCCGCGCGCTCTCTGCTCAGAGGCTTCTTCGCCGCGTTTATCGCGGGCAGGCCCGTGAGGGAGGCCAGAGATAGGATAAGGGCGTGGATGGAGGCGGCGGGGATAGGCGGCGGCATGTACGAGATCATGAACAAGCCGGTGTACTGCAGATGCGGCACCGAGATAGTGGTCAAGGTCCTGGAGGGCCAGTGGTTCCTCAACTACGGAGATCCCAACTGGAAGAGGGCCACCAAGGAGCTGCTCGCCTCGATGAGGATAGTGCCCGACGAGGCGCGGCCCCAGTTCGAGGCCACCATAGACTGGCTCGACAAGAGGGCGTGCGCGAGGACGAGGGGGTTAGGCACGCCGCTGCCCTGGGACCCGACGTGGATCATCGAGAGCCTCAGCGACTCCACCATATATATGGCGTACTACACGGTCATAAGGAGGATCAGAGAGCTCGGCCTCAAGCCCGAGCAGCTGACCGAGGCGTTCTGGGACTACGTCTTCCTGGGGAGGGGCGACGCGGCCGAGGTGGCCAGGGCAATAGGCGCCGACGAGAGGGCGCTGAGGGCCGTGAGGGAGGAGTTCTCCTACTGGTACCCGCTGGACTTGAGGAACTCCGGCAAGGACTTGATACCCAACCACCTCACCTTCTTCCTCTTCAACCACGCCGCCATATTCCCCAGGGAGCTGTGGCCGAGGGGCATAGTGGCCAACGGCTGGGTCCTGGTCGAGGGCGAGAAGATGTCGAAGTCGAAGAGGAACGTCCTGGCGTTGGGCAAGGCCGTGGATCAATTCGGCGCCGACCCCCTGAGGGCGACTCTGGCCACCTCGGCCGAGGTGGATCAAGACCTCGACTTCAGGTCGAGCGCGGCCAGGTCGGTCGCGAAGCACCTTGAGGATATCTACAACCTGGTGGTCTCGACGGCCGAGAGGGCGGCTCGGGACGGCGAGGGCCTCCCCGAGATGTGGCTGAGGTCCGAGGCGGCGTCGCTCATGGAGAAGGCCGCCAGGGCGCTGGACCAAGTGTCCGTAAGGCAGGCGGCGGTGTACGTGCTCTACGACATGAGGAGAGCCCTGGAGAGGTATCTGGAGATGGTGGACGTCCCCAGCCGCGCCGTCCTGGAGGTCCTCAAGGCGTGGGCCGTGGCCATGGAGCCCTTCGTCCCCCACCTGGCCGAGGAGCTGTGGGAGAGGCTGGGGGAGAGGCCCTTCGCGGCGAAGGCCCCGTGGCCGAGGCTCGCTGTTGATAGGAGGACCTTGCTGGCGGTGCGCTACGCCGACCGCCTCGTCGAGGATATCGCGGGCCTCAGGGAGCTGAGGAAGGACGCCAAACGTGCCGTGATATATGTCAACAACAACTTCGCCTGGATCAAGGCGGCCGTCAAGGCGAGAGACGTCAGAGAGCTGATATCGGCTGGAGTCCCCGGCGAGGTCGCCAAGAGGCTTTTCGACGTGGCCAGACAGATGGACGACGACCTAAAGGCCCTGATAGAGGAGGTGGAGGACTTCGACGAGTACTCGGCTCTGGCGGAGCTCAAGACCTTCCTGTCGAGAGAGCTGGGCATGGAGGTGGATATCTATAGGGCCGACGACGAGAAGGCGCCCGACCTCGGCGGGAAGAGACGCGCCGCCCTGCCGCTGAGGGCCGGGGTATATCTGGAGTGACGGAGATCCGAGGGGAGCCGCCGCGGCCCCTTAGGCGCGGCGGGCCACAGCGGCGTCCCCGAGCCGGCAGGCCCGCGGGATCCGTCTGAGGGCCTCCTGAGGGGAGTGGGCCGGGGGAGCTAATAAATAGGTGCGTCCAATACCTCTAGGCCTCCGGCGTGAGGCCCCGAGAGGCGGCGTCCGCCTCGATGAAACGGCCTCCTCCAGGAGGCCTACAGATCCGCCTCCCCCGCTCGACGGCTTGATCCGCCGGCTTGAGGCTCAGCCGGCTGCGCTAGAGCCTCGGCCTGTTGCGCCTTAGGGAGAGGGCGCTCTTGAGGCCGGCGGCTACGGCCGACTTGATTCCGCCGTATCTATACGCGTCCAGCACGGCGGCCCAGTCCAGCCGCAGCGCGGCCACGGTCAAGGCGAGGGTCAACGCCGATATCGAGACGGCGTAGGCCCAGAACGCGGCGTCCCCGGCCAGAAGCTTGGCGGCTCTATACGTGGCCAGGGCGTAGGCCAGGTGGGTCGCCGCCCACAGAGCCTTGGCCGGGATCAAAACCGCTGCGAGTCTCCTGGTGCTGTAGCCCCCGGCCCCGAGGAGCAGATACACCTCGTCGTCGGGCAGCGGAGATGCGGCGATCGCGAAGACGGCGAGGTCCAGCCTATCCCCAGGCACCATCTCCAGCAGCTTCTTGAACGCCTCTCTGCTCCTGGCCGGCATCAGCGCCCTCAGCGAACTCCCGAACCTCAACACCACCAGCTTGCCCAGCACGGCCCCTAGGGCGGACAGCGCGACGGACAGATAAAGGCCCAGGGGATCTTCGGCGTGCCTCGCCACGTATGCCGCCAGAGGCAAGACGTTAGGTATGGGGTTGAAGGGGATGCTCTGCATCGCCAGAGTGGCGAAGAAAAGCCAGAGGGGCGTGCGCCTCAGCAGCCTCAACAGCTCGACGCCGAGCAGAGAGGGGATCATAGATCTATAATAGTTTATTATTTATGAAGCTTGGAGACGGAGCGGCCCTCGCCGCGGGCGGCGCCGAGTTCGCCGCGCCTTTGCGGAGGGCGTTGGAGCGTCTAGATGTATACAGGCCCAGGGCCCGCGGCGCCTCGAGACGGCCCTCTAGGCCCGACGGAGCAGATGGCTCCCGTCGCAGTACGTGCCGGGGGTATTGAGGTCGAAGAACTCCTCCCTGCATATGTCGAACTGTAGCCCCCTCGCCTCGGCCATCCCCTTGACGAGCTCCAAAACCCGCCTTCTGTACTCGGCGGGGGCGTACCTCTGGCCGTGCAGATAGGCTCCGCGGGCCCAGTAGAGCTCCCTCAGCCTGTCGGCGACCTCGGGGAAGGCCTTGACCAGCCGGGCGAAGTTGTCGGGCTTCGCCTTGTACGTGCTGGCCACGAGCTGCCTGGCCCCGGCGTCGGCCGCTGCGTCCACCACCGCCGAGAGAGACCCGGCGGAATCGTTGACGTACGGCACTATGGGGTCCAGCCTCACGCCGACGGGCACCCCCGCCTCGGCCAGCCTCCTCGCCGCCTCCAGCCGCGCGGAGGGCCTCGGCGCATGCGGCTCCAGCCTCTCGGCGACTGCCCCGTCTAAGGTCGTCACGGTTATCTGGACTACGGCCCTCCCTGGGTATTTCGCCAATATGTCGATGTCCCGGAGGACCAGGGGGGACTTCGTGACTATCAAGACCCTGTGGCCCGCCTCGAGTATCAGCGAGAGGACTCGGCGGGTGAGCCGGAGCTCGGCCTCGGGGGGAGTGTAGGGGTCGGAGGAATTGGAGAGCGAGATGACCGAGCCCGGCGGCAGCTTCCCTAGATCTCTCCTGACCTTCTCCAGGAGGTCCTCCTTGGGCCTGGGCTGGAACGCCCTCGGTATATAGCTCGATATATAGCAGTAGGTGCAGGAATGGCCGCAGCCGGTGTAGGGGTTGAGGCCGTATTTGGGCGGACAGGGACAGAGGGGGTTCCTCCAGGGGTCGAACGGCGCTATCGCCGGCACGTCGGCAGACGCGTCGCGGGTTAAAAGCTAAACGGGGAAACCATATTTATATCCTCCGGAAGATCTCCATGAGGACCGGCATAGGCCCGATCGACGAGCAGCTGCCGCCCGAGGGGCTTCCGCCTGGATACTTCGTGCTTCTGGAGGGGCCTCTCGGCGTCGGGAAGACCTTCTTCGCCTACTGCTTCGTGGCATCTGCCGCCAGGTCCAAGGCGCCTGTGGCCGTGTTCGCCGTGGACGCATTGCCCGAGGACGTGGCTGAGACCTTGAGGCGGAGGGGGGTTGACCCCGGGTCCGCCGTAATCGTGGACGGCTTCTACGCCCCCACCGATAGGCTCAACAAGATGAAGGGGTGGGGCAAGGCCAAGCTCGACGTCTTGGACACCAAGGCCGTTCTGGACAAGCTCGCCGAGCTGGCCGACGAGGTGAGAGGCGGGGTCGTGGTGATAGATTCCCTCAACGAGATAATCCTGAGGGCTTCTAACGTCTTCGAGCTGTTTAGAGGCTTGAAGATATTCGCCAAGTATACGGGCTCGCTCGTGGTGGGGGTCGTCCACACCGACGTTGAGGACGTGAGGAACGCTGTGGCGCTCGCCGAGCATCTGGCCGACGTCATAATACAGGCGGAGATGGACCCGGAGCTGGAGCAGATGGGCCTCTTCATAAGGAGGATGAGGGTGGCGAGGGCCAAGGGGTTGCAAGCCTCCTACGACTGGATACATGTGGACATCGCGGACGGCAAGGTGGTCGCGGTCGACGTCAAGTCGTTGCTGAGGGATCTGAACAAGAGGGTGGCGGAGCTCGGGATCAGGCTCGGCGTCTGATCTTTTTTAAGTACTCCGAGGTGGATGCATGCTGACATATAGCCTCAAGTGCGACGCGGGGAGGGCCCGGGAGGCCGTCGGCGGCGACTACGCCGTGGTGGAGCTCGGGGGGCCTGTGAGGATCGTGGAGTCGGTCGTGTCGCTCTACCTCGGCGACGTGCCCATATGTCTCTACAAATCGTGGCGCCTGACCTACACGGACCTGGCCCAGCTGGGCCTATCCAAGGCCGAGGTCTACGTCAGGGACGACAGAGCCGTCGTGAGGCTCGTCAGAGACGGCGAGCGGCTCGGGCTGAGGGAATTGATAGAGGGGAGCCCCCTAGTCGTGCACGCCATGGATATAAACGAGGGGGGCATAGCCTACAGGGTCTTCAGGCTAGGCGGATACACGGAGCTTCTGGCCAAGGGCGTCGCGTCGAGCATACAGGAGGCGTTCGTGCCCAAGAGGGGCGTCAACATCCTCGTGGCCGACATACCCATGATGCCGCAGTACGAGAGACATCTGAAGGAGCTCCTGGACATAGGCCGGGAGCACTTCGTGGAGCTGCACACCACGATGCTGTCCGACGTCTGTCCCGTATGCGGCGGGAGGATGGTCAAGAAGGGCCGCCTCGTCTACTGCCCCCGTTGCAAGGTACAGCTAAACAGGGACGTCAACGCCGCGTGGACGCTGGCCAGGAACATCATAAGGAGGCTGGGGAGGATGGAGCAGTTGGCCGAGCTGAGGGAGGTCTTCATGCTCTCCTACCCCGACGTCTGAGGATCCTCCTAGCCTCCAGAAGGCCCCGCTCGGCGTCCGCCCCGCCGCATCTAAGCCTGGCCACCTCCAGCAGGACTCCGCCCGCCGGGTCGGGCCTGGCGTAGGCCCTGGCGAAGAAGTAGAGCCCGCGCATCTTCACCACGGCGGCGCCCGGCCTGAGGACGACGCCCCTCTGTCTAAGGGCCGGGACCCTCGCCTGGGAATACCCCTCGACGGGGCCGACCGGGCCCATGGGCTCGAGGCAGAGCGAGACCTCCCTGAACTTGGCCGCGAGGAGCCGGTCTAGATTCGGCGGAAGGGGCCTCGATAGGGGGAAGCATATCGACAGATCGGCCAGGAGAGTCCCGCCGAGCCAGCCGATCGAGAGCACGCCGAGGCTGGGCAGCTCCGCGGGGCATAGAGAGGCGCCCCACTCGGCCGCTACGTCCTGGACATAGCGCCTAGCGCCTTCCAGGAGGGCCGCGAGGGGCGCCGGCTCGCTATATAGCAATGTGTAGCGAACCCTCCTCTGGGCCACCCCCTCTATATAGGCCCTTCTGACGGCCGCCGGCTCCACCAATAGGCCCAATAGAGCGCATCTTTATATACCCCTCCCCAGCCAGACCTATGCCTCGGGAGGAGGAGTGGGAAGAGGAGGAAGAGCTTTGGGAGGAGTTCGAGGAGGAGTGGGACGAGGAGGAGGAATGGTAACACAATAGCTTTTTACACATACTGAGCTTTTAAATACGGCGGATCTCGACGGGGCGAAGCGCCAGCGTTGCGCCAATCTAGACGCGGCCGAGGCCCCCGGCTCCTCATCCTTTCGCTGTCGGGCGTCTGGGCGCCGTATTTCAGTTTAGACGTCCAGCGCCGGGACGATGCGGCATGCCGAGGCCATCAGGCGCAGGCCTTCTTCGCCTCCTCGACCAGCCTAGCTATATGCGGCATCCTTGCCTTGACGGAGTCGGAGTCCAGCTTCGCCTCGTGGAAGCCCCAGACGTGGAGCGCCCACGCGTGGTCCCACGCGTCGAGAAGCCAGTTGCCCAGCCTGCTCGCCGCGTCTCTAGCGGACCTGTCGAGCTCTGCGGCGGTCCAACGCCCGCGGGTCTCGACCTTCTCCACGACGTCTAGGCCGAGGCATATGGCCAAGGCCTTCACGGCCTCCTCGGCCGCCTTGTAGAGCTTCTCGCCTGCTTGCACCGGGTCTCTATCAGCCAGCGCCTTGCCCTCCTCCAGATGCCTCTCGGCCAGCTCCATGTGGGCTGCCGCCGAGGTCTTGGGATCTAGTTGCAGGGCCTTGGCGAGCACGTCGACTATCCACGACTCTACGTCCACGCCCCTTCTCCTGAGCTCGGCCAACAGCGCCTCCGGGATAGCGACTAGGGCCACGGCGTATATACCGCCTCCTCTAAAAACCTTAAGCCAATCGACCACAGGGCGTAAGCGGCTTAACATAGGGCGATGCGGACACTACTAAGCCTCAACATAGGTAGGCATAGCATCGCTGTGCTGATCGACAAATAACTATATTATTCTTGCACTTGTTGAGGACGATGGCCACAGTCCCTAGGATTCTCAGCGATGGGCGCGCGGCCCAGGAGATGGGGCGACGGCCGGCAGGAGCCTAGGCACCTGCGTCTCGTCTACACCGCACCCCCTCCGGCGTTGTAGGGACTCGAGGCGACGCCAACGGCCGCGGCCAACAGCGACGGAGATTGCCGGCGTTGTTTCTACGGCATGACGCATTATGCCGAATCTCCGCACGGCTGGCGCCGGCCCTCAGCTATCCCTCCACGCGTCCGTGCTCGCCCTACTGTTGCTGGGCCAAGCACCCCCGATGGGCCGCCGTCGGCGGATCCTCAGCTCTGGGAGGCTCAACATCGCGCGTGCGTATGGATTTGGGTCGGCGGAAAGCAAGGCCGATGGGGACGCGGTCGCAGTGAAACGGCAGAAACGCAGCGTGCCACATAGGCCGGGCCCCAGCTACGTCGTACATATCGACGCGGCCGGCCGATGAGGGGCTGAGGAGCAGCTTCGCGCCGCAGGGACGGGCAGGAAACTGCGCCTAGGGACGAAAAGCCGCGCGGAGACCGTCTTAGCCGACCCCGTCTCGCTCTAGAGGACAGACTTCAGCGATCCACGATATCCGAGTCAAGCGGTTGGCGGGCCCGGCGGGATTTTTCGGCGGCTTCGCCTGAACCCGCGACGTCCGCCGGCTGCGCCGACTACGGCTCCGAAGGTACGGCGCCTTGCGGCCTACGGCGGCCGGCAAGCGCTCCGCCGCTCTTCCATGCTGAGCTACGGGCCCCTTTACATATATATCTAGCACTATTTAAGTGTTGCCTCCTCCACGCGCCGTCAAATGGGTCCAGCCGCCGGGGCGCGGCGTGCGGTCGTGGAGCCGCGTGGACGAGGCCGCGGCCCGCCTACGGCGTCTGTTAGAGGCCTTGAGGCCGAACGTAGAGACCCGCACCATTCTGGAGGGGCAGGCGGCCGGCATAGCCGTGAGGTACGCCGGCTCCCTATGACGGCCGAACGGTCGCGGTCTGCCTATCGGAGCATAGAGACGGAGAGCTTGAGCGCTACGTCGCAGTAGAAATACGCCTCTGGGACTGGAGATCCAGCCGAGGGGGCGCCGCGAGGCGTCCTGCGTCAAGGGCATCAGCCGACCTGGCCGGCCGAGCCTATGCAGTAGGCTCCGCCGCCCCGCCACGCGCCTCGGGAGCTCCCCTGGCCGTCATGCCGGTCCTCGGCCTCGGCTAAATAGCGATACGCCGTCATGCCGTCTCGGCATCGAGATGTTGCCGATTGGAATCAGCTCGCTAATACGCGTCCGTCGCTACGTCTCAGCCGGATATGGCGTGACGTTATCACAGGGGGAGCGTTTCGACTTGAAGCAGGCCGGAGCGCGTAGGTGAATTCCGGATATATAAATATGGAAAGAAAGTAAGTAAAAATGATCATAGTTCATAATACTCTTTTATAAATATATAATTATAATTAAATAAACTACTGATGTATTAAATATAATAAGATTATTTGATATAAAATAGAATAATCTTATTATATAGATATAAACCGATTAAGTATTTATAGCAACTATTATTCCTTTTCATGGGCATTCACATCGACGCGACCAGCCTCTCGGTTTTGATATCTCTGCTCCTGTTATATAGCGAGTCGAGGGTGGTGCCAATATCGCTATATAGGGTATCCAAGGAGACGGGCATCAGCATAGCCACGGCGTACAGGAAGATCGTGGAGATGACCCGCATGGGGCTTGTGCTGAGGCTGGGCAGAGGCGCCTACGCGGTGACTCCCAAGGGCGCGTTCTACGTGGCCGCCGTCGCGGTGGAGCAGGAGGCGCCCGAGCACGTCCTCAAGGCGGCTGTCAGGAAGCTTAAGGAGGACTGGGGGGTGGCGGACCTCTCCGACGAGGAGGTGGAGGCCTACGTGAGGCTCGTCCTCATAGGCTTGAGGAGGCTCGGGAGGCCCCCTCTGGGATTCTGCGCGGACGACTTCGGAAGGACCGTGCAGGTCTTGCTGCCTCCCAAGTTCGGCAACGACGTGGTGGCCGCCATAGCTCAGCACCTCTCGGTCCCTCCCGAGATGGTGAGGAAGGCCGAGAGGGTGATAGCGCGGGCCATCCTCGATTTCTTCCCCTCCGTGAGGTTACCCGACGGCTGTAGAGTCGTCCTGATGCCCCACGGCGAATACGGCGTCAGGATGACGGCGCTGGCATCCCACTGCAGGTTCCACGGCTATACGTTAAGCCTTAGGTGCGATGCCGGGAGGGCCTTGGTGGCGCAGGTGATCAGACAGATTTTTCAAAAAGGCGAAAAAACGGACGGCGGCGCCTGAGGGATCCGCACGGCTTTTTTTCAGTGATTGAAAGCAAGGCTTAACTTAGGGCCCGGCCCATATATCTCATGCCAAATCCCTGGCCTGTGAGCTGGAGCGGCTGGGGTCCCTACATGCCGCCGGGCTTCGAGACGATATGGGGCTGGAGGGTCGCCGCCGCGGTGTTCCTGACGGCGTTGGGCGCCATGACCATGCTGCTGTCGGCGTTCTACGAGGCGAGGAGGATCAGGGGCATCGCCACCCGCTACGGCATGATAGCCGGCTGGGTCTTCATAATAGCTGCGCTGGCGTTCTTCGTAATAGATCTGGGCGTCCCGTCGAGGGCCGGGAACATAATATTTATAGGGTGGCCCAACGGCAGGCTCGCCGAGTCGTGGATGGCGTGGGGCGTCATGTTCCTTGGCGGGATGTTCCTATGGGGCCTCATCTACCTGGGCTCCACGTTCATAAAGGCCCTGCAGAAGCCGATCCTCCTAAACATCCTCTACTACCTCATAATGATAAACGCCGTCTTGGCCACCGTGTATACTGCGTATCTGTTCGCCGCGGCCGGCGGGAAGTCCTTCTGGTGGAACGGCTCCCTGCCGCTTCTGTGGCTGTCCTCGGGGCTGGGCTACGGCGCGGCCTTCATGCTGTTGCTGGGCAGGTTCGTCAAGCTGGAGAGGGGCTCGGACATAGCGAAGCTGAGGCACTTCATCCACGAGCTGGGCTGGATAGATCTGCTGGCGGTTATATTCGAGGCGTTTGCGTGGGCCCTCTTTCTGAGCGTGGCCTACGCCAACCACGTCGAGACGCGGATCCCGCTGACGCATCTCCTGTTCCAGACGTACGCCCCCTACTTCTGGGGCTTCGTGGTCACCCTCGGCATAGCCATACCTCTGTTGCTGGAGATCGCGTTCATGAGGAGGGACCCGCTGGGCAAATTCGCGGCATTCGCCGTGCCCGTGATATTCCTCGCCGTGATGATCGGCGGCTATACGCTGAGGTATATCGTGGTCGCTACGGCCTACTACTACAGCCCGTTCACGCCTCTAGTAAATGCCGCTAGCCAGTGGGGGCCATGGTGGTCGTAAGCCCCAAGCTAAGTAGGAGGGACTTCCTGAAGCTGGCCGCGGTCACCGGCACCGCCGTAGCCGTCGCCGCGACTATAAGCAAGGAGCAGTTCATATTCGGCAAGGTCTTCAAGGAGGGCGCCAAGCTCGAGGCCGCCGCAGGCGACGTGGTGGCCTTCACCACCTGCTACGGCTGTCTGGGCAGGTGCAACGTGCAGGTGACCATAAGCCCCAACAAGTTGCCGCGGTATATAGCCGGCTCCATATACACGCATAACGAGGGCGCGACGTGCGCCATAGGCGCCTCCACCATGCTCCACTACCTCAGCCCCGCCCGCCTCAGGTCGCCGCTGCTCAGGCTGCCCACCAGCGAGAGGTGCAAGGGAGACTTCATAGAGATCACCTACGACGATATGCTTGATATATTGGTCAACGGCGACAACGCGGCCTTTCTGAGGGAGAGGGGCTGGACATACGGCTTCAAAGGGATGAAGGAGATAAACCAATGCTGTCCCGAGAGGTTCGCCTACTTCACCGGGAGGGATCAATACAATCCCTCCGAGAACACCTGGTTCGCTGCGATGTTCGGCTCGCCGAACCAGGGCGGCCACGGCGGCTTCTGCGCCAACAACGTGGCCAGCGGCGGCTCGTACATACTCGGCGGGACTTGGTGGGAGTACGCCGGCTGGGACAGCAGATACACCAAGTTGTTGATACTGTCTGGAGTGACGCTAGACCACTTCCCAACGATCATCAGGAGGGAGATCACCAAGGTGAAGGAGAGGGGAGGGGAGATCGTCTACATGTCGCCCGAGAGGATAGGCAACTTCGGGCAGGTCGCCGACGAGTGGCTCCCAGTCATGCCCGGCACCGATGGCGCCGTGGTCTGGTCCATAATACAGCTGTTGCTGACGGCGTGGAAGAACGGCGTAAAGGCCATCGACGAGGAGTACCTCAAGTGGTACACCAACGCGCCTTGGCTCGTCATAACCAACCCGGACGGCTCCATAGACCCGCCGCAGGCCCCCAACACAGGGCTGTTCCTGAGGGTCAAGAACAAGAACGGCGACTGGGTGCCGGCCGTCGTGGGGTCCGACGGCAATATCTATCCGTTCACCGACGTGCCTTGGCAGAACGGCGTATCGCCCGTGCTGGAGTACCGCGGCACCGTCACGGTCCCGAAGGGCCCGGACGCCGCTGAGACCGTCACGGTCAACGTGAAGACGGCGTTTATGTTCATAGAGGAGGAGGCCATGAAGCCGGACTACGCCCCGGAGAACGTAGAGGCGAAGTGGGGCGCGCCCCCCGCCTATAAGGTCAGGGAGCTGGCCCAGAAGATAGTCGATCTGCTTAACAACGGCAGAGTCGTGGTGCCGGCCAAGTGGACGGACTATCTGGGCAGGCAGCACGCCTACTTCATCGGCACGCCGTTTTCCATATACATAATGAGGGGGATATCGGCCCACACGAACGGCTTCCAGACCACCCGCGCCATCTCCACGTTGCTGGCCCTCGTGGGGGCTGTGGACACGCCGGGCGGCTGGATGTACAAACCGCCTGCGCCGTGGCCTATACCCGACGGCGACTACTGGCCTCCCTACATCACGCCGCCCGACCCGAGGATGAGGGTGACCGCCGACGACTACGCCGCCAACCCCTCCCTGTTCACCGGTCCAAACGGCGAGAAGCTGGTCGGCGTCATAGGCGGCACCATGATAACAGAGAGGATACTCAACGACGGCACGGTGCAGGTGATCCATGTGTACAAGGTGCCCTACCCCAAGGCCATACAGGTGACCACCAAGGTCATCAACTATACTCCCGACAACGTAGTCGTCGACGACAACGGGCATCCGTTGCTTATAGACAGGTCGTTCAGCTGGGAGTTCCCGTTCTCCCTACACAGGATATGGACCGCCGTCAACATAGACGCGGGCCTCGAGTGGCCCTACAGGCTCGAATTCTTGCTCTGGCACATAACAAACCCCTACTGGGACAACGCCTACGATATAGACAAGGACCTAGGCCTTCTGCTGGCCAAGGACTCCGACGGGAGGTACAGAATACCCTTCGTCGCGATAGTGGACACGTTCTACGGCGGCTCGGTGCCCTGCGTGGACCTCGCGATACCCGATACGACGTTCTACGAGCGCTACGGCGAGCACAGCCTCCTGGACAGGCCGATGAGCGTCACCTACGGCCCCGGCGACAGCATCGAGTGGCCCATACTGCCGCCTCTATTCAAGGAGGTGATACCGTGGAGCGACGGCGAGATACTACTGGGCGAGAAGCTGGGCCTGCCCGGCTTCCTGGACCAGAACGGCAACCCCATGTACCCCAACAAGATGTACGACTGGCTGTGGAAGTTCCAATACGCGCCGGGCATCGGCGTGCTCTACATGGCGAGGGGCAACGGCGGCACCTCCTGCTGCAAGGGGGAGCCCAACCCGGACCAGATAAAGATGTACGCGTACCCCGGCTTCATACCCGCCGCCAACTACTCCAGCCAGAGGACCTACCCGCCGCCGCAGAAGGTGCCGGTGCTAAACGGCAAATATCCGCCGGGCGTCAACCCGGGCACGCAGACGGTCGGCCACGCCTTCGGCTACTACGAGCTGCCCCTCGAGATAAGGTACTTCCGCCACGTCAACAAGGGCTACCTGGAGTGGGCCGCGAGCGTGGGCATGATGCCCTACGCGAAGCCCGTGATAATACAGCTCTACTCGGAGATCATACAGAAGTACAAGCTCGCCGCCTACGGGCTCTGGAAGGGCTACAACGCCTACTACTACTACATGTACGAGAAGACGGGCGACTCCAAGTACCTGGACCTCGCCAGGAAGAACGCCTCGCCGCCCAGCGACTGGTGGGGCTCCCACGTAGCCGACATAGTAAAGAAGTACTACAACCCGATACCCGCCTGGTATCCGCCGCTGGACTGGCTAACGCCCGACGGCTCGCCGCCCGACCAGTACCCCATAGCCGTCCTGAACAGGAAGTCGAACCCCTGGTTCTACCACACCTGGGAGAACTACCACCCGTGGCTGAGGCAGATACTACCGTACTCGGTGGTCTGGATGAACCCCAAGACCGCCGCCGCGTATGGCATAAAGGACGGGGACTGGGTGGAGTTCACCAGCAGAGGCGGGGAGGTGGCGAGGGGGCAGGTGAAGCTGACGGAGGCCATCGCGCCGGGCGTCGTGGGCTACTGGAAGTCGAGGAACGCGAGGGCCGGCGCCTTCGGCATACCGCCGAACTCGCTGGAGGTCACCAAGGGCTTCATGTTCAACGACATAAACGTATACACAAGGCCGGAGAGCCTCGGCGGGGTCCCCAACTCCCAGTACACTGTGGACGGCTTGCTGGCCGCGGTGGGGCAGGGCAAATACCCAACTCTCAACCTGGATCCCTTCACCGGGAAGACCGTCTGGGGAGACCTCCGCTTGAAGATAGTGAGGATCGCCAACGACAAGCCCGAGTCGGCCTGGGGCAACGCCGACCAGATATTGAAGACCCCGCCGAAGCTGATAGTGGGGGAGGAGGCTTGGTCCATAGGCGTCTTCAACTACAACGCCTACAAGCAGCCGAGCGACATGGGGATAGGCTGGTACGAGGTGAATTCGTCGTGGTACAAGTTCCAGCAGACCGTGGAGGGCGCCATGGGCTACCAGTTCGAATCGGCGCTGCAGCCCAAGAGGGGCAAAAACGCGTCGGGTGAGTAGCCATGGTCCAGCTGGCCATACTCACGGACCTGAGCAGATGCTTCGGGTGCAACGCCTGCATGATGGCGTGCAAGGAGTGGCACTCCAGCGGTTGCTACGGGCCGATGACCGACTTGAACCCGTGGGGCCCGGAGCCCGGCAAGTCGCCGTGGTCGGTCTTCTTCCTCAGGGTGTTGCACGTCGAGTTGGGCGAGTACCCCAACACCAAGACGTTCAGCGTGCCGATAAGCTGCTTCCACTGCAGAAACCCGGCGTGCACCACGGTGTGTCCCACCGGCGCTATATTCAAGAGGAAGGAGGACGGCGTAGTGGTGATAAACTACGACGTATGTATAGGCTGTAGGTACTGCGAGAACGCCTGCCCCTACGGCAACATCACGTTCGACCCGGTGGAGGGCGTCGCCAAGAAGTGCGTGATGGCGATCGATAGGGTCTACGACGAGTCGTTGCCGGAATACGAGAGAGTTCCGCCGTGCGTCAGGAACTGCCCCGCCGGCGCGAGGATATTCGGCGACATGGACGACCCCAACAGCATCATATACAGAGAGGCGAGGAGGAGGGGGGCCGTCCCGCTGGGGCCCGAGTACGGCACCGATCCGCCCAGCCTATACGTGATGCCGGGCACCCCGGTGAACGTGGCGGGCAGAGACTACCAGTGGCCCTCGATGACCAAGGAGGAGGAATTCGCCGTGAGGACCGGCGCGGCGGACGTGCCGAACGTCCTGTCGAAGCTTAACGGCGTAAAGCCGACGGGAGGCCACTGCGGCGGCGGCGTAGGAGGGCCGACCGGACAGGGGACGTGATGCTCCTGCAGCTCTCCAAACAAACCTCCTTTTTCCGCTCCATCCTCTACGACTTCCTCTCCTCCGTCTTCATATATCCCTACAGGCTGTCGGATTTCCAGGAGCTGGTCTCCTCCAAGCTGGAGGCCGTCGAGACTGCCAGAAGGACACTCGCCAAGATATACGACTTCAAGCACCTGGACGCGTTGATAGGGCTGGCGAAGAGGGTGGATGACTACGACGACTTGACGCCCATAGAGGTGGACCTGACGAGGATAGACTACGCCGTGCCGCCCTTCGAGGGCTATCTACACACGGGCTATCTGGACCTATCCGTCGAGGAGGCCGTGAGGAGGTTCTACGCCGAATACGGCGCCGGCTTTGAGAGGAGCTTCAGGGACCTGAGGGCGGACCACATATCGGTGGAGCTCGCCTTCATGTCGTACCTCGCCTTCAAGGAACAGGAGGCTGAGGACCCGTCGAGATATCTGGAGGGCGGGAGTCGGTTCTTGACAAACCATCTATTGACTTGGGTCCCGGTGTTCGTCAGGAGGGCTCTGAAACACGCCTCGACGGAGTACGTGAGGGAGGCGCTTCTATTCACCAGGGAGTTCCTCAGGCAGGATAGAGATATAATGGAGATAATCATGAGCGAAGATGAAGATCCTCGGTAGCGACGGGAAGGTAGTAGTCGTCGAGGACCCCTCGAGGGCCGACCTAGAGGCCGTCGCGAGGGACAACCCGGGGGCCCAGATAGTCGTCGTGCTGAGGGAGGCGGAGGGCCCGCCCGAGCTCCCCAAGGGCCTCCACCCCCTCGAGGTCCACGTGGCCAAGGCCTCTTCCGCCGTGGAGGTAGCGACGGCCCAGCTGAGGGCGAGGAGGACGCAGTTCCACCTGGAGGCCAGCAAGGCGGTCGCCAGAAGGGATCTGCTGAGAGGTGAGATATTTGTCAAGAGGGCCGTCCCCCAGCTCTCGCCCGAGCTCTGCATGGCGAGGTTCGGCTGCTCCGAGTGCGTCGACGCCTGTCCCGCCGGGGCCCTGAGGCTCGCCGACAGGTCGATCTCGTTGGACCCCTCTAAATGCGTCGAGTGCGGCCTCTGCGTCGCGGCCTGCCCCACCGGCGCCCTCTCGACGCCGGGGGCGGACGACGTGGAGATATCGGCGGCGTTCGCCAAGGCGAGGCTACACGGCATATCGCGCATCGCGTTTACCTGCCACAAGTCGCTTGAGGCGAGCGGCGAGGGGAGGTACGTCTACAGGCTGCCCTGCATAGGCGCGCTGGGCCCCGAGTGGGTCCTGGAGGCCGCCGCGGCGGCGGGGGAGGTGGAGGCGTACTGCCCCGACCCGAAGTGCCCCGTCGCCGGGGCCAAGGCCGGGCTGAGGGTGGTGGAGGAGGTCGCCGAGGCCTTCGGCTTCGAGAAGGAGCAGAGCGAGGATAGGGTCGTCGTGCGGACCGCCCCGAGGGCCATGTCCTACTCCGGCTCGCGGCGCAGGGACTACATTGAGGCGCTCTCCAAGTTCAGGGACGCGTACACGGGCAGGAGGGCCCAGGCGCTCAAGATGTATAGGGTCGACGTGGACCCGGACAAATGCTCGCTCTGCGGCGTCTGTTTCGCCAAATGTCCCCAGAGGGCTTTCGACGTCTCGAGGACGGGCGACGCGATAAGGCTCACGTTGAATCCGTTGAGGTGCGTCGGCTGTGGGTACTGCGAGGAGGCATGCCCGGAGAAGGCCATAGCGGTCGGGAGGCACGACTCGCTTCCGCCCGAGGTCGAGGAGAAGGCCGTGGACTACGTGGTGAGGTGCAAGTCATGCGGCAGGCCCTTCGACACGCTTAAGCACATCGAGACGGTCAAGAGGAGGATGGGTATAAAGGGCGACCCTGAGTGGCTCTACATGTGCCCCGACTGCCGCCGCTACCACACGGCCAGGCGCATGCTCGAATCGGCGTTGGGCAAGGGGGCAGGCCCCAGGAGCCGAGCCGGCGTGTAGGTGTTTAAGCTAGCGCAAGCTCAACCGTTAAAAAAAGCCTAGGACGTATCGGCATGGCGTCCAGCAAAACCCTGGTGGCAGCGGTTGTAATCGTAATAATCGCGGCGGTCGCCGTCGCGCTTCTCTTCTCTCAGCAGCGGCAGCAAGCCCCCTCACCGCCGTCGGCCTCCCAGACGTCGACGCAGTCCCAGATAACCACTCAGCCACAGACGTCGACACAGCTTCAGACAACCTCATCGGCCGCAAGCCTATCTGGCTCCCTCACCGTGTTGGTCCCCACGGGCGACCCGACGCTCATGCCCTACATAGAGCTCGCCGCGGACGAGTTCATGAAGGCGCATCCCGGCGTCCAGATAACGGTGGAGCCGGTTCCCTTCGGCCAGATGGTCCAGACCGCGCTCACGGCGCTTCAGAATAGGAACCCGGACCCCGCCTTGATAATATTCTACCCGTCGCAGGCGTCCACGTTCGCGCCCTACCTCATGGACCTGAGGCCCTACTTCAACAGCGGGCTTTTCAACAGATCCGACATACCCATGAGCGCCATGGTCTCGGTGGTGATCATATCCAAGAACGGCACCATAACCAAGATATTCGGCGTGCCGTTCCAGATGGTCTTCGGCTACGTTTTGATATATAGGAAGTCCATCTTCGACAACGCGACGCTGCAGGCCGAGTTCAAGCGGGAATACGGCTTCGACCTAAACCCGCTGACTTGGTCCTCGTGGGACCAGCTGATAGACGCCGCAGAGTTCCTCCAGTCGCAGCACGTGGCCAAATACGCGCTGCTGTTCCCCGACGGCCTCCAGCTAGCCATATTCAACGGCTTCTTAACGGTCTTCTACACCTACGCCCTCAACGACTCCTGTGCGGGCATACCGGCCGACGTGGCTAAAGGCGCGGTGCCGACCCCGGGCTACTGGGCCTACTTCAGCTACACGCCGAGCGGCGCGGTGAATGTAACCATAGGATGCCCCTCCTTCGTCCAGGCCTTGAGGACGTACAAGAGGCTCGTGCAGTTCCAGCCGCCCATCGACGTGCAGGCCATGGAGTACGACCAGCTGAGGGATCTCTTCCTGACGGGAGACTACGCCATGGTGGCCGCATGGACCAGCTTCATACCCATATACAACAACGCCTCGGTCTCCAAGGTGGCGGGCGACATAGCCATAGCGCCTCTGCCCGGCGGCAGATATCCCTACGGCACGGGCCTGGCGCCTACGTTCATAGGCATCAACCCCTACGCCAAGGACCCGCAGCTGGCCGCCGAGTTCATAGAGTTCTTGATATCGCCGCAGATGTATAAGCTCGGCGCCGAGAAGGTGGGCTTCGTGCCGGCGACCATAAGCGGGGTCGAGGTCGCCGCGCAGACGCCCTCCATGAGCTGGCTACAGCCCTTCGCGCCTCTGCTCAAGGCGGGGGCCAACGTGACCGATCTACAGAGGCTCACCTTGGTCAATAGGGTCACCAACTTCTTCACCGACATGAGGCCCTACTTCATAAACCAGGTGGCTAACTACCTCAGGGGCCAGCAGGACGCCGAGACGACGCAGATGAATATATACAAGACCTGGCTCAACATAATGAAGATCTCGTAATGAGGGATAAACAAATACTTTTTTTGGCGCTTCCCGCGCTTATCTATCTCTTCGCCTTGACCGTATATCCCATCGCCGACAACGCCCTGTTGAGCCTCTACGAGAGGACCTACGAGGGCGCCTTCAAGTGGGTCGGCTTGGGGAACTACCTCTGGCTGTTCCAGAAGGACCCCTACGGGCCCTTGATAATCGGCAACACGATCCTCTACTCAGTCGCCACGCCCGCCATATCTGTGGCGCTGGCGGTCCCCATAGCCCTCGCCCTGAGGCGGCTCGGCGGCAGGTGGCTCCTGCCCCTCATGGTGCCGGCCTTCATACCGCCCGTCACGGCGGCCATGGCCTGGTACCTGATGTTGAACCCCCTATATGGGCTGGGCTACTACCTAATGAAGGCCGGCCTCATGGGGACCAACCCCATATCCTCCGTGTGGACAGTGGTCCTCGTCGACGTCTGGCGCTCCCTCCCCACGGCCGTCTTGGTGATATATTCTGGACTGAGGGCCATCCCCAAGGCCGTGGAGGAGGCGGCTCTGGCCGACGGCCTCGCGGGGCCCAGGAAGTTCATCGCCGTGGATCTGCCCCTCGCGTCGCCCCAGATACTGACCGCCTTCATCTTGACGGCGCTCACGGGCTTCTTCACGTTCGACCCCATATACATCGGGACGGCCCAGGTCGGGCCCCGCATACTGGACAACCTGGCCTACTACAGCTACGAGGCCTTCTCCGCCGGGGAGTTCGGGTACTCGGCGGCGTTGATAGTGGTTATGACGGCCATAGGGACCGGGCTGTCGCTGGCCTACATGAAGGCCTTCTCGGCTAGGTCCTTCGTCAAGTTGCCCGCGCCGGTTTGGATGCCCAGGAGGGAGGCCCCGAAGGCTCTCCACTACGCCGTGCTTGCGCTCGACCTGGCCTTCGTCTTCCTCCCCCTCGGGTGGCTCCTCCTCATGTCCCTGAAGCCGCCGGGCGAGATAATACAGATACCGCCCAGCGTGTTGCCCTCCCGCCTGGACCTGACGAACTACGTCCAAGCCCTCGGCGGAGGCCTCCCCTACTTCCTGATGAGCATATACATATCCGCGATAAATTCCGCGGTCACGATCCTCCTCGCGGCCATGGCCGCCTACCAGATGAGGGTGCACGGCCTCGGCGGGGGGAAGCTCGTGGCGTATATACTGTACCTCATGTCGACCCCCACGCTTGTGTACATAGTGCCCCTCTACCTCGTCGTCAGAGGCTTGAACATTTTGAACACGCTCTGGGCCCTCGTCCTGACCTACCCCATAATGACGTTGCCCTACGGCATATGGATACTCTACAACTACTACTCGAGCTTCGACAGGAGGACCGAGGAGGCCGCCCTGGCCGACGGCATGAGCAGGCTGAAGGCATTCGCGAAGGTCGTGATCCCTCTGAGCAGAAGCGGCATGGGCGTCGCCGGCCTCTACGCATTTCTGTTCTCATGGGGCGCCTTGATATTCCCCCTCGCCTTCACCTACACGCCCTACAACCTCGCCGATCCTCTAAGATTCAGCGGCGCCCAGACCTTCTCGATATACATAGGGGAGTTGATGAGCCCCGTGGCCATGAGCTACGGCGGCGTTGCCGCCACGGGCATCCTCAGCGCCATCCCGCCGCTGATATACCTAACAGCCGTGAGGCGCAACCTTGAAAAGATCTGGGGCGCCGGATGATATGCTCATCCTCAAGGATGTAGTCAAGACCTTCAAGGGCTTCACGTTGAGGGTCGACTACCTCGAGATACCCGACGGGCGCTACGTCGTGGTCCTGGGGCCCTCCGGCTCCGGCAAGACGACCCTCCTCAGGTTGATAGCGGGTCTGGAGAGGCCGGACGGCGGCTCCGTTGTCCTAGACGGAAGAGATGTCACCAATCTCCCCGTGTGGGAGAGAGACGTGGGGATCGTCTTCCAGAGCTACGCGCTCTACCCCCATCTGACCGTCTTCGACAACATAGCGATGCCCCTCAAGAACAAGAGGCTGCCCAAGCCCGAGATAAGGAGGAGGGTTGAGGAGATAGCGGTCGTCCTCAACATAGCCGACCAGCTCCACAAATACCCCCATCAGCTGTCCGGCGGACAGCAGCAGAGGGTCGCCATAGCCAGAGCCCTGGTGAAGGAGCCGAAGGTGCTCCTGCTCGACGAGCCTCTCAGCAACCTCGACGCAAGGCTGAGGCTGGAGGTCCGCGGCTTCTTGAAGGAGCTCCAGAGGAGGCTCCACGCCACCGTGCTCCACGTGACCCACGACCAGGAGGAGGCCATGGCGCTCGGCGACCTCCTCGTCGTTATAAACAACGGAAGGATAGAGCAAGTCGGGCCGCCCGACGAGCTCTACGCGAGGCCTAAGAGCCTCTTCGTGTTTCAGTTCCTAGGTCTAAGCAATCTGGTCCCCGCAAAGCTCGTAGGCCTGGGCGAAGGCCTGGTGGGCTTCAGGCCGGAGGACGTGGCGCTCGGCGAGGGCGACCACAGGGCCAAGGTGCTGAGGGAGGAATACCTAGGCCCCTACAAGCTCTACGAGCTGGACTTCAACGGGGTGAGGATAAAGGCGAGGGCGCCGCCGACGGCGGCGTTCAGGGAGGGCGACGTGGTGCAGTTCAGCATAGACGTCAAAAAGGCGCTTCGGTTCTAGCGGCATGTATCTACACGTAATCGGGTCGGGCGCCGGAGGGAGCCCAGGCTCCAGGAGGTGGAGGGCGGCCAATCTGCTCGAGGCCGAGGGAGGGCTCGCCGTAGTCGACTGCGGGGTCGGCTGCCACTACCGCCTGTCCGACAGGGGGCTTCTGACCGAGATAGACTACGTGTTCGTGACGCACAGCCACATGGACCACTTCCTCGGCCTGCCCGAGGCCCTCTTCCAGGCGCATATAGAGGGGAGGAGGAAGAAGCTCGTCGTGGTGGCGCCCAAGATAGTGGCCAGATCCATAGAGGCCGTGTCGCCCAACCTCCTCAAGGCCGTGAACTACCAGATCGAGATAAGGCAAGCCGCGCCGGGCCCCCTCCTGGAGCTCCCAGGCCTGAAGGTGGAGGCGGCCCAGGCGTGCCACCACACCGCCGAGGAGGCCTACGCCTACAGGCTGGAGGGAGGCGGCACGTCGTTGCTTTTCACGGGGGACACCTCCCCCAACTGCGGACCTGTGAGGCGGCTCGGCCGCGGCGTCGATGTGTTGATACATGAGGCGACGTGCAACGAGCAGAACGCGGAGATATGCGCGAAATACGCCCACACCACGACCCTCCAAGCCGTCAGGGAGGCCGACGCCGCCGGGGCCCATCTGCTCGTCCTCACCCATATAGACGACGGCTTCAACCCCACAATCTATAGGGACGTGAAGAACATCGGCAGAAAGGACGTGGTGATCGCCGAGGACAACATGTGGCTGAGGATCTAGGGCGACAGTCTATTGTCCAAGGAGAGGAGGAGAGGCGTCCCACAGCCCCCGCCGTCGGCGCCGATTTCACCGGCAACATCGGGCGGGTTGCCCCGTCCGACGCCGCCGGTTTATCCCCCGTCGCCTCCGCGGCTGGGCCGCGAAGGCTTAGGCCGGAGGCGGCGAGGACTGTGGGACGTAGCTATGCACCATCTATATTTAAAACAGTGATGTCGTATTACCTATGTTATATAAAAAATTCCGACGGGATGCGTGAGATGCAGATCTTAGCATATTTAGTCTACGTTGCGGAGGCTTCGGGGCCGCTGAGGCGCGGCGGTTGTCTCGACGGGCTTGGTCCGACCTCTTGGGCTGCGTTCGGCGTAGTGCGGCTGGGCGCCGTCGGCGTCCACCCGCTCACTTCCTAACCAGGCCGGCGTGGCGCCGTACACCGCTGCATGATCGTCGTGTCGTCCCTCCTCATATACTGGTCCTCGTGGCTCTACGTAGACGCCGCGATAGTAAGCATGCTCATAGGCCTCCCGCTACTGCTCCTCGGCCCCTACAAGGGCTCGACGGGCATGTCGAGGGCCGAGGCCGCCGCGTTCTCCGCGGTCTACTGGGCTCTGCTGGCGGTCGCCGTGGCCGCCTGGCACCTCGGCTGGCTCTCGGGCCTCGGCGACGTTTTGTCGTTCCTGGCCTACTGGCTCGCCCTGGCGGCCATCCAGATATTCGCCTTCGCGTACCTCTGGGCCAAGTCGAGACACCCCGACGTCAAGGCCGCCGTCTGGATACCCATCTACAACATAGCCCTGGCCGCCATCTCCTACTTCGGCTCCCTCGGCAACTTGAGCACCCCGGCGATCCCCTACCCCCTGGACTACCTGGTCTGGGCCGCCGCCGCGCTGGCGATCTACTACCTCGCCGTCAATCTAGCCTACGAGACCCCCGACCTCAGGGAGGTGAGGACCGGAGGGCTCCCCGTGGAGTGAAAAACTAACCCTTTTTGAAGTAGTTCAAGATGCCCTCCACGGCCATCTGGAATAGATGGTAGTGGGCCCTCCTGCCCCTAAGCCCCTCGTAGGCCCTCCTCAGGCCTTGATCCCTCTCCACCAGCACCTCCTCGAGATCCTTGGCGTCCAGCCCCTCCCTCGCCGCCTCCTCGGCGCTCCTCCTCCACACCTCCAGCTGGGCCAGGTGGCGCTCCAGCATGGAGACCGCGTCGGGCAGAAGGTCGTAGTGGGTATAGGCGATGTACCTAGGCCCCCTCCTCATCAGCTTCTTGACGCTTTCCATATACAGGTCGAGCCTCAGGGGCTCCATGGTCGTCGGGATCACGTAGTCCAGATCCCTCAGATATATGCCAGCCGCGTCCCCCACGAACAGCACGCCCCAGGGCTCCAGAAGGAAGGACTGGTGGTGGCTGGCGTGGCCAGGCGTATGGATCACCTCAACCGAGATGTCCCCCACGGCGATCCTATCGCCGTCTCTGGTCTCCACGGACCTGTCGGCGGGAATCTCGAGGGGACGTCCGTAGAGCTCCCCGAGCCAGCCCATGGCCGCCCTCGCCGGGATCCATATGACGTCGGGGTTGGGCAGGACCCTGGCCCCCCTCGGATGGACGTAGAACCGGACGCCTCCGCCCAGCCCCAACACCGCGCCGGCCCCCCCGTAGTGGTCGATATGGACATGCGTCAGAAACACCGCCTCCACGGGCTTCCCGAGGGAGCGCAGGGCCGACGCCAGGTCGGAGCCGGAAACCGCAGGCCCCCCCTCAAACACGGCGAGCGACCTCCCCCCATCGGCCACGTAGACAGACACCAGGTTCTGGAATCCCCCCGGCTCCAGGTCGATTGGCGAATATGGCGTATTTCACCTCCCAGCCGCTGGGGATGAGGGCCTGGGCGGCGGCGCGTAGCTTGGGGAGGATTTCGTCTGGGTCCGCCGGGCCCCACTTGGCCTCGGCCAATACGGCGAATTTCCGCTCCTCGTTGACGCCGAAGGCGTCTACATCCAGCTGAACCCGTCTGCCGCCGCTCCGCAGAAACGCCGTCTCCTTCGTCGCCCTCCTCACCGGGTAGAGGCGGGGCAGCAACTCCCTGACGGTCGCCTCGAAGGCCCAGCGGAAGAACTCCTCCAGCTCCGCCGCCGCCGCGTCGCCGAGCGCGTCCTCCGGCGTCACGTCCCTATGGCGGTATACGGCCCTGAGCCAGAAGGCGTAGAACCTGTCCCTGAACTCGTAATACGTCCTCCTCCCCCTGAAACGCGTCAATACGTGGAGGAGCTCCGTCAGATCGCTCATATACGGCGGGAGGGAAGTGGCCTTAACCCCGGCGTGCGACGCTATCTGCTCCAGCTTCGTGGCGCCCCCAGCCACCGCGTCCAGGATGGCCAGGTGGGTGCGGTACTCCCCGCCCAGCGCCTCGGCCAAGACGAACTCCACCTCGTGCCGAAGCGGGCCCCCCTCCCCAGCCACCAGGAGGCGAACCGCCTCCTCCACGGTCTTCACACCCCACTGCTGGGCCAGGCGGTAGTAATACGGCACCCCGCCGAAGAGCATGTAGAACTTGAACGCCTCCTCCCCCGCGATCCCCATGTCGTGGAGCCACTGAAAGACGGCGGAGGGCTCCAGCTCCCCCAGCTCCAGCACCAAGTCGGCCCGGCCGAACAGCGGCGACCCCGACTCAGCCACAAGCCTCCTCACAAGACCCACCACGGACCCCGTGATGATTACGGAGGGCTTCTCGGCCCTAGTATCCCAAAACCTCTGCAGTATATACGGCACCTCGGGAGCCACCTCGGCAAACCACTGGAACTCGTCAAAGGCCACCGCGTAGCCCCTAAGCGAGAAGAGGACGTCGAAAAACTCGTCCCAGCTCGCAAGCCTGACGTACCCCGGCAGCCCCGCCGCCCTCCTCAACGCCTCGCCGTACTCCTCCAGAAGGAGGCGGGGAGGCTTCCTAGGGTTCACGAAGAAGTAGAGGTGAGGCCTCCCCTCCAGGAACTTGAGCACGAGGGCCGTCTTCCCCACGCGCCGCCTCCCGTAGACCACGGCGAGGAAGGGCTCCCTCAGCCTCCTGAGGAGCCCCAGCTCCCTCTCCCTACCGTATAGTTTTATTACAGCCATAATAATTACAGATGTAATAAGCTTATAAATTGCGAGAAACCGATGAGGGCCGGCGCGCTCAGCGGCCGGCCACGCCGGGCATCCACGCCAGAAACCTGGAACTGGCTAGGTCGCGCAGCATGCAGAGTTGTGGCATATGTGCCCGTCGAGGTCAGGAGGATTAAAGTCCCAGGTAGACGGCGGCTGGGTTTGCAATCGCCATCCTCCTCTTGCTGGTGGCGGCGGTGGTCCTCCCCCTCTCCGTCTATAGCCTGCCGGCGGGGGTGGTCGCAGTGGTAGTAGACCCCGTGTCGGGGCAGATAAGCAAGCCCGTCGTGGGCCCCGCCTTGGGCTTCAAGGCGCCTTGGACCTACCTGATTGAAGATACCTACGCCATAGAGGTGATCGAGTTCGTCCAGAAAGAGAGGGCGGGCCGGGAGGTGGGAGTTCACAGCTCCAGAGGTCCTCACCAAAGACGGCGTGATTGTGACCGTGGAGATGGACTTTATGCTCCATCACCGCCTTAAGGACGACGCCACGATGGCGATGGCTATTATGCCTAGGATAATGGGAATATCCACTATATTGCTAGCACCTCCACGCCACACCTCAACGATGAGCATCAGGATGAAGTTGCCAGGCTGAAGCACGTATAAGCAGATCAAGTAGCCTACCAGCAGGAGAGCCAGCGGCGCCAAGACGTTGGACGCCACAAACCTCAGCCTGCCCACGCCGGGCTCTCTCCAGCCGTATATCACGAGCAATATGGATACCACGTAGGTTATAGCCATCATAACCATGGTTGCAACAATACCCCACACAGCCGACGCCATCGCGTGCGCCGCCACATAGGCATCCCACTCACAACCCACATAGCCAGAACCACACAACGGCCTTATCGCATCGAGAGCATAGTTAAAAGCATCCTGAGGCACCGGGGCATTTAAGACGGAGAACACGTTACTCAGAGCCCAGCCGACGAGGAACCTAGGCGCCCCAAGCAAGCCGCTCAAGACAATGTACTCACCCCCAGCCAGCGCCAAAACAAGATAAACAAGCCCCTCCCACCTCTTCATACAACAAAACCCCCAGACCTTTAAAAACCTAAACACGAAGGGACGACCGGCGCGAGACCTGCCCGCGGCGGGTTCCATACGTCGAGGCGTTTAAGACCCCACGTGCCCACCTACGTCGCCGAGTCAGCGCCGGCGCTACCTCGCAGTTAACCGCGCCGTTGAGACGCGCAACGTCATTATAAACCAGGAGCCCCCGATTGAAGAAGCCACCCACGTCCCGCCGGCGACAGGCCTGCCGCAGATGCAACAACACAAATTTCCAGCCGCGACACCGGTAGATCCGCGAACCTCTCGGGCACCTCGGCGAGGCTTTTACCGCCCACAGCGTAGAGAACCCCCGCAGACTCCAGAGACCAGCGCGTCGAAGAGATGCCACAATCACAGCATTGCAGACGCGGCGTGGCAGACCCCCACTACACAGAGAGACTGTGAGAAGGGCGGTGAGAGAGGCGTAGCCGCCTCTGTTGCCGTAACCGTGTCTATATCTGCGCCGTTTCTAAAGGCTTTTAAAGAGGACCGCAGGAGTTCCCATGGCTGTTGAGCTTGTGGAGCGTCCTCTGCCCAGGCCCTCCGACGAGGGCTATGTGGAGGCCCGTCTCCTTGAGGCGCTGGGCGAGGCGAGGCTGGCGCTGGAGTTTCTGGAGAGGGGCCTTACGAGAAACGCCGCGTGCAAGGCGTTTCAAGCTTGGAGGGCGCTTATGGCGGCTCTCCTCAGGCTGGAGCTGGACAGGCTGAAGGCCCTAGCCAAGACAGAGGAGGAGAGGAGGTGGCTCGAGGCGAAGGCCGTGCCGCGGGTCCCCACGACTAAGATGAAGGAGCTGTCCCGTCTGCTGAGGGATGCTGGGCATGAAGCCTTCACGGCCTGGACCGACAAGGCGCTTGACCTCCATGATTATCAGTACCACGGCCCCGACCCAGACATGGCGCTGTCGAAATACACCACGCGGCAGTCGGCCGCCGCAGACGTGGTTGAGCTAATACAGGAACTCACCAAGCGGATTGAGACGCTTAAAGGCCGTATCAAGTGGGGCGAGGAGCTGGAAAAAGCACTGGAAGAGGTGAGGAGAGCCTTGGCGCGTTAAGAAGGTCTCTAGACTGCATTCTGGAGGCGTTGAGGTCTGACGGACGCATCGCCGACGCCCTCCTCGATGTGGAGGGGTGTCGGAGGCCTTCGGCTGGGGCGCATCGTCGCGCCTTTCCGCGTATGGGCATCCGCCGTAGATTAGGGCTTCATCATCCCCTCGCCGCCGTGGCGTCTGTCGGGGAGAGGTTGGGTGCGTATCTGCGGGAGGTGTGTCCATGGCGGTCTCTGGAGGGGTTCCTATGGGGTGTTGACGGGAAGGGCTTGTTTTAGCTCTTGTAGTGCTTTTTCTAGCTCGTCGCTCCACTTGACGCGTCCTATAAGCGCCTCGATGCGTCTGGCGAGCTCCTGCACCGCAGACAATATGTCGGCAACCGCGTCTTCCCGCGTGGCGTATTTAGACAGCTCGCCGCTGGGGTCTGGGCCGTGGTGCTGATAATCGTGCAATAGGAGCACATTTCCGGCCCACAGAGCTAGGCCGTCGTGGCCCATGGCCTCCAGAAGTCTAGCCAGGGGTTTCATCTTGGTCGTCGGGACCCGCGGCACCGCCTTAGACTCGAGCCACTTTTTCTCCTCTTCAGTCTTCGCAACGGCCTTCAGCTTGTCCAGCTCAAGCCGTAGTAATGCGGCCAGCAACGCTTTCCAGGCCTGGAAGGCCTTCCCAGCGGCGTTGCGCGTCACTCCCTCCCCTACAAACCTCAGCGCTAGGCGGGCCTCCACCAGAGCCTCCAGGAGCCTAGCCTCCACATAGCCCTCGTCGGAGGGCCTGGGCAGAGGACGCTCCACAAGCTCAACAACCATAGGAGGCGCTGTTTATCAGTATAAAAATGGATATGTGGCGCAACTTGCCTGGAGTCTATGGGCGCTGGGATCGGCGCGGCAACGAGGCGGCGGTTGGTGTTACGCGTAGTGAGGAGGGTCGAGCACAAGCCTCAAGCAGGGCGTCAGCTATGAAGACCAGAACACGATAGGTGCTTCTTCCCTCAATCCTCTACCTCATAAGTTTCGCTCCGTCCCCGAGAGAGACCTGTGGCTCGGCATCAGCAGACGCGTGGCGGGCGCCGATGCGCGGAGAAGCCGGTGGGAGGGCGATTAGGGGGGTTGGGCGAGAGGCAGCTGTCACGGAGGCCTCAGCAGGTCCTTCAGCTTCCGTATGAGCTGCTTCACGTCTTGTGCATATTCCTTCACGACCTCCGGGGGGAGCCAGCTCTCGTAGAAGTTTTGGTGCAGGGCGCTGGCTACGGCGAAGAGTCGGCGCAGTTCCGCGTCCCCGGTCTCGTCGCCGAGGCTCTTGACGAATTTAAACAAGTCGCCGTGGGACCGTAGGAGGAGCCCTCTCGCAGCAGCGACGGCCTTGACCATGAGGGCGGCGGCGCCCCACAGCTTTTCGGAGGCTTGAACGAAGTCCCCGCCGGCGAGGAGGCCCTCCGCCTCGCGGAGGTACTTCTCTGCCAGCTTCACGTAAACCTCGGCGACCTCGGGAGGGTCCACCTCTCTGTTGAGTCTCTCGGCCATAACCTCAAGCACGAACTCTTCTGCGCTGAGCCCGACCCTTTCTGCCTCCTCCTCCAGCCTCTCCCTAAGTCTCCTGGGTAAGACGATCTCCAGCGAACTCACGTTCTATATTCGTTGCTTAAAAATCATCTCCAAGAGCCTCCATTAAGAGAGGTCCAAGCAGGTTCCGTTTAACCAAGGTGGTCTTGCCGGTCTTCCTCCTACCGCATATAAGCGTCCAACTCCCTATGGCCCTCACCGCATCCCCCTCTTAATGTATAGTCTCACCGGACTAGTCCTATAGGACTAGTTTAAAAAAGACTAGCTGAGATTGAGGCATTCGGCATATACGCAAATTAAGTAGCAAAAACAACCTTCCCACTCGCCAAACACAAGCTGTGGAAATGCGGGATCATGGGAATATAGAAGAATTTAGCGCATATACAACACCGCGTCCAGCGACGAGGGAATACGCCTGCCCAGGGCGGCCTTTTTAAACGGTTAGGCCCCCTGCGGGGGGATGACCCACGGCGCTGGCTCGGTAGCTCCATGATCCCCACCGATAGGCGGGCGAAGACGAGGCGAAGGCGCCCCGCCGCCTCAGGGGGAGGATGGATAACAGCCCGGCTACTTGAGGCCTCTTCACATCCCCTGCAACGCCCTCCTCACAGCCTCTCTGTGAAGCGGAGTGTGCCAAGCGGCGTGTTTCCCTATGCCGAGCTCTAAATCGCGCTCTGGAGGGGGCTGGTCTATCCACAGCGGCGGGTCCCGGTAGGTTATTGAGTCTATCAGCACGTTTATGTCGATCAGTCTCTCCAACAGCGGAACCCCCTCCGGGCTGAGCAACGAGTCGGGGTCCTCCACAGCCCTCCACAGAAGCTCCCTAACTTCTCTGCCCAAGGAGCGGACAAAGGAGCTCAGCCCCTTGCCGATGATAAGCGTCTTGACCACCTCATCTACGTCCCAGCCAGCCTTATACAGCTCGACTAACGTGTTCGGGTTTCCGCCGGCGAGCCGCCAGGCCTCTTCGAAAGGAGGCTTGGGGCCCGGGATTTTTTCATACAGCTACATAAAGCCGTCCCTCGCCATATTCCACATGGGCATGAGGCGGGCCCACCTATGCCTCCCGATCTCCCGCCGCGAGACCCCCTCGCTTGTCGCCACAAGCACCACCATGTTTTCATATTTATACTGGGGATGCTCAATCATATTCAACAAACCCTTTACATACGCCGCCTTGCCAAGACCAATTGCCTGGAAGACGTCATCTGCAATAACGGCCACCTTCCGCCTCCGCAGAATCTCCCGCGTGAGGTCGAAGACGGCCATGGCGAGACGCCCCCACCTCCCGTCCTCCAGAGTCCTCCTCACGAGGTCGAGGAAGAGCCTCTTGACATCTGGGTCGTCCACCTCCGCCGAGAAGGCCCGGTCGAGGGGGTGGAGGTAGAAGACGTCGTACCCCAAATCCCTAAGCATGGCGGCCGCCTGCCGCAGGAAGGCGGTCTTGCCGCAACCCTCCGGGCCGAATACGACGATAGGCCACCTGGTGCCCTCCTCTGCGAACTCCTCCACCTGCCCCAAGAGCCCTCTCCTGGTCGGCGAACTCCACCACCAAACCCGGCACAAGCTCCAGCTCCACCCTCCTCACATGTCCACATCACCAGACCTTTTAAAACTGCGAGCCCCCGGCACCCCTCAGCCCCCACCCCAACAAAGCCGCCCACCGCCACCCCACGAGCCGCATACGCCATAAAACACGGCAGATCGCCCCCTCGGCAACAGCACCCCCATATATAGACCCCGCAAACCTCCATATGCCGGCATAGGCAACCGCCACATTTTTATGCCGGCACACGTCTACGTGGTAGTAGAGTATGTGAAGAGACCTCAGCCCAAGCCTGGCTACGCGGCGCATGTGGGGCTAGGCTCTGGAGGCGTTGGCAGAGACCCGTCTTGCCCCTCCGGGCACGGAAGACGCTCACCGCCGCAAGAGCTAGTAAGAGTAAAAACCCTCGTAAAAACCGAGGAAAAGCTGAGGCGGTGGTGCCTAGGGCCCCAGATGAAGACCTCGGCTAGGCATCCGGAGAGGTAAGGCCATGCAGAGCCATGGATCTCCGCCGTCCTCCGCCTCCCCAACTGCCAGCACCAACTCATGCGGCGAGCTGTCGAGACGCCCCACGCGGCAACCAACGTAGCGTCTGCGGCGCATGTGCTGGCCAAACGCGTGGAGTCGCTTAGCCCCGCGTCGAGGGGCGGCGAGTCGGAGAGACGCTGGAGGAGCTAAGACAAGCCCTCACGCGCCGAACTGACGCGGCCCCACAAGGCAGGTAAGGTCGAAAACCTCCTAGGGCCGCCACAGCCAGCCACCTTCCTAGATCAGCCCCTCGGCAGAGATGCCCGGCAACGAGGATGAACGAGACCGTAAAGAGCACCACCCTACGGCTGCCTGCGGGAAAACGCGACGCGCGCCTATCTCAGCCGAGGGCCCCCTCCATAGACGGCGGCAAGTCGCGCTACGGCGTGAGACCTAGGGAGACTAGGCCGGAACAGCCCACCGAGCAGAACAGAAGGCGCGGCGGCAGACGGAGGAGTCGTTCGAAACCGCCAAGGGGCACCTCCACGAAGCGTAGAGACAGAGGGCAGAGCTCAGCTCTACATCTCCCCAAGGACAACCTCCAGCGTGACAACTTCTCTTTTGCTCTCTATGAGCCATATCTTGAGTTCCTTTGCCCTCTGGACAGCTGAGGGCTCTGCGACTAGGGTGTAGAACACCGGGACGAGTTTTCCGGAGATTTTGTCGGGTTGTCTGCGCAACAGCTCCCGCGCCCTTTCCAGGGCCTTCTCTACGTCGCGGCCGCCGGCCCTAACCTTCACCTCGCCGACAGCCGTCAGCGCGCCGGCGTTGCAGTAGATGTCGAACTCGTAGTCGGCATCTAGACGTAGCCTCTCCGCAACGCATTTGTAACCCCTCTGCTCAAGCAGATACTGAACCATGTCGCGCCCACTATCCTCCACACTCACCGCTATGGCTTCAAACTGCTCCTTAGTCGCCATCTTGTCCTCAATACGCTTTATGTCCCCCTTTGTCGCCATAACGCCCTCGATGCGCTTTATCTCGGCTCTTAGTTGCTCCACCGCCGTCTCTAGGTCTTGCTTGGTGGCGTATTGCTTGAGATCTTCCTTGGTTGCGAACTTCTCCTCGGCCCACTTCTTCAGCTGTTCTAGGTCTTGTTTTGTGGCTAACTGCTTGAGGTCCTCCTTGGTGGCTACGTTGAGAGGTACGGCGATGGATCCAGCAACAGCCTGCGCCAGCTTTAGCTTAGCCTCTGGGTGTCTAGTGAGTAACTCCAGCAACGCTTCAGCCGCGCCTCCGTCAGACCTCAAAGCATCCAGCATGAGGTCTCTGAGAAAAGACGGCTCTCTCTCCACAAGCTCCCTCAAAGCCCGCTTAAGAATTTCAACATCCACGGTATAATGTTTACCCTTTTTAAAAAGCTTAAGGCGGGCCACGGCGCCGGAGGGCCAGAGCTATGCGGCGCCACCTGCCGCGTACGGCCTCAGGCAAGTCGCGGCGCAGACAAGAAACTGCGGCGTCCGCAGGCCGTACAGGCGGAAAGATACAACAGATCACAGAACCCCGCACCCCCGGCGCCCGCAACGACAGCGCAACCCCAGCCGCCGCCGAGAAGAGGCACGGTGTAGCTCATTAAATTGTTGTCAACACCACCTCTCCCCCTCCGAGCACTGCAGATTACATTGTTCGTGGATTAGGTATATCTTTGCGCTTAGCACCCTACCGCCAACGCCCAGCCTACCATCTGCCTGACACACTAAGGAGCCCCAAGGCACATCGCCCCCGCGCACTTGGCCAACGCCAGTAACGATTTTATTATCTAAACCGCAAACCAGCCTCCTGTCTGTTGTTACGAAGC
>NZ_LCWM02000013.1:31347-38826 GCF_002077075.2 Thermoproteus sp. CP80 | reverse complement strand
CTCGTGTAGGTTGAGGGCGAGGGCGGTGAGGAGGACGACCTCGTCGCCGTAGGATTGCCGCAGGGCGCGGGCCACCTCCCACATCCTGCCCGTGGGCATGAGGGCGATCAGCCAGTCGGCCAGCTCCACCTCGGCGCCTTCCCGAGTCGCGACCTTTCCCCTGTATCTTCTGAGCAACTCGTCCCGGGCTAGGGCGGCCGCCGCGGCGAGAGCCGCCTTCCAGGCCTGAAACGCCTTCCCAGCTGCGTTTCTGTGAAGTCCTTCTTCTAAGAAGCGTAGGGCAAGCTCCGCCTCAGCCAGCGCCACCTTGAGTCTCGTCTCTACCTTTTGCTTTATGTCCCAAGCGTCCACGCATATGCGGCAGGCCATATTTGAAAGCTTTCGCCGAAATGTATTTATCCTGATACGGCCGGGCGCTTATGGTATCCGTGGAGGTTCTGGACCGGCCGCTTCCGAAGCCGTCTCACGCGGCGTATGTGGAGGCTCGACTTCTGGAGGCTTTGACCGAGGCCGGGCTCGCCCTGGAGTTCCTCGGGCGGGGGATTGTGCGCAACGCCGCATGTAAGGCGTTCCAGGCTTGGAAAGCGCTTCTGGCGGCTCTCCTCAGGCTTGAGCTCGACAGGCTGAAGGCTCTTGCTAAAAGCGAAGAGGAGAGGAGATGGCTGGAGTCCACCGCAGTCCCCAAGGTCCCGACGACGCGGATGTTTTCGCTTTCGCTTATGCTGGAGGGCTTGGGGTACGGCGGCTTGTCGGCTTGGACAGAGAGGGCGCTGAACATCCACGATTACCAGTACCACGGGCCGGATCCAGACATGGCTCTCTCGAAGTACCGCTCCAAGGAGGAGGCGGCTAGGGCCATCTTGGCGCTCGCGGCCGAGGTGGCGGAGAGAGTCGGTGCGCTGAGGGGGCGCGTCAAGTGGAGCGACGACGTCGAGAAGGCGCTGGAGGCTCTGCGGAGCTCGTTGTCTGCGGCCTCCGGCCCCTTCTGACGCCGTCTGCAGGCGCTGGGGGTTATGTTTATATAGACGCCGTCTCCCCGGGGGGTCATGGAGCTGCCTCTGCTTCAGGTGGCGTTTCTGGTGTTGCTGATAGTGCTTCCCATAATTTCGAAGAAGGTGGAGCACAACCTGGAGCTGTTTTTCCTGGCGATGGCTGTGGCGGGGGCCACCCTGGGGGGTATCTGGAGCCCTCAGCTGGTCGAGGAGGCCCTGCTCCACCCGCTGGCGGTCTATCAGCCCGGCATCGGCTACGTGCCGGTGGGCATCACCCAGGTGGTGCTGGCGGCAGGCCTGGTCTTCTACCTCCTTAGGCGCAAGCTGGCGGCGAAAGCCGACCTGTTGGCGAGGCCGGGCGTCTTGGCGCTTCTGATCTTCGCCTTGGGCCTCTCCAGCGGCGTGGTGTCGGCGATTGCGGCGTCCGCGGTTTTGGCGGAGCTCCTCGGCTTCGCCAAGGCGCCGCACGGCTATAAGGCCAGGGCGGCTGTGTACGGGGCCTTCGCCGTAGGCGCAGGGGCGGCGCTTCTCCCAATCGGCGAGCCCCTCTCCACCATCGCGGTCGCCAAGCTGAAGCAAGGCTTCTTCTACCTCGTGGATGTGCTTTTCGACGCGGTGTTCATCGTGGTGGCGTTCTTCGCCCTCTATGCCTATTTCACCCTGAGGAGACTCCACGCGGCGGGGGCCGAGGTGGAGCCCTACGAGCCGGAGCTCCGGGAGGTTCTCCTCAGGACGGGGAGGATATTCATCTTCATATTCGCCTTGACCATATTGGGCGAGTTCTTCAAGCCCGTCGCCGCCGTCGTGGCGGAGCTGGGGAAGGAGGCCCTCTACGTCTTCGGCACGTTGTCCGCCGTCGCCGACAACGCCACGCTGGTCGCCGCGCTTGTGGCGCCCGGGATGGCTGAAGATGCGCTGAGGAGCTTCCTTATTTCTCTCGTGATCTCCGGCGGCTTCACCATACCGGGCAACGTCCCCAACATAGTCTTGGCAACAGTTCTGAAGATCGGGTTCCGCGAGTGGATGAAGCTGGCCCTCCCCATAGGCCTCGCAGTCTTCGCCGCCATGGGCCTCTACGTCCTGGCGCTGGCGCCCCACCCACCTCTCTCTGGCGCCTTTAAATGAAACACGAACTTTGAAGCCGGCTACATTTTCTTAGTTATGGCCGTGATCACAGTTGAGAGGGAACCTAGCTGGCTTGACCGCCTAGTGATGGAATTCATAAGGTGCCTCGACTTCGAGTACGTCATCGTGGCCTAATACGTAGCCATATTGCTGGGCCGCACAAGAACAACAGACGACGTCGACGTGGTGGTTGACGCGGCCTCCGGCGCCGAGGTCGCCGCAAGAGCGGCCAGATGCGGCTTCAAACCCCTCGCCCTCGAGAGCAACCTAGACTACGAGTTCAGACACGCCTCGGTCAGGTTCTACAAGCCGCCCGCTGTACTGCCTAACCTCGAAGTGAAGCCGCCGCGGAGCTTCTACCAGCGCCATGCCCTGGCCCGGAGGGTTGCTGTCTCCATAGCTGGTGAGGTTCTATACGTGTCGCCGCTGGAGCTCCAGATCGCCTACAAGCTGTGGCTCGGCTCCGACAAAGACTTCGATGACGCGGTCTTCCTCTACGCCTTCGCCAGGTCGAAAGGAATTTTAAACCAGGAGGGGCTTGAGGCGTGGGCGAGGAGGCTCGGGGCGTCGTTGGAGAGGCTGAGGAGGAGCGTAGGAGAAACCTAGCACACAACGCCAAGGCGCTCCGCCTTTTCGCGGAACTCGCCGCTAAAAACGACGGAGACTACTGGAGGGCCTACCTCAACTTCATCAACGACTTCTACCGCTACGTCTGGCGGCGGCTTGAGGAGGACCCCCTCTTCCGCGAGACGTACCTCAAGATCCTGGCTGAGAGGGCCAGGAGGCCGGCGAGGGAGCCGCCGGAGGGGTAGGCCCGCCGCCGGTCTAGTTTGCCCGCGGGAGCCTGCGGGAGGCAGGCCGCATATCGGGAGGATCAAGCCGAGCTTGACGAAGCGGCCTGGCTGAGCGCCCCGCCGCGAGCTTAAGGGCCACGCGCGGGATTCGCCGGCGCTGTGGCGGCGATCGGGCTGTGTCAGGTCTTGGCGCTATGGCGGCTCACGGCTCCGCGCTATGTCGGCGGCGTAGCGCCTGTTGGGGCGAAGACGCCGCGATGATCGGCGCCTCGGCCGCCGCTATCTTGCATGGTCTGGCGAGGCCGTCGGTTACAGCGTCCTAGGGCTTGTACGACGGAAGCGGATCCTCGTTCTCCAGAGATATCCATGCGCATTCTTCTTAATAAACTATAATTAATTATTTAGTTACTGATAAATAATATACAAAATCTTTAAATATTTAAGGCAATCTTTATCTATGCGCACTGTCGTCGTAGTGGGCGGCGGCGCCGCGGGATCCACCGCGGCCTCCCGGGCAAAGCGGCTCTGCCCCAACTGCAGGGTTGTGCTTGTGGAAGCCGGCGACGTGATCACGCACGCGCCATGCGCCGTGCCGTACGCCATCGGAGATATGGCCGAGGAAGCCGTCTGGCTGTTTGACAAGGAGGAGTTTGAGGCGGAGCGGGGCGTGGAGGTCCTGCTCCGCACCCGCGCGGTCGACGTGGAGGGGAACAGGGTCAAGCTGGAGGGCGAGCGCGGAGGGTTCGTGGAGTTCGACGCGTTGATAATTGCGACGGGGGCCAGGCCGTGGATCCCGCCCGTGGAGGGCGTGGGCCTAAGGGGCGTCGTGGTGCCGACGGTGGCCAACATCCGGCAGGCCAAGGCGATCCTGGCGGAGGCCCGCCGCGTCTCCATCATAGGCGGGGGGTACATAGGGGTTGAGATGGCCGACGTGTTGGCTGCCGCGGGGAAGAAGGTGGTGCTGATAGAGGGCGAGGATAGACCGCTCCCCAAGGTTCTCGACAGAGATGTGGCTGGGTTGCTGGCCAACTACATGGCCTCAGGCGGCGTGGAGCTGCGCCTGGGCGAGAGGGTTGTGCGCCTAGAGGGAGGTGGCAGAGTGCGGCGGGTGGTGACGGACGGCGGCCGCTACGAGGTGGACGCGGTCGTGTTCGCCACGGGCGTGAGGCCCAACGTGGAGCTGGCCTTGAAGGCGGGGGCCAAGCTGGGCCCCACCGGGGCCGTGGCGGTCAATAGGTACCTCGAGGCGGGGCCGTCCGGCGTCTACGTGGCGGGCGACGCGGCCGAGATGGTGCATAAGGTCACGGGCGAGCCCGCGTGGATACCGCTGGCCACCTACGCCAATAAGATGGGGTACGTCGCCGGAACCAACGCGGGTCTGGGCGGAAGAGCCGCCGAGTTTCCGCCCGTGGCGGGGGCCTCGGTGACCAAGTTCAGGGATATGTACGTTGGCAGCGTGGGGCTCACGGAGGCGGACGCGGCGAGGAGGGGCATGGCCGTCGCGGCGTATGTGGTGAGGGCGTTGGACAGGGCTAAGTACGTGAGGGAGGTCAGGGAGATGGTGGTCAAGGCCCTGGTGAGCGGCGGGAGGCTCATCGGCATGCAGATAGTGGGCTTCTCGTCGGCGGTGGGGGCCTACGTGGACCTGGCGGCCCAATTCATCGGGGAGCCCGCGGAAAGGCTGTTCTACGCCGAGTACAGCTACATGCCGTTTACGGCGCCTGTCTGGCATCCATTTGTCATCGTGGGGAGGCTGTGGTTGCGCAACTACTATAGGCCCAACGGCTCCGCCGCCCTCTAAGGTCTCCATCCGCCTTGTCCTCGCACTTCATCGCGGCGTAGGGGTCGACCCTCAGACCTGCGCTCAACTGCCGGCCATGTGCGCCGCCTCCGGCTACGCCCGCGAGGGCCGGAGACGCCTCGCGGCCAACCGCCACGAGTCCCGCCAAAACCGCGCGGCTCCAAGCGCCGCCGCGTCCACGGCCATTGTTTGTCTCGTCAGAACCTGTCGCCGCTGCGCCTCGACGTACTCCCTGCAAAAACCCCTGCAGTGTCGCGACGTCGTGGAGACGCGCGAAGCGAGAGACGCCAGGGATTCGAGCCATTTCTCGCGCCCGTTGAGAGGTCCGAATAATAACATCTTGGCAAAGAATATATGTCTTGGCCGAGGCCTTCCTTAGCCCTGGCTTTACTCCTCCTATCGATTGCGCTCGCCGCCGATGCCCAGACTGCGGTCCAGCCGTGCTACTGCAATATATCCTATGTGAACTTCACGTTCACATCTCCCGGCTACATCGTGCTGGCCAGCGCCGACCCCCACACATTCAACCTGGCCATCTTCACGGCTCAGAATTACGACCTCTGGTGGGCTGGAAAGGCCGAGCCGGCGGTGTACAGAGGGTCGGTGGGCTACGGGGACGTAATCGCGGCGCCTATAGCCGAGCCTGGGAACTACACAGCGGTTTTGTACCCAATACCCAACCTGCAATACGATCCGCAGATCTACATCACCGGATACAACGGGACGGCCTTGCCGATCGGCGTCGTGTCCTTCCCGAGGAGCCCGATAGCCGCAGGCGCGGTCAGGGGCTATTTCCACATCTCGGCGATAAGGGCCTACAACCCAAACGGCGAGCGTCGATACGGCGTGCCGAACAGCGGGGCCGGTCTACAGCTGAATGCGGTCGTGGCGGTCGAGCTGGCCGACGGCCGGAGGCAGTACTACTGGGCGCAGGACGTCGTCGGCCTCATAACCGATAGGAACGAGCTCAGCGTATGGGACAACATATGGAACGACAGCGGCGGCCCGGGCGCCCTCTCCGGCTACGCGATAGCCGGCAACGGCCAGGTCTACAGCTCCTCCGGGGGCTGGTACTACGGCTATACGGCGTTCAGCGGCACGTACGCCCTCCCCACAGGCGGCTACTTGGTCATGCGGGCCTACGCGGCCGGCGGCTCCGTCCACGTCGATTTCGGCTACGCGCTGGGGGGCGGCGTGGTTTGGTACGACCGCGTGACGATCACGCCGTATGTGCCGGCCGTCAACGCCCACTTCGAGGTCGGCGCGCTGTTGACGGGCGACGGGCATCCGATGGACGCCAGCCTGGTGTTCGCGGGCTATGGGAACTCCGAGTGGACGAACTTCACGGACCTGCGCGCCGAGCTGGCCCTGGAGTACTGGAACGGCAGCGCCTGGCTGCCGTTGCCCAACGACTACGACGCCGGGCCCGCCACAGGGGAAGCGGCCTTCGCCGACGTCAACGTCACGGTGCCGAACGGGCGTTTCGTCCTCACAGCTCCTGGCCCCTTCACGCCCGGCCTCTTGGTCTATCTGCCCCAGTACCCCGTGCGCGTCGTCTCGCCGATACCGGTCCTGGTCAACGGCGTGGCGGCCACAAACTATACGGCGTGGCTGACCGGCGGCAGCGCTCTAGAGGTGAGGGACCGCGCGGTCGTCCTCGGCAATAGGACCATGCTGGTCCCCACGGTCGGCAACGAGACCATAGTCGTCGACAGCCCGATAAATATAACCGTAGGCTGGCTGAGGTACTACCTCGTCGAGGTCGCGTCCCCGCTCCCGGTCTACATCAACGGCGAGGGGACGACGAGCTACAGGGCCTGGGTCCGCTCCGGCGAGTCTCTGTCTATAGTCGCCTACGACCGCGTGCTCGACAACGGGACCAGGCTCGTGCCAAGCGCGGCTAACTACACCTACGTCGTCAACGGGCCGATCGACGTCGCGGTGAGCTGGCATCCCGAGTATTTGGTCGAGGTCTATTCCGCACTGCCGATAGCCGTCAACGGCGTGATGGCTACCAACTACACGGCCTGGGTCCGGCCGGGCTCCCAGATAGTCATCGAGACCCGCAGCTACGTGTTCAACAACGGAACCATGCTGGTGCCGAACGCCACGAGCGAGACCCTCCGCGTCATCTCGCCGTCTGCCTTAAGCGTATCTTGGTCGCCCAGATACCTCGTCAGCATACGCTCGGCGTTGCCCGTGTACGTAAACGGCGTGCCGACGCGGAACTACACGGCCTGGGCAACGCCCGGCTCCTCCGTGAGGGTCGAGGCGCATAGCTACGTCCTCGACAACGGGACGATGTTCACGCCGGGCGTGGGGAACGAGACCTTCGTCGTCGATGGGCCGGTGAACTTCACGATGGACTGGCGGCCCGAATACCTCGTGAGGATCCTCTCGCCGCTGCCCATAGCCGTTAACGGCGAGGAGACCACCAACTACACGGCATGGCTTGAGCCGGGCTCCTCCGTGAGGGTGGAGGCGCACAGCTACATATATGGAAACGGGACCATGTTCGTGCCCGGCGTAGCCAACGTGTCGCTGGTCGTCGACGCCTCGACGGCGCTGGCGGTGAGCTGGTCGCCAAGATATCTGGTCTCCGTGGTAGCCGCTATGCCGATCTACGTGAACGGCACGCTGGCGCGGAGCTACGCCGCCTGGGCCGCCCCGGGCTCCATCCTGTCCATACAGGCGCCGGCGTACGGCGAGCTGGGCGGGCTGGTGGTCTACCGGCCTAACGCCACGGATCTGGCGCTGACCGTCGGCG
>NZ_LCWM02000013.1:0-30696 GCF_002077075.2 Thermoproteus sp. CP80 | reverse complement strand
TGGAGTGATCCGGCCGCGGCGCTGGGCAGAGGCACAAGGCGGCGGATCCGGAGCTACTGCGCCAGCCTGTCTCTGAACTCCTCCACCGCCTTCTGGATCTCCCCGGCCAGCTGGAGGTCCCTCTCGGTGACCTTATTCCCGGCGTCGTGGGTGGTCAGCCTCAAGGTTAAGTTGACGTACCGGAGCTCCACGTCGGGATGGTGGTTCAGCCGCTCGGCGGCCTCCGCCACGCGCTTGAGGAACTCGATGGCGTCCAAGTATCTTTTGAACTTGAGCCTGAACACTATGGCCTCTTCCCTCTCCATGTATTTCACCCCGTCTACGCTTTTTAAGCACAACGGAGCATATCCATGGATCCGGCAGATATGGCGAAGACGAAGGAGATACGGGGCCGCGGCCTTGATAGGCTCCTCGAAGGACTCCGGCTAGTGGGCCCCCACAGCGCCCAAATACCTCAGGTGTCCGGCGGCCGCGCAATCCCCCTGAGACCTGTCGCCTCTGATGCCATGCGAGAAGGTCTATGGACCGCCGCCGGATGTCCTCCGTAGGATACGGAGGCGATCCAGGGGAGAGGGCCAGCGGCGGCGTGAGGACGACCTGGCTCTTGCTGGGCGTAACTACATATAAAGAGTTGAAAAGGAGGCCGGGAGAGGCGGCGTAGCGCCTGCGGAGGACGTGCGCGCAATGGAGACGTACCGGCGTCGCTTTAAGACTCAAGCCGCCAGACCTGTTAATAAATATCTGATCGGTAAAGCCTCATGAAGTTGATATATCTCATCTTGGCCGCTTCGAGCTGTCTGCGCTCCTTGACTACATACACGTGGCGTATATGTGCCGAGTATGCGTGTTCCCCTCTCCGATGTTTGTAGTCTTTTTCCTGTTGTCCCTCTCTGCGCTCGCGGCTACATATAATATTATGGCTAAGAGGCAGGGCGCCAGGAGCCTGCAGGTAGGGGCCGGCATCGAGATGATACTATCTCTGCTGAAGGAACCAGATCGCTCTATGTATCTAAAGCTTGTACAGCACTGCGGCGAGGCGCCTGCGGCCGCCATAGCGAAAGAACTGGGTCTTAACAAGGTGAGGGCGTGGAGGGCCGCCCAGAGACCGCAGGAAAAAGGCCTTGTGGTTTTGGAAAAACGCGGCGGAAGATTAATTATGCATACTTATATAAACCTCAGCTCGCGATATTGACGTGGCGGTCGATCCGGTCTGCGGTATGGAGGTGGATCCGGCCAAGGCTAAGTACAAGACGCTCTATAGGGGCAAGGTCTACTACTTCTGCTCCTCCATGTGTAAGGAGGAGTTCGAGAGGAGACCTGAATACTATCTTCAGCACGGCCCCCAGGGCATGCCGCATCGCTGATGGATATCAGGGTCGGTGTTAAGGTAGAGGGGCGCGAGACCGTGTTGAAGATCTTGGGGATGCACTGCGCCACCTGCTCGTTGACTGTGCAGAGGGCCTTGCTGTCCGTTAGGGGGGTCAGGTGGGCTGAGGCGTCCCTGGCGAGCAACGAGGCGAGGCTGGTGGCCTCGCCCGAGCTGGACTACGGGGAGCTCTTGAAGGCGGTCAGGCGGGTTGGATACGACGTGTATAGGGAGGCCGTCTACATCTCGGTGCCCGGGGCGCGGCCGGAGGACGCGGCGGCCGTGGAGCGGGCGGCGCGGCTCTGGGGCGTCTTCAGGGCTTCCTTCAGCCCGGCCACGTCGTTGCTATATGTGGAGTACAACCCGCTGGAGGTCGGCCCGCGGGATGTCGCCGAGGCTCTGGCGAGGGCCGGGTTCAAGGCGGGCGAGGTCTCGCGGTCCGAGGTGGACGTCGACGTGGATAGGAAGGCCGCCGAGAGGGACGCCAGGGACCTCGCCTCCAGGCTCCTCCCAGCCGTGCCCATCACGGCCGTCCTCATGGCCTCCATGATGTTCCCCGCCGTGCCTCCCCTCGCCCAGCTCCTCATGGCCTCCGCCGTCCAGTTCTACTCAGGCTGGAGGTTCCTCTCCGGCGCCTACCGGGCCTTCAGGAACGGGACCGCCAACATGGACACCTTGGTGGCGCTGGGCACCCTCTCCACCTTCACCTACAGCGCATACGCCGCTCTGACGGGAGGCCGCGCCTTCTTCGAGGCGTCCGCGGCCGTGATAACCTTCGTCCTCGCCGGGAGGTACATGGAGAGCAGGATGAAGCTCAAGACGGGCGACGCCGTGAGGCGGCTGGCGCAGATGGCGCCTCCCAGGGCCCGCGTGAAGACCGGCGAAGGCTTCACCGAGGTGGACTCGGCCCAGGTGGAGCCGGGCCAGCTCGTGGAGGTCAGGGAGGGGGAGAGGATACCTGTGGACGGCTACGTGGAGGAGGGGATGGGGTACGCCGACGAGTCGGCCTTCACCGGCGAGCCGATGCCCGCCGAGAAGAAGCCGGGCGATCTGGCGCTCGCCGGCACTCTGCTGGTGCGGGGACGCCTCCTGGTGAGGGCGACCAGATCGGGGGCGCATACCTACCTCGCCGAGGTGGTGCGGCTGGTCAGGCAGGCCCAGAACGCGAGGCTTCCCATACAGAGGCTGGCCGACCGCGTCGCCGGCGTCTTCACGTGGGCCGTCATGGCCGCGGCTGCGGCCACATTCGCGGCGTGGGCCCTGCGGGGAGCGCCGCCCGGTCAGGCTCTGCTCTTCGCGGCGTCGGTCCTAGTCGTGGCGTGTCCTTGCGCCCTCGGCCTCGCGACGCCTCTCGCCGTCGTCGTGGGCGTCGGCAGAGCCGCCGAGAAGGGCCTCCTCGTGAAGAACCCGGAGGCGTTCGAGAAGGCCCTGAGGGCGCGGTTCGCCGTTTTCGACAAGACGGGCACGCTGACCAAGGGGTCCCCCCGCGTGGTGAAATACGTGGGCGACGTCGAGGCGCTGGCCTACGCCGCCTCGGCCGAGTCCCAGTCCACGCACCCCCTCGCCCGGGCGCTGGTCGACTACGCCTCGGAGCTGGGCCTGGCCGTCCAGCCGCCCGAGTCGTACGACTCCTTCCCGGGGATGGGCGTCTACGCCACTGTCGGCGGCAGGTCGGTCGGGGTCGGCAACGAGAGGCTGATGGAGGCCCTGGGCGCCGAGGTGCCCCAGGGGATGAGGGAGCTCGCCGAGGGGCTTAGGTCCGAGGGGCTCTCCGCGGTCTACGTGGCGGTGGACGGCAAGGTCAGAGGGCTGGCGGCCCTGGGCGACAAGCTGAGGCCCGACGCAGCGTCGGCCGTCCAGCGGCTCAGGTCGATGGGTCTGGAGCCCGTGGTGGCGTCCGGCGACAACGAGCGGGCCGTGGCCGCCGTGGCCGCCAAGCTGGGCATCTCCAGATACTTCGGCGGAGCTGAGCCCGAGAGGAAGGCCGAGATCGTGAGGAGGCTGAGGGAGGAGGGGGGCGTGATATTCGTGGGAGACGGCGTCAACGACGCGCCCGCGCTCGCCGCGGCCGACGTGGGAATCGCGGTCAGCAACGGCACGGAGGTGGCCAAGGAGGCCGGCGACGTGGTGGTGGCCCGGGGGGACCTCTCCAAGGTGGCGGAGTTCCTCCAGATCTCCCGGCGCGTCGAGGCCAACGCCAGGTTCAACCTCATCTGGGCCTTCGCCTACAACATCGCCTTGATACCGATCGCCGCCGGGCTGTTCTACCCCGCCCTCAGCCTCAGGCCGGAGCTCGCGGGGCTGGCCATGTCCCTAAGCAGCATCACGGTCACGCTGAACGCCCTGAGGCTCAAGAGGGCCTAGCCCCATGCGGCGTCAGCACACCTCGACCTCGGCGTCTATGAACCGCCTGTACCAGCCCAGATACTGCTCCGGCTTGACCACATGGAGCTCCAGCAACGGCGCCGCCTCCCCGGCCGCCTCCCTGAGGGCCGCCGCAACCCTGGCCCTCTCCCAAGGGTCCTCGGGCGCGTTTGGCGAGATCACGAGCACGTCTATGTCGCTGTCTGCGGCCCAGTCCCCCCTGGCCACGCTGCCGAACACAACCACCCTGGCCTCCCCCAGCAGCTCCCGCGCCTTGGCGCACAGCCGCTCCACGTACTGCCTCCACCCCTCGAGGATCCGCCTCCACCTGAGCCCCCGCTCTACGTACATAGCGACACGAGCTCCTCGGCCACTTTGACCAGCCGCTCCGCCACCTCTCTGCTGTACCGTCTCGGCAGATACCGGGCGCCCAGGTAGGCGTCCTCCATGATCTCGAAGTCGAGCATATACCTCTCGCGGAGTTGCCAGAGCTCGGGCCTGACGGCCCTAGCCTCGTCGAAGAGCCGCCTCAGGGAGTGCGTATGTGGGTAGTATCCCGTCTGGGACGCCAGCACGTATTGAAGCGCCAGCTGACACGCCTGCTCGGCGTGAAACGCCGCCAGGTCGACCCTGCCCGCCCTCAAATCGTCCCTAGCCGCCTCCAGAAACATATGCGCCCGCTCTCTCAATATCTCCACCTCATCCCTCCCCACGACCTAACGCGAATCCATATATAAACGGATGTGACAAGTGCTGTGATCACTTCGATCTATGTTGAAAACTTGAGAGGGGTGAAGAGATGCGTAGTGAACAATCTTACCCATGTGAACATCTTCATTGGACGCAATGGCGCAGGTAAATCCACCCTGCTGGAGGCGATCTACATGGCCTCGGCCTGGGCAAGGCCCTTAGACATCATAAAAGGTGTTTCCAAACTTTTATACGTCGTGACAAGGAGGCGGGGTCATGTTGATGCAAGATATGGATGGGAGATCTACTCGAAATATAAAGACATGTTATGGTTTAATAAATACATAAACGAAGAAATCCAAATAGCCTTAAACTTCGGCGAAAAAAAGATGGAGTTCAGACTTATGTATAGTCAGCCCCAGCCTCCACATGCGCCTCCCGCCGATGGACCTGCCCTGTGGCTGGTGGTGGCGCAAGGCTCCAACGTCATTTATTACCAGAGGCCGGACTCGTTCTGGAGCCCAGTCACCAAGTCAACGCCTCCATTGCCCTTTTCTGAGCTTCAGAAAAGGGTAGAAGATGAGTTACGCCAAGAGCTGGAGTTCCTAGAGGGCGTCCTTCTGCTGGACAGTAGGCTTACGCCGCGCGATCTGGAGCAGAGGATTTGGCCTCAGCTCCTCGACAGGAGACTTGACACGTTAATTGTTGAGATGCTGAGGGAAGAGTACGAAGTAAATGTGCACGACATTACCTACAAGCCTGTGGGGGGTGAGTACGTGCTGGCTCTTAAGCTGAAGAACACCACAGTGGAGATCGACGCGTTAGGAGACGGCGCCAGGGCGGCTGTGATGTACGCATCCCCCCTTGCGTTGGTAAAAGACACAGCGGTACTTATGGAGGACCCGGAGGCGCATCAACACCCGGCTGGGCTTAAGGCGTTTATGAGCTTCGCCCTGAAGATAGCGAAGAGGCAGAACCTCCAGCTCTTTATCACAACCCACAGCATAGAACTCATAAACATCATCAAGCAACTGGTGCGCGAGCTAGACATGGGGATTCACGTCTACTTTATGGAAAGAGGGCCTGACGGCGTCGTAGACGTGAGGATGTTGGAAGAGGTAGACGTGGACGTCCTCCAGAAGATGGGCCTTGATCCCAGGCTCCTCTACCTAGTGTAATGCTGGATTTGCTTAGGCTTAGGCAAATTGCCGCAGTGGTTGTGTGCGAAGGGGAAAAAGACAAGGCTGTGGCCAGCGAAATAGCGGCGAAGCTAGGTGCGTCAAGCCTTCTGTTTCTGCCGGCAGGAGGTATAGACACAATACCGGACATCATAGAGATGTTAGTTGTGCTTACGCGCGTCGCGAGGAAAGTCAAGAGCATAATCGTTGTGGTAGACGGCGAGGACGTCGACAGCCCGCTTGAGCGGGCTAGGCGCATAAGAGATTCGCTTGCGTCCCGCTTCGTCAGCAGAGGCATGAACGCAGAAGCCGACGAACCTCAGCCAGCCGGCGCACAGCTCTACAAAGCCAGAGTGCGGTATGAGGGGCAGGAGGTAAACTTACTCGTGGCCGTTAGCGGCGACTTTTCTAAGTCCTCGCCTAGGCGTGCTATAGAGGATCACTGCGCCAAGTTGCTCGGCTCCGCCTATCCCGACAAAGACGAGCTACATAGGCTCTGCCTAGAGGCGATAAGACGCGAAGACATGGAGACGGTATGCAACGCCTTTCCCCATATCTGTGCCGCATTGAGAGCCGTGAACTGAAGCGAGATTTCCGTGGATCGGAACGTGAAGAACGACGCGATCCACTGGTTTATCTTCATAGCGCTCGTTGGCACCTTCGCGGGCGCCTCTCGGGTCCAGTGGGTTCTCCTGTCGCCGATGAGGCGGCGATGGAGAGGGGACTATAGAAGGCGGGGGCGTATCTGGCGCTGTAGGCTATGGCGCTGGCATCGTGGAGGCCGTCGACGTCCAGCGCGCTGACCTCGGCCATCTGGCCGTCCATCATGCCGCTGGGGACTACGAAGTCAGCTCATGTCTGCGTAGACCGCGACCTCCCTGGCGTAGAGCCAAGCCGAGGGAGGCCAAGGCGTCTACGGCCTCCGCCGGGTTGCAGAAAGACGAGGCCCAGAGAGGCCGAACTTGGCCGTGTCGAGATGAGTACATATAAAGACCTGTGCGGGAGGGAACGTGGGGATTCGTAGGTTTCCGAAGGAGGTAGCGGAGGATAGAGTGGAAAAGATAAGTTATGGCTGCGCGGAGCGGGCAGAACGTGGTTTGGATTACGCGGGACGCCTTCACGCTTAGGAGCCTGGAGCCCCACAAGAGGTATAGGGCAAGGCTGATGGGAGGGACCTACGTAGTTGATGGGCTCCTGTAGCCCTGCCCTAGTCTTCCTGGCCAAGCTAAACGAGGAGTTGGAGCGCCTCGGGCTAGGCCGTGTGGTGAAGTTAAGAGGCTGGAGATATTCGCCTTATTTCGAACCTCATGACCTTCGACATTATGTGTATGAGGTCTGAGGCTATGGTGCGACGGCCAAGCCCGCAGCGGCGTCTTCGCCGGCGAGCCCGTTGACCGGAGCGGCGGCCGTGACGAGGGCCAGCGCCGCGAAGGGCAGGGAGGCTCCGCCCGCGGCCGTAGGGATCGCCGCAGACGGCGTGTCGACAGCGGAAGGCCGCGATCCTCTCCGGCTCTGCGGAGGGCCGTTGGGCGCTATCCATTTTTTCTGAGGACGCCTCGCCTGAGGAGCTCGGCCGTTGCCCACCGGGAGAGGTAGAGCTTGCCGTCTTGTTCGGGGATATTCCCCTCTATGTCTAGGTAGTCGAGGAGGGTTGCGGCATCTACGCCCTTGACTACGGCGACCTTCCAGTACTCGCCCAGGGCGTAGAGATCCACCTCGGCCTCAGCGCCCTCTATATCCGCCGTATAGGAGCCGAGGCGGCGCATCTCCAACGGCTCCATGAAGTCGGGCGGCATGACGTCCCATCCCGATATGACGCCGTTGCCGATGACGAGCTGGAGCCAGCCGCCGGGCACGTCGACCCGCGTCCCCGCCGCGCGGGGGATGTAGAGCTCCACATAGCGCCGATGTAGGCGTAGCGGCACGTGGACGGCCTTTCTCCGGGGGTCGTAGATCTGCCCTACGAAGCTCTTCACCTCTCGGGCCAGCCCCCTCCTCATCTGCCTGAAGTTGAGGGAGACGTCTAGGAGCCGCGTGACGAACTCCCCGCCCGCCTTGACCACACGGCCTCTGGCCTCGGCCCTCGCCAGGAACGAGATGTGCTCGACGGCCTCCCTGGCCTCCTTCGGCGTCGGCGCCCTGAACACGGCGTACTTCCCGAGGTCCTCCACGATCAGCTCCCCGGCTAGGTACACCAGCTCGAGCGCCTCTCCCTCCAGCTTGTCCACAATCGCCGCGTATGCCGCGGCGAAGGCCATCGCGTGCCGCCCCGCTATGATCAGGCTGACCCTGTCCCCCGACTCGACTAGGCTGTAGCTTATCCCCAACCTGTCCAGCAGAGACCTCGCAGATCCGACCTCCTCCTTGGCCAGGTTTATCTGGATCAGGAGGTCCCCCACGCTCTAACCGTAGGTTTAAATCCTTATGGCGGAGGCCCCGCTCGGCGGAGACCGCGGGGCCCGCGACGGAGCTACGGCTGCGTCGAGCCGTCGCGATACGCCTGCCGCCGCACGCCTCGGCGGCGCGGAGGGACGACGTAAACGCGAAATCCTCGGAGCGCGCGGCGCCGGATCTGCGGCGGGATGGCCTACTGAGATGACGCCGCAACGACGCCGAAGTTAGCGCCTTGGACGGCCCCGCCGCGCCCGCCCTGCGCCCGCAGGCGCACATGCCCCCATGCGGCTCAGAGGGGTTGGGGATGCTCAAGGCGCGGCCTGAGGGCTTCCATTAAAAGCTTATATGTAGGTCGCGCTAAGGCGTCGTGGGCATGGAGCTGGACTGGCAACGACTGGAAGAGGTTGTGACCAGAGCTGTGCTGAGGGCTAGGTCTGAGGAGGTAAAGGAGGTGGCGGACGCCGTGAAGCTGCTGGCCAGCTACGTGAGGGAGGGCTTCGAGGGGACGTTCAAGGCTCTCGAGGAGCAGTCCAAGCTGTTGGAGGGACATGAGAGGCGGCTGGAGGAGCTGACCAGGGCGGTCGGCGAGCTCAAGGTGGCTGTGGGCTCCCTTGGGAGGAGGTGGGGCAGGGACCTCGAGAGGGCCGTGCTCGAGCTCTACCGCCATGCCCTGGAGGAGAGGGGTATTGAGCCCGGGAGGGTGGAGAAGTTCGTCTATACCGACGTAGACGGGAGGTTCTACAGGAGTGGCGCCAGGATCGAGGTGGATGTGTACATCCACGACGGGAAGATGTACCTGGTAGAGGTTAAGTCCCACGCGGAGCTAGAGGACGTGGAGTGGTTCTACGAGAAGGCAGGGATCGTGGAGAGGATCCTCGGGAGGAAGGCCGAGAGACTCATAATCGTCGCAGTCGACATCGACAAGGAGGCGCTGGAGCGGGCGCGGCAGCTCGGCATAGACGCGATCTACGGGGCGGTCGTCGAGTAGCGGGCATACCCGCGCCGCATACGCGCCTAGGCCGGCGCCGGCTTCCTCGCGGCTGCGAGCCGGCACGGCCGCGGTCCAGCGCCGGTGGAAGAACGTCGCCAATTTCCAGGACTGAGGCGCGGGCAGGAGGCGGCCGATCGGCGGAGCTCTACCCCAGCCTTGCTGAGGGGCTTCGACACGGCCTAGAGCCGTTCTTCGGCTACGGCGGCCTGCTCCAGGTATGGCCCATCGCGAGCCCGGCCCCCCACGCCCGGCTTGCCCCATCCCCCAACGCCTTGGACTAGAGGGATGTGCGACCCCTCTGGGCGGATAGGCGCCGGATCTGCCCGACGCGGCGACGGCGCCTGCGGCGGTCCGCCGGCGGCTCCCGGCCAGCGACGGGGCGTCGACTTCCCGCCGGCCGACGGCGCACCTGGGGCCGAAGGCCGCGGGTCGCCCTCCGTGGAACGCGGCGGCGAGGAGGGCTTGGGGCATGATGGGGCAGACGGCGGGGTCCGCCGCGGCGCTGTGCCGATCGGCGCGGCGCCGGGAGGACGTTTCCGCGTTGGACGTAATTCGACATATAAGCCTCTGCGGTCGCGGCCGCATGATAAGGAAATTCGTCTCGGCTTGGGAGGCCGTGTCGAGGATTCCGGACAATGCGGTGGTGGCGATATCCGGCTTCAACGCCGCTCTGTCTCCGTTCTACCTCATCGACGTGTTGATCCAGCGCTACAGAGAGACCGGGCATCCCAAGAACCTCTTCATAATCTCAGACGCGATCCCGGCGATACCGGGGTTTGGGCTGGACAAGGTGGGGAGGCTCATACTGGAGGAGCCGGGGCAGGACTTCGTACGCGGCTTCCTCCTGCCGTTCTACGGCTGGGCGCCGGAGCTGCAGAAGGCCGTCATGGAGAACTTGGTGGAGGCCTACACGTGGCCCATAGGTATCGTGACGAGGTGGCTGAGGACGGCGGCGCTGGGGACGCCCGGAGTCCTCAGCAGGGTGGGCCTCGGCACCTTCATCGACCCGCGGCAGGACGGCGGCTTCCTCAACGGCCTCGCCAGGGAGAGGAGGACCGCCGCGGTGGAGCGCGTCGTCCTGGACGGCAGGGAGTATCTGCTCTACAAGGCGCCCAAGCCCGACGTTGCCCTCGTGAGGGCGACGACGGCGGACGAGATAGGCAACTTGAGCATGGAGCAGGAGGCCATGTACGGGTCGGTTCTCGCCTTCGTCCAGGCGGCCAAGGCGCATCCCGGCGGCCTCGTGATCGCCCAGGTGCTGAGGGTCGTGACGCTCGGCGAGATACATCCCAAGCACGTGGTCGTGCCGGGCCCGCTTGTGGACTACGTGGTGGTCGCAAGGCGGGGCACCGAGGTGGAGAAGTACCACTGGCAGACCGCCTCCTTCGACCTGAACCCGATCATCAGCGGGGACGTGCCCTATAGGGTGGCCTACGAGCCGGCGCCCCTCACCGCGGACAAGGCGGTGGCGAGGAGGGTGGTGCTGGAACTCGTGAAGCTGATCGGCGCCTTGGGGAGGCCGGTCGTGGTGAACCTAGGCATCGGGATCCCGGCTCTGGCCGCCGACGTGATCCGGGAGGAGCGGCTTGACGACTTTATCCACCTCACCGTTGAGTCGGGTCCCTGGGGCGGCTACGCGCTCATGGACGCGGACTTCGGGGCGGCCATGGGCCACTACGCCGTGATCCCCATGCCGGAGCAGTTCGTCCTGTACGAGGGCGGCGCCATAGACGCCACGTCGCTGGGCTTCCTCCAGGTCGATGCCGAGGGCAACGTGAACCCCGCGTTCCTCCCCGGCCGGCTGCCGGGGCCCGGCGGCTTCCCGGTTATCGCCATCGGGTCGCCGAGGGTGTACTTCGCCGGCGGCTTCACGGCCGGGAGGAGGAAAATGGATGTCAAGAACTGCGGCTTGGCCATCGGCGAGGACGGCCCCATCACTAAATTCGTGGCGAAGGTCTACAAGATAGTGTTCAGCGGTAGATACGCCGTGGAGGAGGGCAAGGAGGTCCTCTACGTCACTGAGAGAGCCGTCTTCAAGCTGACCCAAGACGGTGTGGAGCTCGTCGAGATCGCGCCCGGGATAGACCTGGAGAGAGACGTCTTGGCTAAGATGGAGTTTAGGCCTACGGTGCGGCGCGTCGAGGAGATGGACAGAAGGATCTTCTGCGAGGGCAAGATGGGCCTCAGGGAGGAGGCCCTAAAGATAGTCAAAAGGTGACGGCCCCAGGCCGTGGCACGCCGGGGCGCGGACAACGGCGGCACCCCCAGCGAGTCCCAACGCCGATGCCGCCCGTCGGCGAGGCCGTCCCCGTAGGGCCAGAAGGGTTGCGTTACGGAATCAGCGGGCCCGTAGACGCCTCGGCCGCCGCGCGGACCGAGGGACGGCTGAGGGCCTTCATAGGGATCGACGCCTACCCAGTCGGGGGCGTCGGCGAGGCGGGGCGAGATCACGGGGGCTCTAGTCGTTGCTCCAGAGGGAGGCGGCAACCCCCTTCGCGCTGGTTTTCCAACTGGGGCTGGCGGCCGACGATCAGTCGGAGCTGGTGCCGAGCCCTCCTCAATGGGCGAAGCCGCGGGCTGTCTGCCTTGGCCCTCTACGCAGACACCGCCAAGCTGGGCCGCTGCGGCAGGTGGTCTTAAGATAAGAGATAAATGGGGAGATCGGGACGTACATGGACGTAGGGGATGTGTTCAAGCTGCGGACGATCGCGGTCGTGGGCGCCTCGAGGGATCCCTCCAAGTGGGCCCACGTGGTGCCTCTCTACCTCAAGAGGGCTGGCTACAGGATAGTCCCCATCAACCCATCTGCGGGCGAGATATTGGGCGAGAAGGCCTATCGGTCCATACTCGAGGTGCCCGAGCCCATAGACGTGGTGCAGGTCTTCCGGCCGTCGGAGGAGGTGCCCAAGATAGCGGAGGAGGTCTTGAGGAGGCGGCGGGAGAAAGGCGACGTCAAGGCCGTGTGGCTCCAGCTGGGCATAAGGGCGCCGCCCGGCGTCCGCGAGGCCCTGGAGGCGGATGGCATCGCCCTCTTCGAGGACATGTGCATGATGGAGACCCACGCCAGCCTGTTCGGCCTAAGGCCGCTCGCGCCCGGGGAGGCGTAGCGCCCGGCCCCGCGGACGGCGGCGTCACCCGGGTTTGAAGACCATTAGGTAGAGCATGGCGACGTAGCCGACCGCCCACAGAGGTACCAGAGGCCTCACGGCCCTCATGTAGGCCCGATATCCCCTCCGCGCCGCGGCCACGTGCACGGCCTCGAGCGCGCCCATGACGGCGGCGACGACCAGGGCGGCCGATATCCAGAGCGGGGGGCGGAGGAGCCCGTAGGCCTGCGCGGCCATGGCGAGGCCCGTGGCGAATATCGACAGGGCCGAGAGGAGCTGGAGGTAGACCAACTTGGCGTATCTGGGGAACCCGGCCTCCCCGCATCCGGCCAACACGAAGTAGCCGCCGGCCGTCAAGCCCGCCCACCCGACGACGCCCGTTATGTGGACCGCCAGAAGCAGCTCGTGCAACATGGGCTACGGCTTGACGTAGCGATATCCGGCCTCCTGTAGCTCCAATATCTTGACTATCCCCGCCGGGACGACCTCGGCGAGGGGGAGAAGCTCGTCGCGGCTTATACCGTGAGCCCTGAGGGAGTTGCTACAGACGTAGAACTTGACGCCCCTGGCGGCCAGGGCGGAAAGCCTGTCCCTCAGGCTGGCCGGCGCCTGCTTGACGAAGAACAACACGGCATCTCCATTGGCGACCACGGCCACCTCGGCCCCCGGCACCGCCTCCAGGAGGTTCTCCGCGTTGGAGAGCGCTATCGACATGGCCACCTGATCTTCCCTATCCACGTGTATCAAGGCCTTCACAGGGTCATACCTCCAGCCAAATTAAAACATTGTCCCCGATCTGGTGTCGAGCCGTCAGCCGTCGACGACGAGGTCCTTCACGACGCGGTCGGCCACAGGCTCCACGACGATGGTGTCCGTCCCGAGGTCTACCAGCTTGGTGGCGCAGGCGAGCCTAGGCCTGCCGTTTATCTTGACGGTGCAGGCGCCGCATAGGCCCATCCTACAGGCGTATCTGAATGCCAGGGAGCCGTCCAAATTATCCTTGACTTTTATCAATAGGTCGAGCACCGTGGTCCTCAGATCCCGCACGTCCACTCTGTATTCCTGCACATAGGACTCGCCGCCGCGGAACCTCCTGACCTTTAGCGTAACTATCACGGCACCACTATGGGCCTTATGGATCTGCCGCTCCTGAGGGCCTCCACGGCCTCGTTTATCTGCTCGAGCTTGTAGAAGCCGCCGGCCAGGAGCTCCGGCCTCAACATACCCCTCTCGACCAGCGAGATCACCTTGGGCAGATCCACGCGGGGCCTCGCCCCGTAGCTCCCCACCACCGCGATGCCGCCTCTGACCACCTTCGCGAGGTGTAGCGGCGCCCTGTGGCCCACGGGGGCCAGCCCCACCAGCACCACCCTCCCCCCGGGCCCCGCGAGCTCCACCGAGAGGTCCACCGTGGGGTCAGACCCGACGGCCTCTATGACCACGTCGGCCCCCCTGCCGCCCGTCAACTCCTTCACCGCCTCGACGGCTCCGTCGCGCACGTCGACCGCGCGGGCCCCCATCTCCCTGGCCAGCTTCAGCTTTTCGGGGTTCCTGCCGACGGCGACGACCTCGGCCCCCACCGCCTTCGCCATCTGCACCGCCGCCAGCCCAACGCCGCCCGTGCCGACCACCACGACGACGTCGCCGGGCTGGACTGAGGCCGAGTTGACAACGGCGCCGTATGCGGTCAGATAGGCGCAGCCCAACATGGCCATCTCCGGCCTCCCCCGTAGCCTCTCGGGCAACTTGGCTACGGCGGATGCCGGGACCACCGCCTCCTCCGCCCAAAGCCCGCCCAGAAATACCCTGAGGGCTTCGCCGGTCCTCCTCAGCCTCAGCCTGGACGTGCCGTCGAGGAGAACCCCCTTCAGCCTCACCTCGGAGAACCTCTCGCAGAGGTTTTCGCGGCCTCGGGCGCAGTTTCTGCACCTGCCGCAGGGCCATATGAAGCTGGTCACGACCACGTCGCCCGGCTCCAGCCCCGAGACCCCCGGCCCCACCTCTGCCACCTCGGCGACGGCCTCGTGGCCCGGCACCAGAGGGGGAGGCACGGGCGTGGCTCCCTCCAGCACGTAGAGATCGCTGTGGCACACGCCCGCGGATCTGACGGCCAGCTTGACCTCGCCGTCTCTGGGCCTCTCCACGTCGACGTCCTCCACCGCGAGCGGCTCGTTGTACCTAGCCAGGACGGCTGCCCTCATGCGGCGGCCGTTGCACCCTATTTTTAAACTTTTTCAACAAGTCAATACTTAATCAATATTTATAATTATATTTTATGAAATAGATTAGTAAAGATAAAAAGTTTATATTTCTGGTAAATCCTCCGCATATGGTTCCGCGCATGATGTGCACGCAACATCCCGACACGACGGTGAAGATAACGGCGGGGGAGGAGGTGGACGAGGCGCTGGTGGACTACACAGCGTATGGATGCGAGGAGGTCATGGTGGACTACGAGGGCAAGACGACGCCGTATAGCCAGCCCAAGGAGATCGTGATGAGGGCCTACGCCGCGGGCCTCAAGATCGGCGAGAGGTTCTTCGTGACGCCCCGCCTGCCCAACCCCAAGCTGGAGGATTTCGACCGCGCCATGCTGGTCCTCGAGGCCGCCATAGTGGCCAACTACTTCTCGATAAAATACATGGGGACCCAGGCGGTGAGGTGGGTGGTGTTGCCCATGGTGGAGGACCTAGATACGGTGCTGCTGGTGGGCCGCATGCTCAGAAAGAAGGTGCAGATATACCGCGAGGAGACTGGGCTCGACATGTCCGACATCGACGTCATACCGCTGATAGAGGACGCCTACGCCCAGCTGAAGTTCATGGCGCTTATAGCCGAGATAGCCAAGGAGAGGGGGAAGAGGCCCATAAGGCTTTTTCTCGGCAAGTCGGACTCGGCGGTTAAGTACGGCCATATCGCCTCGGCGCTCGCGATAGCGGCGGTGCTTTCAAGCGTCAAGAGGGCCGAGGAGGAGCTCGGGGTCAAGATACACCCCATATTGGGCATGGGCTCCCCGCCCTTCAGGGGCGCCCTCAACAACTACGCGCTGGCGCACCTGGAGGTGCTCCAGTACTCCGGCTACCACACGGCCACGATACAGTCGGCGGTCAGATACGACGTGTCCTACGACGACTACGCGAAGGTGAGGGACTCGATACTTAACGCCTGTTGCGTTTCGCCGCGCCGCGTCGAGGGCGTGGAGAGCCATATAGGCGAGGCGGCCGCCAGCTACAAGGCGCTCGTCGCCAAATACATCGACGTGTTGCTGGAGGTGGCCAGGCTGGTTCCCTCCACCAGGGATAGGGTGAGCTGGAAGGTCTATGGGCGCCAGTTCTTGACGCAAGACGGCGCGGTCAACATGCCCCGCGCCATAGTCTACACGGCGGCTTGGTACGCCATGGGGGCCCCGCCCGTATTCCTAGATGCGCCCTATGTGGTCAAGCTGGCCAGGGAGGACAAACTGGACGAGGTGCTCAAGGCGTTGCCCACGCTCAAGAAGGAGTGGGAGTACGACTCGGAGTTCTTCGACGAGGAGGTAGCCGCTAAATATCTCGGCGAGGAGTTCGTGAAGGTGGTGAGGGAGGCCATGGACTACATGGGCGTGAGCCCCAGAGGGAGCGTGGCGTACAGGGCCCTGCTGAGGATGCCCCGCAGCGAGCCCAACATAATAGCCCTCGGCAAGTACAGGAAGTTCCTGGGCTGATGTCCTCCGTCGGCGATTTGATCAAGAGAAGCCCCGTGGTGGCGAGCCCGGCCGACCCGATAATAAAGGCGGTCAGGCTCATGGCGGACAACAACGTGGGCTCGGCGGTCCTCGTTGACGGCTCCGGCAGGCCGGTGGGGATCGTGACCGAGAGGGACGTGATAAGGGGGCTCGCGCGCGGGGCGAGGCTCGAGGACCCCGTGGAGTCCATAGCCACCATGGGGTCTTTGGTCACGGCCGGCGTCAAGGAGGACGTCTACTCGGCCCTGAGGAAGATGAGGAATAGGGGCATTAGGCATCTCGTGGTGGTGGACGAGGCCGGCGCGTTGAGGGGCGTCATCTCCATGCGCGACCTCCTGGAGGATTTCGTGATAAAGCGCCTGGGCGAGAGGGTATGGTGGCCCCCGCCGGAGGACTGAAGGCAGGCGACCTGGTGAGGAGGCCGCCCGTGACCATAACGCCGCAGGCCACCCTGCTGGAGGCCGTCGATAGGCTCGTGGAGCACAACATAGGCGCGCTCGTGGTGGTGAGGCCCGAGGAGCCCGACGCGGCCCTGGCCGTCATATCAGAGAGGGACGTGGTGAAGGCGCTCAACATGAGGATGGCCCTATCGTCGCCGGTGGAGGCCTTCATGTCCCCCGGCGTGATCTCGGTGGAGGCAAGCGAGCCCGTCTCTAGGGCGGCGGAGCTCATGTGGAGATACAACATCAGGCACCTCGTGGTGACCAAGGGGGGTAGGCTGTACGGCGTCATCTCCATAAGGGATCTCCTGAGGCCGGAGTCGCTCAAATCGCTCTGCAGGTCCCAATAGGAGGCGGGCCGGCCCTCGGCGATCCCCGCCATCTGTGGCGGGCATGCCAGGCAGGGAGAGCCGTCGCGGGAGGCCGGCCGCCAGGGCCTTCAGAGAGGCGCTCGACGTAGCGGCCCCATCCCGCATGGGCTGCCCACGCGAGGCCCCGGCAGGGGATCCATGGACGCCGGATGATGCACGGCGCGCCGGCCGTCGGCCCTCGGGAAGGCAGGCCAACGTTTATTAAATTCCGCAATCTGTAGTCTATGGAGTTCTCTATATCTGGGGAGGACAAGATGTTCCTGGAGTCCGTCAGATCGTTCGCCGAGAGGGAAATAGCGCCGAGGTGGGTCGAGATAGACGAGAGGAAGTGGCCCATTGAGGAGGTCGCGGCTAGGCTCGGCGACGCCGGGCTCATCGGGATACCGCTGAGCTCCAGATACGGCGGGCAGGACGGCACGTTCCTGCAGGCCGCCCTAGCCGTGGAGGAGCTTGCCTACGCAGACCCCTCCCTCGCCACGCCCGTCTACGTCTTGCTCGAAACGGCCTGGCCCTTCATCGTCCAGAGGTACGCCAGAGACGACGTGAAGGAGGAGGTCCTGCCCGAGGTGACCAAGGGCAGGGCGTTCATAGGGATAGGCTCCACGGAGCCCCAGGGCGGTAGCGACGTGGCCTCCTTCCAGACCAAGGCCGTGAGGGACGGCGGCGTCTGGAGGCTGTACGGCGAGAAGAACATGGTCACCGGCGTCACCACGATACTCAATCTGCCCTACGGCGGGGGGCTCGTGGCCATAACGAGGACGGGCCGGCCCGAGGATAAACACAGGGGCATATCTACCTTCCTGGCGCCCCTCAAGAGGAGGGGGACGCGCGTCGAGGGGTTCGAGCACAGGGACTGGGAGGAGATAGGGCGCCACGGCCTGCCCACCGGCTACTTGAGGCTCGAGGGGCTGCCCGTGGAGGACCGCTTCATGCTCGGCGAGCTCAACGGAGGCTTCAAGATAGCCATGGAGGGCTTCAACCTGGCCAGGACGGTCATCGGCGCGGCGTCCGTCGGGGCGGCCAGATGGCTCCTGGACCGCGGGCTCGAGTGGATCAGGCAGAGGGCGGTGTTCGGCAGGCCCATCGCGTCGTATCAAGCGGTCTCCTTCAAGCTCGCCGAGCTCTACGCCCGCCTGGAGGCCGCGAGGCTCGCCGTGTATAAAGCCGCCTGGATAGCCGACAGGCTGTACAGAGGCGACCCGGCCCTCTCCATAGGGGACATCGCGACGGCCGGCGCCGTGGCCAAATACCTCGCCGTAGGTCTCGCCGTGGAGACCGCGCTGGAGGTCATGAAGTGGTTCGGCGGCGCGTCCTACTTCAAGGAGACCAACGTGGCGAGGGTCCTCCTGGGGGCCCTCTCGTACTACGTGGGGGCCGAAGGCGCCGAGAACATAATGAAGCTGATAATAGCGAGGAACGTGGTCGGGAAGGACTATGTATAGCTACCCCCAGCTCTCGGAGGAGCACTCCCTCGTCAGGAAGACGGCGAGGGAGTTCGCCGAGAGGAGGGTGGCGCCGGCCGCGAGGAGGATAGACGAGGGCGAGTACCCCCGCGACCTTCTGCGGGAGATGGGAGACCTCGGCCTATTGGCGCCCCACATACCGCAAGAATACGGCGGCGCCGGCCTCGACTTCAGGAGCATGGTGGTGGCGGTCGAGGAGATAGCGAAGGCCAGCCCGGCGCTGGCCACCGTGATGGAGGTCCAGGGCTCCATGATAGCCTACAACCTCTACCACTACGCCACGGAGGCCGTGAGGGAGAAGTGGCTCGAGGACGCGGCGAAGGGCAGGAGGATAGTCGCCTTCGCCCTATCGGAGCCCTGCTGCGGCTCGGACGCCGCCGCCATACAGACGAGGGCCGAGAGGAGAGGCGGCGAGTGGGCCATAAGCGGGGTGAAGCTGTGGATAACCTCCGGCCTCTACGCGGACGCCTATCTGGTCGCCGCGAGGACCGGCCCCCCGGAGCTCAGACATAGGTCGATAAGCCTCTTCCTGGTGGAGCGGTCCCAGTGCGTGGAGGTCTCGCCCGTGAGGGTCATGGGGGTCCACGGGACGGGCACGGCCGAGGTGAGGCTCAACGACTGCCGCGTCGGCGAGGAGGCGCTCGTGGGGAGGCTCAACGAGGGGTTCCAGGTGGTGCTCGACGACCTCAACAACGGCAGGACCTGCGTCGGCGCCATAGGGCTGGGCATAGCCCAGGCGGCCTTCGAGGAGGCCTACGCCTACACCAAGAGGCGGACGGCCTTCGGGAGGCCTCTCGCGGACCTCCAGATAGTGCAGCACTACCTCGCCAACGTGCACGCGCAGACGGAGGCCGTGAGGCACGTGGTCTACACGGCGGCGCTCTATAGGGACCTGAAGGACCCGGCCTTCCCCATGTACGCCCAGCTCGCGAAGGTCCTCGCGTCCCGCCTCGCCGTCGACGCGGCGAGGACCGCCATGCAGGTGATGGGGGGCTTCGGCTACTCGACGGACTCCAAGGTCGAGATGCTGTACCGCGACGCCAAGGCCACCGAGATATACGAGGGCGCCAACGAGGTGATACTCAACACGGTCTATAAGTTCCTGGAGAAATTCCTTTAAATAGCGGCGCCCTACAGCATATGTCTAGGAAGAGGGAGGGGGAGAGCTGGCTCGACGAGCTCGAGGCGGGCCCGGCGACCAGGAGGAAGCTGGAGGAGCTCGGCGTCATCTCCCTGGAGCACCTGGTGGAGTTCACCGTGGACGAGCTGGTGGACGCCGGCATAGAGCCGTCGACGGCCGAGAGGCTTCTGGCCAGGGCCAGGGAGGCGCTGGGCAGAAGGCCCAGGGCCGTGAAGGCATCGGAGCTCCTTAAGGCGCAGCACAGGGCCGTCAAGACGGGCGTGGCGGAGCTCGACGAGAAGACGCCGTGGGGAGGGTTGCGGGAGGCCTTCATATACGAGTTCGCCGGCGAGTTCGGCGCCGGCAAGTCCATGCTGGCCCACCAAATAGCTGTGAGGTCGGTCGCGGAGGGCTTCGGCGGCGCCGTCTATATAGACACCGAGGGCACCTTCAGCCCGGGGCTCGTCGAGAGGATCGCGAGGAGGTTCGGGGCCGAGCCCGAGGCCGTGTTGGACAAGATATCGGTCTACGTCCCCGACAACGTCTCGGCGCTGGAGGCCTTCGTGAAGTCCGAGTTGCCCGGCCACTTGAGGGAGGGGGCGCGGGCCGTCGTCGTGGACACGATCACGGCCCTCTACAGGGCCGAGTTCGTGGGGAGGGAGAGCCTCTCCGAGAGGCAGCAGAGGCTCCACTACCTGGTCGACTGGTTCAGACGCCACGCGAGGGTCTTCAGCGCCCTCGTCGTGTTCACGAACCAGGTCATGGACGTGCCGGAGGCCTTCATGACCAGCCTCAAGAGGCCTGCGGGAGGCAACGTCCTGGCCCACAGCGTCAACGCCCGGTTCATGATGTCGAGGCCCTCTAAGCAGAAGCCCGAGGGCCACATGTGGCCTCTCGACGTGCCGGGCATGGCGCCCGACGTGAAGATACAGTACCGCCTGGCGGACGACGGGCTCTACTGAGCGGCCCTCCAGACGGCGATGTAATACGGCGAGTAGCGCGTGTACCTCCTCTCCTTTTCGAAGCCGGCGGCGTCCAGGAGCGCCTCTACGTCCCTCCAGCGGAAGACGTGCTTCGCGCCGAAGGACACAACCACGGCGAGCAGCCCCGGCGTCGACTCGACCACCTGCTGCCCGACCAGCAGACGCCCGCCCGGCCTCAGGAGGGCCTTGAGGCATCTGAGCTCCGCCAGCGGGTCGGCCATCCAATAGAGCGTGTGGAAGAGCAGCACCGCGTCGAAGGCGCCCGCGAACTTCGACGCGACCTCGCGGGCCGCCGGGCCGCAGATGGTCGGGGTCTGCAGCACGCAGACCTTGCCGGCGCAGACGTTCGGGGAGGCGCCCAGCAACGAGGCTGTCGCCTCCACGTCGTCGGGATCCGGATCGTAGGCGAGGTACCTCTCGGGCTGATGCCTCCTGAGCACGGCGTAGGCCAGCTGGCCCTCCTTGCAGTGGGGCTCCACTATGTTGAGGTACCGCCCTATCTCGACCAGGTCGAGGAAGGTCTCCCTCATGATGTCGTACCACCCCTGCGCCAGCATGGAGGAGTAGAGGATCCTCAGCTTGTCCCTATCGACGGCGCCCTTGGCCACCTCGACCGCGCCGAGCGCGTCGAAGGAGTCGTGCAGCTCCACGAACTCGGCCGAGTACGGGTTGACGGGCCTCGGCGGCGTCTCGACCCTCTTGACCAGCCTGCCGCCGTCGTCGATGATGCCGCGGGCCCTCAGGGACATGAAGAGGGCCTTGCCCAAGATGTTCCTGTCGGCGTCTATGCCCAGTTCGTGCTTCAGCTCGCTCCACCACTTGACGGCGTACCAAGTGCTCCAGGCCAGGGCCTTTCTGACCTCGCCGATGCCTCCCCCCGCCTTGATGAACTTGCCGTAGTGCCTCAACGCGTTGACGTCGTCCCAAGAAAAGCTCATAGGCAGACCATGACCCCCGCGTCCCTCAGCCTTCTGAAGAGCGGCTGGAGGCTCGGCGGCACGGAGCCCGCGCGGATCGCCTCGAGGACAGCCGCCTGGAGGCTCGGCGGCACTAGAGACGAAAAGGCCTCGAAGTCCTTGATCTCGCAGTCGGCGAGGGCCCTCTGCCCCTCCATCTCCCCTACTACGCGCTTGACAAGGCTCATGCCAATGCGTCCTTCGTTGGAAAATAAATTTTACGTAGCGCCGAGCCCACGGCGAAGGCGCATCTTCCGTGGAGTCGAACCGCATAGACGAGAGGAACAAGGGTATTGACGTCCCCATGTAGATGTGGAAGCCGTTGTTGGAGCTCGTCGAGGGCAGACGGTTGGGAGGCCCCTCCGCCCACGCCCCCTCATACTTATATATTGGATCTGCGGGAGCGCCATGAGCTGGGCTGTCGACGGGCTCGTCCTCGGCTTGGTCCAAGGCGTGAGCGAGTGGCTGCCCATCAGCAGCAAGACCCAGATAATGTTCGCCTCGACCTACCTGCTGGGGCTGTCCTTCGGCGCGGCCTACGCCTTCGGCCTATTCCTCGAGTTCGCCACGCTGGCGGCGGCCGTCATATACTTCAGGAGGGAGGTGTGGGGCGTGCTGAAGGCCCTCGCCCTGAGGGGCTCGGCCGAGGATAGGCTCCTCCTGAAGTACCTAGTCGTGGTCACGGCCGTTACGGCGATGGTCGCGGCGCCCATATACCTCTACTTCAGCTCCATCTCGGGGCCCGTCGTGGGCCTGCCCATGATAGCCCTCGGCCTCGTCCTCATCGCCGACGGGCTGCTCATAAAGACGGCGAGGGAGAGACATACGCCCACCAAGGGCCTCACGGACCTGAGGATCGCCGATCTGGTCCTGATCGGCGTGGCTCAAGGCCTGGCGGCGTTTCCCGGCGTCAGCAGATCCGGCATAACGGTCTCCGCCATGTTGCTCATGGGTGTGAGGCCCAGGGACGCCTTTAGGCTGTCCTTCCTGGCCCTCATACCGGCCGCGCTGGGCGCGTCGGCGTTGCCCCTCCTGGCCTCGCGCCGCGAGGTGCTGACGGCGGCGTCCTTGGTGTCGCCGCAGGGCCTGGCCGTCGCCGCGGTGGTGGCCACGGTGGTGAGCCTGTTGCTGATAGACGCGTTGCTCAAGCTGGCCTCGAGCAGGAGGATAGTGCCCCTGGTCGTGGGCCTCGGGGCGGTGGCGATCGCCGGCGGAGCTCTCGGAGTCCTTATAGGCTACGGCTGACCCCCCACGCAGCAAGTCCGCTTGATGGCGTACAGCGCCCTCAGATACTCGGCGTGGCTCCAGGCCAGCGGCTGGACGGAGACGGGCGAGCCGTCGAAGGGGCTTATCTGCTCCGGCAGCAGCCCCGACGGGCCTGCCCTCGCCTCGGCCCACCTGACGAGCTCCTCGGCCCTGGTCGCCTGGCCCAGCGACGCGTAGTACTCGGCAAGCCACATGGTCGTTATTATCCAGGGGTTGCCCGGTATCCCCGAGTAGTCCCCCGGCACCCTCTGGTAGTGGTCCCCCTCGTATCTCGCCAATCCGCCGACGCCCTTAACCCAAAGGGCCTCCTCCACGGCCTTGACCGTGGACACGACCATGGGGTCGTCGGGCTCGAAGACGCCTAGGAGGGGCAGGGCCAGAAGGCTGGCGTCGACGGTCCTGTCCACCTCGACGACCTTCCCGTCGTCTATCCTGACGGTCCTCACGAACCTGCCCAGCGATCTGTCGAACATGTGCTCGGCCACGGCCTCCTTGACGGACCTCGCGGCGGATATCCAGCGGTCCGAGTCCTCGGCCTCGCCCAAATGGTCGGCGAACCTGGCGGCGGCCTTCAGGCCGGCGTAGACCGACGCGGCGGTGTAGGCGTGTACGCCCAGCCTCTCCTCCCAGAGGTCGTAGGACTCCAGCGGCAGGCCCAGCCTCTCGTCCCTGAAGTTGGCCATGAAGTCCGCCGCCTCTCTGATCAGCGAATAGGCCTGCCTCATGAGGTCGTAGTCCCTCGAGAGCTCCAGATAGCGCCACAGCGCGTGTATGAAGATAGCGGTCTCGTCCTCCTGTATGTTCAGGGACTTCCTCCCCCTCGCCGTCCAGGGATGCCACGTGGAGCCGAAGGTGCCGTCCGGGTTGTACTTCTGGAAGAAATAGCCGGAGCGGGCCTTGGCCAGGAGCGAGAGGGCGAACTGGTAGAACTTCTTGGTCACGGCGGTGTATCCGTACTCGTCGAGGGCCATGGCCACGTAGGCCGCGTCGCGGGGCCAGACGTATGCGTACGTATCCAGGTTGAACCTGAGTATGTCCGTGTCGAGGGACGCGGCGATCGCCCCGTTGTCCCCTATGTGGGCCAGCAGAACCGCCACGGACTGGGCCGCGAGCCTCTCCGGATGGCGCTCGGCGATCGCCCGCCAGTACCCGACGTTCCTCCTCTCGTAGTACTGCGGCTTGGCCCTAAGCGATCTGTGCACCTCCAGCACGTCCTCCCTGCTCCTCCCGGCGACTATCCAGTAGTAGAAGCTGGGGTAGGCGATCGACACGGCCGAGTCGACGGAGCCCTGCGCTATGGGGTTCTTGCCCAGCGTCCCGTCCTCGCAGTCCCTCAGCACGACGCCGGCGTCCCTCCGCCCTATGTTGTACTCGTAGAGCTGGTGGCTCGAGCCGACCAGGAACCAGTAGCCCTCCTTGTAGTGGATGACGGCGTCCGCCTCGGGGTCGTAGAAGGCCGTGTCGCCCTGCGGCGCCTCCATCACCCTGAAGTCCTGGTAGAACAGCACCCTGACGAGGCCGCCGCCCCTTATGTCGACCCTCCTCACGTACACGTCTCTGCCGAAGTCCACGAAGTCGTGGAACTCCATGTCGAGCCCATCCCATTTGGCCCTCATCCTCGCCGTGAGTCCCTCCATCTCCACGGACTTCTCCACGGACTCCAGCCAGGCGAACTTCCCGTCGTGCCATACGCCGACCTTGAACCTCCCGCCGAAGGCGTGGTTGTAGCGGCCGACGTAGGGGTAGTAGAGATCGGCCACGTAGAAGTTCTTGTCCAGCAGGACCGTCAGCCTCCCGTTGCCCAAGACGGCGCTCCTCATAGCGACGACAGAAGCCTCTCCGCCTCGGCCGGCGTGGGCACGGCCTCGTTGTCGCCCCTCACCGTGACCACGAGGGTGGACGCGGCTGCGGCCAGGTCCAGAGCCCTCTCCGGCGGGGCGCCGGATAGGTACAACGCCGTGAAGTAGCCCGCCATGGCGTCGCCGGCCCCAGTGGGGTCCTCCACGGGTACCGCGTAGGCCCTCCTGAAGTATCTGCCCCCGTCGTGGAACACGTAGGCGCCCCTCGCCCCCTCCTTGTAGACCAACGTATCGACCCCCAGCTCCCTATATCTCCGATAGGCCTCCTCGGGGTCCGCGGTCCCCAGCACTATCTTGGTGTCGTCGGGGTCCGTGAAGAGCACCTCCACGCCCCCTCTCAGAGCCCTCAACACGGCCTCCCTCGCCGCCTCGGGGCTACGCCATAGAGCCGGCCTTATGTTGGTGTCGAAGGTCCTCCTGGCCGCGTGCTCGAAGGCGAGGTAGACCGCCTCTCTGGCCGACTCGCTTATGGCTAGGGTTATCCCCGTCGAGTGGACCGCGTCGGCCGACCTGAGGTAGCCGACGTCGACGTCCTCGGGCGAGAGGCGGCTGCCGGCGCTCCCCCTTCTGTAGTAGACCAGCACGGATCGGCCGGGCACGGGGTAATGCCTCTGGACGAAGTATATGCCCGTCGGCGCTTCCCCGTCGACCTTGACCCTCGACACGTCGACGCCCCTCCCCCTCAGGTATTCCAGAATGGCCCTCCCGAACTCGTCGTCGCCGACTCTGGCCACCAGCCCGCAGGACGCGCCGGCCATCACGGCGGCGACGCAGAAATTGGCCTCGGACCCCGCCACATGCCTCTCGAAGTAGTTGACGTATCGCAGGGGGCCCGGCGTCACGGCGTTCAGCTGCACCAGGGGCTCGCCGAGGGCGGCCAGCCTGATCATGGAGCGAGCTTGGACCTGGCCTGAGCCACCGCCGCCCTCAGCCAGGCCCTCTCCTCGGGGTCCAGCGGATATATGGGAGGCCTCGGCTCGCCCGCGTCGTAGCCCTGGAATATCTCGACCAGTTCGTACACCGCCGATGAATACCCCAGGGGCCTGGCCGCCTCCAGCACCTCGTCTATAGCGAACTGCAGAGAGCGGGCGCGCTCCAGATCGCCGCGTGCGACGTACTCCCTGAGCCGGGCCAGGACCTCGGGGACGTAGTTGGCCGACGAGGCGACGACGCCGTCCAGGCCCACGGAGAACGAGGCCAGGACCAAGGAGTCCGACCCGTTGTAGACCCTCATGTGGGGCATGAGCCTCTTGTACGCGAGCGTATGCGCTATGCTGTCGTTGGTGTCCTTGACGCCCTTGAGGCATCCTATCTCCCTGGCCGCCTTGGCGTCGACATCCCTCCCGACCGCCGCGGGGTAGTTGTATAGGTAGACCGGCCGGGTGGTGGCGGCGCAGAGGTCTCTGAAGTACTTCGCTATCTGCCTCTCGGAGAGCCTGGGGAAATAGTAGGGCGGGACGGAGGCTATCGCCTCGACCGCGTCGAACCTCTCGGCGTATTTGGCCAGGGCCAACGCCTGGTCCAGGACGAGCGAGCCCACCTGGAATATGACCCGCCTCGCGGCCGACGCGGCGGCCTCCAGAAGGGCCTTCCTCTCCTCCACGGAGAGAGCCGGGCCCAGCCCGGTGGTCCCCGCCACGAATATAGCGTCGACCCCCTTCGCCGTTATGTTCCTTATATGCTCGGCGTATAGGTCGAGGTCGAGCCTGCCGTTTCTAAAGGGCGTGACGACAGGCGCTATTATGTCCATGCCCCCTAAAACGACATCTATAAATAGAGTTTCCCGTTCCGACATGGCGAAGATATCGGAGATAGAGCCCATAGTCCTCTACGAGCAGGAGGCCGACGCCAGATGGGCCTCCTACTCGATACTGGTCAAGGTCGTCACGTCGGACGGGAGGGCCTCCTACGGCGAGGCCGTCCCCACGTTGAGGGTGCTGCCCGTCGTCTCGGCGGTGAGGCAGGCGGCCAAGGCCTTCGTGGGGAGGGACCCCCACGAGATCTACGCCGGCTTCTACGAGTGGTACCGCCAGGACTTCTTCCTATCCCGCTCCTTCGAGAGCGCGACGGCCCTCAGCGCTATAGACATGGCGCTCTGGGACCTGAAGGCCAGGGAGCTCGGCGCGCCGCTCCACGAGCTCCTCGGCGGGGCCATACGCAGGAGGGTCCCCGTATACGCCAACGGCTGGTATGGGGGCTGTAGGGACGCGGGCTGCTTCGCCGAGAGGGCCAGGGAGGTGGTTGGGAGGGGGTACACAGCCCTCAAGTTCGACCCGTTCCGCGACAGCTTCAACAGCATATCCCCCAGGAGGCTCAAGGAGGCGGAGGAGATAGTGGCCGCCGTCAGGGAGGCCGTCGGCGAGGAGGTCGACGTGTTGATAGAACACCACGGGCGTTTCGACGCCAACGCGGCCGTGGAGATAGCCAAGAGGCTGGAGCCGTACGGCCCGTATTTCATGGAGGAGCCGGTCCACCACGAGGACCTGGAGGCCTACAGGAAGTACAAGGCCGCGACCGGCCTGCGGGTGGCCATGGGCGAGCGGCTCATAAGCGTCAAGGAGGCTCTGCAGTATCTGGCCGAGGGGCTCGTCGACGTGATACAGCCCGACGCCTGCAACATAGGCGGCGTCACCGGCAGCGTCAAGACGGCGACGCTCGCCGAGGCCTTCAGCGTGGAGGTGTCCTATCACAACGCCTACGGCCCCGTCCAATTCGCCGTGGAGGTCCAGCTCTCAGCCGTAACGCCCACCCTCTACAGGCTGGAGTCCTTCTACGACTTCTGGCCCAGATGGAAGAGGGACCTCATAGGCGATCCGTTCAGGGTGGTCGACAGCTCCGTCGAGGTCCCCAGCAGGCCGGGCATAGGCGTCGACGTGAACGAGAGGGTCGTGGAGAGGTACAGGGCGGAGCCCCGGGAGATACAGCCGACTGAGGAGCCCGTCTGGGTCGTCAGGGGGACCTGGGGGTGAGGGGGCGGGCCTGCCTCCAGGCCCCGGCCTCCCGCGGCGGCCCGGCGGAGCCCGCGCGGCCTCGACGGCGGGCATTCCGCGATCCGGGCCGATGCGGCCCAGGCGCTAAACTTTATACCTCCCAAGTTACTTGGGAGGTATGTTGTTCAGAGAGGCGCCGGTGGACAGGCCCGAGGAGCTCTTCGACAGGGAGGCCGAGTTCGGGGAGCTCCGGGGGGCGCTGGGCGCCGGGAGGCTGGTGCTTCTGCTGGGCATGAGGCGCGTCGGGAAGACCTCGCTCGCCAGGGCCGCCACGCACGACATGCCCCGGGCGTATGTGGACCTGAGGGAGTTCGAGTGGCGCCAGTACCTCACCTGGGACGACTTCTACGCCGCGTTGCGGTCCGCGCTCCCGAGGTCGAGGAGGGCTGCGGAGTTCCTCTCGCGCATCTCCGGCGTGTCTGTCGCCGGCGTCGAGGTGGAGTTCGCCAGAGGCAGCCGCCGGCCCCCTCCGCCCGAGGTGCTCAAGGCCCTCGACGAATGGGCTGGGTCGGAATCCCGCCGGCTGGTCGTCGTGCTCGACGAGGCGCAGGAGCTCTACAAGCTCAAGGGAGGCTCCCTCGCGCCGGTGCTCGCCTGGGCCTACGACAACCTGAGGAACCTGGCCTTCCTGCTCACCGGCTCCAAGGCGGGCCTCATGCACAGGCTGCTCAAGCTGGAGGACCCCGAGTCGCCCCTATACGGGCGGCGCGTCCAGGTGGTGAGGCTCGGCCCCCTCCCGCGGGAGAAGGCCCTGGAGTTCCTGTCCAGAGGCCTCTCGGAGGCCGGCGTGGAGCACAGCCCCGCGCTGCTCGAACGCGCCGTGGACAGCCTCGGCGGCGTCATAGGGTGGCTCTCCTACCTAGGCCTCGAGGCGGTGAGGGCCGGCAGGCTCACCGAGGGGCTGATCGAGGAGGCCGCGGACAAGGCGGCGCGCCTCGCCTGGGGCGAGTTCTGCAGATTCGTGAGGCTGAGGGGCTCCATGCGCTATCTCCACATAGTCGCGGCGGCGGCCGAGGGCGCCACGTGGTCCGAGATAAAGAGGTACCTAGAGATAAGAGAGGGGCCAGTCAACGACGCCGAGGTCGGCAGATTGATCAAATCCCTGGTGGACGAGGGGTGGCTGGAGAAGGGTGAGGCCTACAGGGTGGCCGACCCCCTCGTCAGGCGCGCCGCGAGGAGCGGGTGGGGCTGCTGACGTCGAAGGCATGGGGAGCCTGCAGGCCCCCTGCCTCCCCGGCCGTCGGGGCGGCGCCGTCGACTTCAGGCGCGACGGCGGACGCCCTCAGCCTGGTTTAGGACGCGTCACCCATCGGCGCCGCTTCCGTCATCACGGCCGGCCCCGCCTGCGCCGTTAAAAACGTTGCCCCCGGGCTCCAATTGATTTATAAGCCGGTTGAGGTAGAGTCGATGGTTAGATATCTGAAGGGGGAGCTGATCTCAGTCATCGAGGCCTACGACAGGGCGGGCCAGCAGGTCGGCGTCATGCTCATAGGCACGGACGAGTGGGACGACAGGGCCCTCCCCATAATAATCGGGAGCTCCGAGATGATATCCATAAAGAAGGGCCTGGGGGAGCTCGACTTCCCGCGCCCCCTGAGCCACGACCTCCTCATCGAGATCCTCGAGACGCTGGGCGCCGCGGTGGAGAAGGTGACGATAGACGCCATGATAAACGGCACCTACACCGCCACCCTCTACGTCAAGGACAGCTCGGGCAGAAGCCACGCCTTCGACGCCAGGCCCAGCGACGCCGTGGCGCTCGCCGTGAGGTCGGGCGCCCCCATATTCGTGGCGGAGACCCTGGCCGACCTCGCCGAGGATATCTCCAACTACATATCCCCCCCGAGCGGGAAGGTCGGCGACTGACGGCGGTCTTAATTCCGAATTGTTTAATAACCCCGCGAGAATATATCCCGCATGGACGAGATAGACAAGAAACTGCTGGAGCTGCTGCAGATGGACGGCAAGAAGACGCTCCAGGAGCTCGCGGACGTGGTGAACAGGCCGAAGACCACCATAGCCTCCAGGATCAAGAGGCTGGAGGACAAGGGCTACATAATAGGCTACAAGGCGGTCGTGAACCCGTTCCTCCTGGGGTACCAAGTGCTGGCCTTCGTCATGGCGAGCGTGAGGAGGGGCGAGTTCAGAGGCGAGAAGCCGCTCCAGGAGCAGCTCGCCGAGAAGATCCTGGCCGACTGCTCGGGCAAGGGCGACCTCCCCTTCGTCGAGGAGGCCTACATAATCACAGGCCCCTACGACCTCCTCCTCAAGGTCTGGGCCCGCGACATAAAGCAGCTCTCGTCCTTCCTGGTATCCTACCTGGCCTCGCTCCAGGACATACAGAGGACCGAGACCCTGATGGTCCTCGAGATAGTCGAGGACTGGAGGAGGCGCCACATGCCGGTAGTCGCGACGACTTGAGGGCCCAGCCGCGCCCCAGGCGCGCCCAGCTAGGCAGGCCGGCCCTCATTTATGGCCACGCATCGCCCCCATCCCACCTAACCGGCGGGCGCAGCCCCCCTGGAGGTCGGCCGCGTCACGGCCTGGGCCACACTACGACGATGCCCATGGAGCTCGCGACGGCCGCCACGGCGTCGGGGTTCCTGTCGTGGATGAACGGCGTTATCACGTAAACGGCGTCGACCCTCCTACCAGTGACCGTACTAAACAGCTCAACCTTCCTCCTAATCTGCTGTAGGTCGCCCCTCTTCAGGGCCGATGTTATCTCAACGGCTAGGGTCCTCCCATCCCTAATTATTACGTCCAGCTCAACCTCGCTTGGGTAGCCGTAGACGTAGCCCCTATCGTCGTAATAAACCCACCTCTCCACGGCATACCCCGCATCCCTAAGCAGCTCCCTAACGCCGCTCCTAAACGCATCCTCGCTGAACACACCCCACCTGGCGCCCAGGGCGTTTAGTGCAAGCCAGAGCCCCCTCATATCCTCCCTGAGGGATGCCTCAACCTTCCTCATATCCTCTCTAAGGGATGTCTCGACATTCCTTATTTCCTCCCTGAGGGATGTCTCGACCGCCCTCAGCTCCTCCTTAGTTGCCATCCTTTCCTCCAGTCTCTTTAAATCCTCCTTGGTAGCCATCCTCTCCTCAATCCTATCAACCCTCTCCTCCAATTTTTTCAATTCCTCCTTAGTCGCCATTCTCTCCTCCAATCTCTTAAGATCCTCCTTCGTAACCATCTTCTCCTCCAACCTCCTCAAGTCGTCCTTGGTGGCCAGGTTCTGCCAGGGCATCAGCCTAGCCAGCGCCTCATAGACGATCTCAGGCTTAGCCGTGAGGACCTCCACTAGGATCTCCGGCCGCTCCATCAAAACCCGCTTGATCTCATCGGCCAAGCTCACATACAAACGGGGCAGTAAAGTTATAAACCTTGCCATCGCCGGCGATGACGATCGGAGCGGCGTAGAGCCCGAAGCT
>NZ_LCWM02000015.1 GCF_002077075.2 Thermoproteus sp. CP80 | reverse complement strand
CCTGTACCGTTCATCCCGTCCATATTCGCGCTGGGCGTCGTCCTATCCCTCCTGGTGGCTCTGGCGGGCGCCCTCATGCCTGTGTATAGAGCCGTGACGCTGAGGCCTCTGGAGATATTGAGATGAGCGAGGCGGTATATCTGGAGGGCGTCCACAAGATATACAGAACGGCCGCCGGCGAGGTGCACGCGTTGAGGGGCGTGACGCTCAAAATACCGAGCGCCACGGCGACGGTCCTCATAGGCCCCTCGGGCTCCGGCAAGACCACTCTGCTGAACATAATGTCGACCTTGGACAGGCCGACCAGCGGGACCGTCGTGGTCCTGGGGACCGACGTGACGAACCTCGACGAGAGGAGGCTGGAGCGGTTCAGGCTCCTAAAGATAGGCTATCTATTCCAGTCCTACAACCTGGTTCCGTACCTCACGGCGCTGCAGAACGTGATGTTGCCCATGCTTGCCGCGGGCATGCCGAGAGATCTGGCCAAGGCCAAGGCAAAACTTCTGCTGAGGCTGGTGGGGCTTGAGGACTCCGCCGAGAGGTACCCCATCCAGCTGTCGGGAGGCATGCAACAACGCGCGGCGCTGGCGCGCGCTCTGGCCAACAGCCCCGAGCTTTTGATCCTCGACGAGCCCACCTCCAACGTCGATCTGGAGAGCGCCTCCGCCATACTCAGCCTGATCCTGGCCCTAAACAAGGCGTGGAGGACCACCGTCATCATAGCCACGCACGATCCCGACGTCGCGGCGATAGCCGACAAGGTCTACACGGTTAGAGGCGGATACGTGGTGGACGGCGAGATCCCCAAAGGCGAGATAAGGATCGACTTGGAGAGGGCAAAAGAGATATATGAAAAGATAAGAGCAATAGACTCCACGTGGAGATAGCTAAAGCCCTGCCGTTGCTCATGCTGGCCTCCGTGGCGTGGGCCATAGAGCCCACTTTGATAATATCTACAAGCGCCGCGTATAGCGGCGCTATATCCACTACATATCAATATCAGTACTTCGTCGTCAACAACTCCTCGAAGCCCATGGAGTACTTGGGCCGCGTTGTGCCTCCCTTCAGCGCCTCGGTCATCTACGCCTCGGTTAATGGATCCTACCCTCCTCCTTTGGTTATCTTCTATAATGTAACATATATTAATGCATCATTTATAAACAATATATTATATTGTTCAAACAATACATTAATTAAAATAAACTTTATAATAAAAAACTATATGCCTTTCGGCGTACCTGTGACAGTCTTGGTTCAGAGGCCGTCCGGCGTCGAGATAATAAGCGATACGCCGCCCTCCGGGGTTGAGAACATAGGGGGCGCGACCGTATACCAGTGGACCTTCCTGGTCAGCAACGAGAGGGCGTTCTCGATCTCCTATAGGGTTGCGAACTTCGGCGATTTCGGCGCCGTCGATCTCCCCTCCGTTGAGATAATATCGGACATAGATCTCGGCGGATATATAGAGCAGGCCAACAGCTCAATAAATATATTAAATAATACATATAATTATTTAAATAATTTAACATATGCTGTTAATATATTTAATGATTTAATATATAATGTTACCAATAATCTAAATAACTTAGTCTATGTACTGAATCTGAGCTCCGCCGCGTTTAGGGAAGGGGCCAGAGGCTTGAACGCATCGCAATACGCCGTAAAGGCCCTCAACTCGCAACTGGACGCCATGTCGGCGTCTCTTCTCGGCGTGGCGTCCACCCTAAATAGATCGCTCCTGCTCGTGCAGTACGAATATGCGTACCTAACCACGCTTTCGAACGCGTTGGAGACCCAGGCGATGGCGATAAGAGCCTACGAGAGCTCCCTCTCGACCTCCGTGCAGGCCCTCGACTCCATAGAGGGAAATCTATATGTTATTTATTCCAATCTACAAAACACCGAATATTCTATTAATAGAATATATTTGAATCTTATTGATATAAAACAAAAAATAAATGAGATAAATTCGAACAATACGTTGGTAGAAAACGCGACAAGGGAGCTTAGTCGGGAGCTGGACTACGCGATAGGTCTGATCCAGGGCCTGCGGTCCGCGGTGAATTCCGCCGAGGCCTCCGTGGGCGCCCTTATCGGCATAGTCTCCGCGACAAGAGGCACCCTGGCGTCTATCGGCGGCCAGCTGGGCCAGGTGGAGGGCGTGTTGAACCAAACGGCGGCGGCCACCAGGCAGAACGCCACAGCCATGTTGAACGAGGTGCCGCCGATAATAATAAACGCGTCTAGGTCTCTGGCGGGCATAGCCGGCAATCTATCCGCGGCGGCGAGCCAGATAGGCCGGCTCACGGCGCCTATCAACAACGGCGTGTCCTACCTGATCTCGGCCTCGGACTCCTTGAGGCACGGCGCAAGCCAGATCAAGGCCCTCTCCACGGCGTTGGAGGGAGAGCTCCCCTACCTCGGCCTGGTGAGCTCCATAGTATCTAACTATAGATATAATATTACAAAGACAATAGAAAGATATAAATATTTTAGTTCTATTGCCGAAACATATAAAAAAATATATGGAACAGGGCTGGTGAGATATGAATTCACTCTGACGCTGCCCACGGCGGTCAACCCGACCTCCTTCGCCCTCAGCCTGACCACCTCCACCACCACGGCCCGCAGGTCGGACAACGCATCCCCTGCGCTAGTTGCGGCCATCGCGGGGATCCTGGCGGCCTTCTCGACGGCCTACCTAAAACTGAGGCGCTAGGACTTGCCCTTGACGGACATATACCGGGCGTATATGGAGCATCCGGACCCCCCGTTGTTGCAGTACTTCTCCAGCTGCGCTCTGCTCATACGCCACTCCTCGGGGGGGATCAATATGCACCGGGGCCCGTCGGCGGTGGGTCTGTACATGGGGCAGCGCATGGCTTTAAATCCGGAGGGGATTAAAGCCTTGTGAGCTGCCAGAAGGTAGAGGAGTATGTGGCCGGCAGGGGGTTCAGGATAGTGGAGCGCAAGTCCGACCTCGTATATGCGGCTCTCGGCGACCTCTATGTATCGTTCTGGTGCCCGGAGAAGAGCCACATATTCGACGCAGATCCGCTGGAGCTGGCCGACTACCTGAAGCTGTTCAATTCCGACGCCCTTGTGGTGGTGGCCTACAGGCCCTACCTCGTGATAGACGAGCTCCAGAGCGTCGCCGACAGGATCAACAGGTGGTACGGGAGAGATCTCGGCGTCAAGCTTATCGGCGTCAACGCGGCGGACGCCGAGGAGGGCTTGGAGGAGGCCGTCGGGCGCGCCATGGCCTTCAGGCCGTTTAAGATAGGCCGGGGTCTGGGCGACGGCGATCTGTGTCCCAATTGCGCCAAGGCGCGGATGCGGATATACGCGTCCGAGAGGGTCTTCTCGGCGAAATATAGGTCGCTGGTCAGCTACGTCGTGATGGGCTGCCCCTCGTGCGGGCTCAGGATCTTGAGGATAGAGCTCACCTGAGCGGTCTCGGGTCGGGATCCAGGGCGCGGACCGCCTGCATCAACAGCGCCGGCAGATCGGCCTTCGTCGCCCTCATCTTGACGGTGGTCACCGACGCGCCCCTATGGCCTCCCCCGCTCCCTCCCAGAAGCTCGCCCATCCTCGCCGCCACCTCGCCGACGTCGACCCTATGGGATCTATACACGAGCCTCACCTCGCCGCCGTGGCGGGACGCCGCGATGGCCACGTCGCATCCGGCGGAGACCAGCATGGCGGCTACGTCGGACTCGTAGGCGTCCACATGCGTGGCGCAGACTATCCCCACCTTGGTCTCGTATACCGCGAGGCGCGCCAGCGCCTTCGCCTTAGCCATCTTGAGGGCCCGATCCTCCTCCTGCTGGGCTATATACCTCTCAAGCGGGCCTATCTCCGAGATCGCGGCGGAGATGGCGGCCAGAGTCCTCCCGTCCGCTCTCGACAGCCTAGCCGTATCCGCGTAGATGCCCAGAGCCGCCGCTATTAACGACTCCCGCCTCGGCTTCACGCCGGCCTCCAGCGCCAGCTCCAGCGCCATCTCGCTACAGCTGGGCCTCTCCTCCCTTACGCCGGGCAACGCGTCGCCGACCGCATGGTGGTCGAAGACCGCCAGCGGTATGTCCACAGGGGGGACCTGCGCCAGAGAGGCCACGTCGACCAGTATCGCCATCTCCGCGTCGGTCGGCATCTCCTCGGAACATCTGGCGTAGGGCCTCGCGTCCTTGGCCACGCCGTCGGGACACACCACGACGGGCTCGCGGCCCAGGCCCTCCAGGACGTCGCGGAGCACCAGGGCGCAGCCTAAGGCGTCGAGATCCGCATGTCTGTGGGTAACTACGGCGATCCTACGCCGATCCCCCAATACGCCTAAGAGCCTCTTTAAGTACATGTCTCCTGTCTCCGCCGGGCTGTATCTTCCCCTCCTTTATTAAATCCGCGACCGCTACTCCGAGCTCCGCTGCCCTATCGACGACCTCCCTCAGCCTCTCCTCCTCGACGAGGGCGCTCGCGCCGGCGTCCACCGACACCTCCACGGAGCGGCCGTCGAACGCCACCTCGATCTCGGCCTCCAGAAAGTCCTCGCCAAGCTCCCTAGATATGTACTCGTACACCACCTCGGAGATGAGCTCGGCTACGTCAACCTCCTCCCTTTGCGGCCGCGCCTGTTTGTTGCTTCTCTCCACCTCCCCTAATCCGCGCCAGCTCCTTATTAATGTCGTCCCGCAGTTTGTCCAGCTGCTCCCTCAACATGGACTCCTGCCTCGAGAGCGTCTTTATGTGGAGCTCGAGGAGCTCCTTCCTTTCCTTCAGCTCTTGAAGCGCAACGTCCCTGCTGGTCTGAAGCAGGAAGTTCCCCACAGACTTGTAGATCTTGGCGTCCTGCGGCAACTTCTCTATCTCGCCCATAGCCTTCTCCACGTCCCGCAGCTCCGCCTCGTAGTTCTGCTTTCTCAGCAAGACGCTCTGCAGCTGGCTCTGCGCCTGCTGGAGCCTATTCACCAAGTCCTGAAGCGACGGCGGGAGTTGAGCCATATGGATGAGGTCGGCCCCCCTTTAATACTTTTCCCATAACATTCAATTATCGGCCCCATGCGGCTCCCTGCAAAGGACGGAAGGCCTGCCCCCTAGGGCGGGGGTCGGGCGCATTGGGCCCTCCAGGCATCTGGGACAGCCCTAGGGCGGGGCTTTCGCGGTCGCCGTAGGCATGGCCGCCGCCCGTATCACGCCCGCTAGAGCTCCTCCACGCCCTCGATCACGTAGAGGGCCCTCAGGATCGTGTTGGCCAGACTCCTGGCGCTGGCGACGTCCGCCGCATATCCCACCACCTCGAGCCAATCCCCCTCGACAAATACCTTGATCTTTCCTCTACGGAATACCACCTCTTTTTCCAATGATTTAAAGGTTTCTTCGACAATTTTATCTTTTTTAATTTTAACAGATATTTTATACATATTTAATCTTTATTCCCTTAACTTTAATAACAAGGCCCCGCGGCCCCAGATCCCTTCCGTCGATAAGCTCCAGGGAGTAGCCCCCCGGCTTCCCCCTGATTAAGAGCAGCGTGTCGTAGCGGCCTCTGACCTCCTCCAGATCTATCGAGTAAAACAGAGGGTATCTGAAGATCTCCAGGAACACGTCCGCCAGCTCGCTCGCCGTGTAGTCGACGATGGCCGCGCGCCGGGCCTTGGGCTTTCTGGCCACATATACCTGGAGATCCTCCCGCATCTTCACGCCGGATATGGGGATGGAGTAGGGGAGCCAGCGGCGCCTCGCCACGTCTATGAACTCCAGGGAGGCGGGGTTGCCCCGTCGGGATCTGACTAGCGCGATATAGTCGGCGCGCCTGGCGACGGCCTCCTCCAGCAGAGCCCGATACGACCGCTTCCCCCTGACTATCTTCTCCACGCCGGGCAACGCGGTCGAGAGCTCGTTGAGGAATTCGTTGATTTTTTTCGAGTAGAATCTGGAGGTGGTCGCCAGTATTTTCGCCGCTAGCTGGGCTCCTGCGAGGCCCCCCTCCATCTGGCTTTCTGTATCTCCACTTGTTTAAGCTCCTCGGGCGTCAGAGTTCTGCCGAGTATGGTCTGCGGGATCCAGGCGCCGCCCGCGAAGGTGAAGCCGCATTTGGGGCATTGCCAGATGCCGAAGGCGAGCCGCCTCAGCCTCACCAGCGACCTGCAGTTGGGACAGCGGTGGAGGCCCCTCTGCTTGACCTCAACGGCGGTTATCTTCCTCCTGATGCCCATGCCGTACCGGGCGCCGTACCTCCCGGCAGGCCCCACCACCTTGGTGTGGCTAAACGGCATGCGCCACAATGATCTGGGCTATATAAAATTTCGCCAGCGCGGTAGCGGCCCTTCAGACTGGGACAACCCTCGGCGCCGTGTTCGGCGTGGCCATGCGCCTAGGGCACGCCGCCAGGCCCGCGTCCTACGCCCCGCGACGGCCCCGGCCGACCTGCTCGTCGACGCATATCTGTATTAACAAAAACGGGAGTGAGAGCCAACTCAAATAGGGGCTCAGGTAGAAGTAGGCCGAGTCGCCAGTTTGCCACTTGTCGGCTCTGTCGTGTACGTAGACGCACCTGCTGCCGTTTGCGACGGCCTTCTGTACGACGTAGTCCACCTTGTCCGGCGGCGTGTTTAGAACAATTGTACACACCCTGTCGGGCGCCGCAGAGGAGTAGTCCAGGTAGCTGAAGTTTACGTACTCCTCCAGAGGCGACTCGAACACCACTATCTTATCCGCAATGTTGAAGAACCTCGGGTCTATGTTGGTGCCGGGGTTCAGCACGACGTATTTGCCAAGGCTCTTGGCTCTGCTGTATATCGAAGAGTAGTAGCTATAGGTCTCCAGGCTCGTGGACACCTCGTCTATGAAGAAGCCGTCTACGTTGTAGAACCTTATCCACCTGTCCATCTCTGAGTATACCGTCTCCAGGCTTCTCCTTCCGTAGGAGCTGTATATGTAACCCAGCACCTTGAAGCCCCTCTGCTTAAGCCCGCTGATGACAGAGACGTATGTGGAGTCCACCGAAGAGCCGGGCCCGTCGTCCACGTTGACCACCACCCACACCTCCTTGTCTGTGTGGAGGTTGAGCAACTTCCCCCATTCCTGCTCGTAGCCGCAACACGGGTAGGAATACAGCGGCACAATGTATACTAAGGCCCTCTGCGCAGCTACCACGGCCGTCAAGGCCGCCACGGTGGCCAAAGCCGCCGCAACTAACACCACCCACAGACCTCTCACGGCCGCCGAAGCAACCTATCTATAAGTCTTTGTTGCTATGAGGCTGGCACCACGCCTCCAAGCGTTGTTGCACATAATTGGGTATGTGCCCACTGGCCTTATAATAAAATCGATATTTTAAATTGGCCTATCGGCCATTTGGAATCACACGCCGATCTCTATGGACGGCGCAACAGATCATCGTACGGAGAGACGTAACGTATCACCATGGAGAGACTCCGCCGGCCGAGGGCCGGCCGCTCGCCGCACGGGCCGGAGAGCCCGTCCAAATGCCTCACGACGAAGAGGGAGCCCCGACCGGCTGGGGCCCCCGCCCGGGAGGGTTCCCGAGTCCCATCGCCTGGCCGGAGATGAAGAGGGGATGCCTCAGACCAGGCTCTTCAGCAGAACATCCCTGAGCTTGTCCCTGATCGAGTAGGCGAGGTCCACGGCCTGCCAGAGCTCCTGCTCGGTGAAATAGCCGGCTGTCTTCTGCATGGATACGATGGAGTCCTGAGCTATGGTTATGGTTATCCGTCCATCCAGCGAGAGCTCCTCCTCGAGGTTGGGATCCACTATAATGCGGGAATCTATCTTACCTATCGAAACCGCTATCGGCGCCTTGGAGAGGTCGGACGGAAGCGCCGTCTTGTTGTTCCGATCCAGCTTAACCCCCGCCTCGTCCTTGACGGCCGACGGCAACATGGTGGACCGTAGAGCCGCCAGGGCGGCGAGATTCGCCGCGTCGACCAGATTGCCGTCGTCGTTCAGGACGTAGAGATCTACCCAGAGCACGTAGACCTTGTTCTGGTCTATCGCCAGCTTCTTGAAGTCCACGAAGCCGCTGTGGCGTATGCCGCGGTCCACCACGCGGGCGAGCTCTATGGCCGTCTCGTCCGGAGGCCCTATCTCGCTGTAGGGGGAGGCATGCGGCAGAATCTCGGCGTTCACTATCAACACGCCCTCGTCGGGCGTGTCCGGGAACGGCTGGCCCAGGCCCACCTTGACTCCCGCCACCACTCTGGTCTTCCCCAACAGCGCCTCGGCCGACCCATCCGCGGTATTGACCACGTTGGTCCTGATGGACACGTCCCTCAGCTGGTGGGGCGTCCTCCCGTCTATCCTGACGCCGGACCCCACGAGCCTCCTTATCTGGCTCTGCCTTATGTACGAGATGAAGCGCTTTCCGTAGGGGGATATGGACGCCATTATTTCGCCACCTCCTCGGCTATCTCGAAGTATTTGGCCTTAAGCGCCTCGCGGGCCTTGCCGTAGACGTACTCGGCGCCCTTTACGGCGAGCTTTACGGCCTCGGCGAATCTATCCCTGCTCCATGCGCCGTCGAGCTGCAGGAGGGTTATCCTGCCCAGGTTCGGCATATAGCCCACAGGCATGTCGCCCTCGCCGTAGTTGTCCTCCAGCCCGTTTAGGTCCAGCACGACGACGCCGTTGACCAGGCCGACGGACACGCCTATCACCAAATCCCTCATGGGCACCCCGGCATCCGCAAGCGCGAGAGACGCCGCGGTCAGCGAGGCCACCCGCGTGGATCCGTCCGCCTGGACTATCTCGACGAATACGTCTATACGGGAACGCGGGAACTGCTCAAGGAATATGGCGGGCTCAAGGGCCTCCCTCAAGACCTTGCTTATCTCGATCTCGCGACGCGACGGCGCCGGGTTCTTACGCTCATCCTTGGTGCTGAACGGCGCCATGTGGTACCTGACCCTCATGACGGCCTTATCCGGCAAGCTCAGATGTCTGGGGTGCATCTCGCGCGGGCCGTAGACGGCGGCCACGGCGGTGGTGTTGCCGTAGGACACCATGGCGGAGCCGTCTGCGTTGGAGATAACGCCGACGGAGATCCTCACGTCGCGCATCTGGTCCGGCGCCCTCCCGTCGGCCCTTCTGCCCTCTACCAGCAGAGGCACAGGCGGTTGTTTCATGGCCTAGCCGAGCCCCCACCTTTATATCTTTCAATTAACGCCCTCACTCTGTCGGTGAGACCGGCGACGTGGCTCTCCCTGTCTATTTTCTCTATCACCTGCAACAACGCGAGCTCGGCCTCGGGCCCCGGGCATTTGGCCCAGATCCTCCCGTTCTGGCCCACTATCACGTCGCAGCCCAGCTCCGAGATCGTTGATATCATGGTGCCCTTCTTCCCTATCACGCGCGGCACCTTAACCGGCGAGAGCTCGACGACCAGCCCGCTCTCTATCTTGCCCAGCCTCTCCCCCTCTCTGAGCGTCAACATCACGGGGAACTCGTCGGTCAGATCCACGTCTTTCACCGCGGCTATCACCGCGTCGCCCACGTTGAGGAGGCTTGTCAAGCTGGTCTTTTCCAGGTCTATGTATTTGGCCGTGGCCTCGTTTACCGGCAGCCACGCGGCCAGCGGCGCCCTCACGTCGACCTCCCAGCCCGACGCCAGGACGTCGGTGACGTAGCCGATCACCACGTCGCCTGGCTTGGGCCTGTAGGAGCCCTCTAGAGGCACCACCACTATCTTGTTGTCTCTGAACTCGACCAAGCCTATGGACGAAGCTCTGTACTTCCCCTCGTCGATATACACGGCGCCCTCCACGCTCTCGTCTGAGGTGGCCACCGGATCGCCGGGAAATATTACCTGTCTAGGGGATACGTACTTCATCAGTATACTATCTCCAATATTTTCACGTCGCCCTCTCCATGAGTTATATCGTTGACTCTTCCTATTATCATGTCTTGAAGACCGGCGGGCGCCTCGACGATGGCCTCCCAAGACCCGTCGCTTCTGAACTTCTCGTTGACTATCTTCGCCGACTTGCCCACAAAGCCCTTCACCTTCTGGGCGTACTGCGAGGACACGCTCAGCGCTATTCTGACCGTGGCGACCTTTATGGGAAGGACCCTCTGGAGGTCCTTCAGTATATAGTTTATCTGCTCCTCCACCGGCTTGAAGAGATCTATGGCGGCGCGCACCTGCTCCAAGGCGTTCTCCACCCTCTGGGGCGGCACGGGGGTCTTGGTCCTCACATCGATGCAGTTGCGCGATATCCACTCGACAACCTGCCTTCTCTTGTCCTCAACCATCTTGCGCCTCTGTTCGGCGGTTATCGGTATCTCCCCCTCCCTGATGATGGCCTCCGCCACCTTGTGGACGTCTGTCGTCCCAAACGCCTTCCTCAACGCCTGCTCAGAGGCCCTAAGGCCCTTGCGGGCGTCCTTGTAGATCTCTTCGTGGACCAACACCTTGTCCAAGCCTATGGACTTCCCCATCTTGAGCTCCAACGCGGCGTCGGGATCGACCAGGATCTCGAAGTGTTCGCCAGCCCGATCCAACTTCGCTATGGCAACCTTCGTCATACGAGCACCTATAAAACATGGGAAATAAAATTTATCGAGACTGGGCTGTTCAGGCTTAAATAGCGATGCGGTCGAGGGGCCGTGAGCGTCTACGTGGCCGATAGAGGCGCCGTACATATGGAGTGCGACATGGCCTACACCAAATACAGAGGCGAGGGAGGCTACTACGTGCCGTGCGAGATAGAGGGTCCTGTCTCCCTGGAGTGTCTGGCCGACGGCCTCGGCGCATCTAGAGGCATCTGTGTAGAGACGGAGCTGGTGAAGATATGTGGGAAGGAGGGGGGAGGGGGGCTCGAGGCCATTATAGACGTGGCTAGGTGCATATCCAGAGGCGTGACGCCCGGCGAGCTCGTGAAGCAGATGTTGATTATAGCCGAGCTCTGCGCCCGGAGGGCTACTACTTCTTGATCCTGGCCAGAATGGGCGCGAGCTCCTCCTTGGACATCTTCCTCATGGCCTTGCTCTTGACGTCGCCGTATGCGACCTCTATCCTGTCGACGTCAATGGACTCCATGGCTGTGCTGAGGGCCCTCAGCGCCAGCTCGACGCACTGAGGCGTATCCATCTCCTGGCTGTAGTTTTTCTCGAGGAACTCGACTATAGCTGTGGATTCGGCCCCTATCGCCGTGGCGTAGTAGCCGAGGTATACGCCGCCTGGATCGGTCTGGAAGAGCTTGGGGCCCTGCCTGTCGATGCCGGCGACCAACAGGGCCACGCCGAAGGGCCTAGCGCCCCCGAACTGGGTGTACTGCTGCTTTAAGTTGCATATGTCTTTGGTCAACACCTCGACGTCTATGGGCTCGTCGTAGAGGAATCTGTGCGTCAACGCAACCGATCTGGCGTAGTCGACGAGCACCCTTGCGTCGGCCAGCAGGCCCGACGGCGATATGGCCACGTGGTCGTCCACGATATATATCTTCTCCAGGGACGTGGGGTCGAACAACGCTGATATCTTCCTCTTCTCGGCGGCCAGCACGACTCCGGAGGAGCACTTGACGCCGACCGTCGGCCAGCCCCTCTTCACCGCCTCGCCCGCGTACTCCACCTGGTAGAGCTTCCCCTCGGGCGAGAATATGGTTATGGCTCTGTCGTAGCCTGCCATTGAGGGCGGGAACATGAAGGCCCTCTCTTTCTCCAATTTAAATATTAGCATGCGGCTACGGCCGTGCAGAGGCCTTGTCCCGTCAGGCTGATAAGGGCGACTGCCTACTGCCACTCCACCGAGGACTGCGGCAAGGTGGCCAAGGCCTTGAGGAACGTCGTGCCCGGCGAGGTGCGTATGGACCGGATAGCGGGGTATTACGGCAACGCCATAACTGCGCTGTACGCAGAGGCCGAGGGCTGCCGCGCCTCGGAGATTTTTGCCAATATAATTAAATTAATAGATGATTTAGATTTTGAGATTTTATTAAATGAATTAACTATATATAAAAACAAGTTATTTATTAGATTGAATAAACAGAAGGCTCTGCGCGGCATTCTGCGGCTCGACAGCGGCGACGACGTGATACATGTGGAGATCAGAATACCGCAGGCGTCGGCGAATAGCTTAATAGAGGAGCTGAGGAAGCTACGTGGATCCCGCCGAAATCGTCAGGAATAGCCTGAAGGACGTGGAGGGCTTGGGGGCTAGGGCCGTCCTGAACTACGTCGCGTATGAGTTCAACGTGGGAGGGCCCTCGCGCGATGTGGTCGAGGAGGCCCTCAAGATAGCCCAGAAGGAGATCAAGGAGCTCCAGAAGGTTATAAAGATCTTGCAGGAGCTGAAGGTATACGTATAGTACACGTAATCAGAGCGCCACCGAAACTATCGATTTGTACTGTATCTTGAATAGATCGGCTACGTCGGGCCTATGTATTTCCACGACTATTTGGCCCCTCGATATTTGCTCGTTAAAATAGCTTGTCAATATATCGACCAGGCCCTCGTTGAAGCAGCAATCAAAATTTTCGATGAGTAGCAGATCTGGCTTGGTCGCGACGGCCGCGGCGAACACCAACGCCGTCTTTAAGCTGCAGGGCAACCTGGAGATAGGCATCTTGGCCCCTCCGATGTGGGCCACGCCGGCCAGGACGCCCCTTTTCGCAAGCCCTACGGCGAGCTTGACTCCCTTTTTCCTGAAGGACGTCCTCAGCCTATCGTAGGCGTCTGGGTTTTCGAGAGCTAACCTGGCCAACACGCCGACCAGATTACTGCCGTCAGGTTTGAGGGAGCCCGCGGCCTTGGTCGGGTCGTGGAAGGTCCTGGGGTCTATATACGGGCCCAGGGAGGTCACCTTCAGCGAGAAGGCCTTTCTGAACTCGCCTATGAGCCTATTCACCTCCTCTATCTCCTCGTCGGCCAATATGGAGACGTGTTCGGCTACATCTATCTGGGGCATCAAGATATCTGCGTTCTTGATCGCGAGCTCGAACGGCTCCACGATCCTGCTGATGCGGGAGCCGTCCAAGGCGCCATACTCTATCGCGACCTTTCTGCCCCCTTCGTCGAATATCTGTCTATATATCTTCCCGTTTTTTTGTAAAGAAAAAATTTTATTATTTATTTTTATAGATATATTAAATTTATTATAATATATTTTTGGTATTTTCAATCCTATATTTGATAAAACTAAATATATAGAATTTATAAAGACGCTTTTACCTGAACCTACTATAAATGTCAACGGCGTCAGCTCGCCGGATATTTTACGCTCGCCTAACTGCAGCTCTATATGGTCTATCACGCGCCAGCCGTCTGGGTCAAATAATAAGGTTTCGCGCCGCGGCGGCTGCCCCGTCGCCGAAGGCCTATTGGGTAAATATTTTATTGATATTTCTATGGACTGTGTTCCCCCTGGAGCTCTTGTCGGAAAAGGTCATGCAGCCGCTTAAGGGGCTGATCGCCCACGAGCTGTCGCGCCGCGGCCTTTCGCAGAGCAAGGTGGGCCAGATACTCGGCATATCGCAGCCGGCCGTAAGCGCCTATTTGAAGCTGGACAGGGAGCACTACGAGCGGAGGCTGGCCGATGTGGGGCTATCCAAGGAGGAGGTCAACAGGCTTTTGGACGTCGTCGTCATGGCGGTGGATCAACAGAACTATCCTGAGGCCATCGAATATCTGAACAACTTTGTGTTATCTCTCCTATCTTCTCTGAGGTTTTGCGATGTGCATAGACACGCGGCGCCCTACCTAAGGAATTGCGATATATGTAAAAACATATCTATTGTAAATGAGGTTAAAAATAGAATTATAACAAGTTTTAATATGCTTAAAAGCAATAAATATGTAATAAATCTAGTTCCAAAGGTGTTGATGAATATAGTGGAGCTCGGCGGCGAGGGGCCGATCGGGTATCCCGGCCGCATCTCGGTGGTGGGAGAATCGCTGGTCACCACGTCTGAGCCCCAGCTGTGGGGTGCCAAATTTCTGGGCAAGCTTATATTAAATATAAATAATATCCATAGAAATATAAAAGCAGTTATAAATATAAGATATGATGAAAATATAATAAATTGTATTAAAAAGTATAATTACGAATATGTAATTGTAGGTCCCAGCAACACAGAGGAGGAAACCATCGAAAACATAACGGCCGCCATGCGCGTCCGTAGCTACGACGTGGTGCTGGACAGAGGCGGCGTCGGCATAGAGGCCAACGGCTACGTCTTCGGCTTCGATGCACCCGATGCCGCAGCCAAGATACTGAAAATAGCCCAATGTGGGGCGGGCGCCCAGAGGTAGAGGCCCGCGCCCGGTCCGACGCGCACCGCGCCGGGCGGAGCCGTCGTTGGGCCGCCCCCGGCGTCGGCGGCTGGCGACAAAGCTTTAAATCGCCCATATTACCCCCCACGTGGCTATTACCTATGCCTACGAGGCCCTTCCTGTAGCGGAATGGTTCAGGAGGAATAGAGAGATAGCGGGGTTCCAAAACCCCGCGAGGGCGATGTACCAGACCGTCAGGGAGCTCGTCGAGAATAGCTTCGACGCCACGGAGCCCTACGGCATATTGCCGAATATAACGGTCTCGATAAGGCCTGTGGACGAGGCCAAGGGCTGGTATTCGATATATGTAGAGGATAACGGAGTGGGGATACCCGGCCAGGAGATACCTAACGTCTTCGGCCGTGTTTTCTACAGCAGCAAGTACAAGATAAAACAGCACAGGGGCGTCTTCGGGCTCGGCCTCAAGATGGTTGTTCTATACGCCCAGAGCACCACCAACCGACCGCTTTTGGTAAGATCGGCGGCTGTTCGCTCGGACAAGATATATGAATATAGAATAATGATAGATACGACGAAAAATGAACCTATAATAGTTGACATGAAGGAATATAATAATAAATATAAATGGCACGGCACCGCCGTGAAGGTAGTCATAGAAGGCAATTGGCTAAATTCGAAGAAAAGGATAGAGGAATACCTAAGAAGAACTGCGATAATTTCCCCATATTCAGAGATATATTTCAAGGGACCCGATATGGAGATGGTATTAAAGAGGCGCACGATCAAGATGCCCACGCCGCCGAAGGAAGGCCTTCCTCACCCCAAGAGCGTCGACGTGGATACCGTGAAGCAGATGATATTGGAGAGCAAGACGGCGACTTTAGCCGAGTTTTTAGCCAAGAACTTCGACGGCGTCGGGGAAGGTCTGGCGAGGTCCTTCCTGGAGTGGGCCGCGCTCGATCCCAACAGATCCGTGGGCTCTCTCACGCAGGACGAAATAGTCCTCCTCGTCGAGAAGATGAAGGCCTACGAGGGCTGGAGGAGGCCCAGGGCAGACTGGCTCTCGCCCGCAGGTCAAGAGCTCCTAGAGGTGGGCGCGAAGTCCATCCTAGGGGCCGAGGCCGTCTTCGCCGTGACCAGGAAGCCCAGCAGCTACTCGGGGTATCCCTTCATAGTCGAAGCCGCAATAGCTTGGGGCGGCCAGATAGCGCCGGTGGACAAGCCGATTCTGTTGCGCTATGCCAACAAAATCCCGTTGCTATACGACGAGGGGGCCGACGTGGCGAGGAAGGTGGTGGACGAATTCCATTGGGACAGCTATAAGGTGAAGTTCCCTGCCCCCGTCGCCGTAATAATCCACGTCTGCTCCACGAAAATTCCCTACGCCTCGGCCGGCAAGGAGGCTATAGCGGAGATCCAAGAGATAGAGGAGGAGATGAAGCTCGCGTTGAGAGACGCCGCGAGGAAGTTAAGGATCTACCTATCCCGGAAGGAGAAAGAAATGGAGATGCTCAACAGATATACATCGCTGGCGAAATACGTGGACGAGATAGCCCGCGACATGTCCATAGTGACAGGTCTGGATAGGGAGGCGCTGGCGAACAGCCTATACAAACTGATAGAGAACAAGCTGGGCCTCACCGCGGAGGAGCTCGCCAAACACGTCCTGTCCATGAGCTCCTCGATTAAGGAGGAGGCCGAGGCGGCTCCGTAGGCCCCGGCCCTAGGCAGATAGCCGACCTAGCCCCACAGCCGCCTCTCGGCAGCAGAGCGGCGCCCCTGCCAGAGGTCGGCCCCTCGATGGCGGCCGGGACGGAGGTCCTGAGGCCCGGTCCATAAGTCGGCGCACAGAGTGCCTACAGCGGTGAGGCGACGGCACATCTGTTCACATACTGCACTATGACATCTTTATCTGCCCTCCTCTCTGAGGTGTGGGCCCTCAAGAATATATAGCATCTAGTACGAGGCGGGGCATGGGTGAGCGGGCTAGGTTTTTGAAGCAGTTGGAGGAATGGGGGGCCGAGCTGGCGAAATCCGCGTTGAGCTTGAGGGAGCCCGTGATGGAGATACCGGCCCGCACTCTAGGCAACACTGTGTGGGACGAGAGGGCGAGGATGTTGAAGCTGGGTCCCGAGAAGATACGCAGGAGGTTCCTCGACGTCAAGGAGTCCAGGAGGTTCATGCAGACCGTGTTGATGCTCAGCCTCATAGTGGAGGCCATGAGGGCCGACGTGTTCCCCACGATACGCGACCTCTACTACAACGGAAAGCACACTATAGTCTTCAAGGACCCTCTGGGCAGAGTCCATAGGGAGAATACCTGGGATGAACAAGCGGAGTCCAATGGAGTTATAGAGGACATAGAGGTAGCGACGAATATATTGAGGGAAGAGATGGGCGTCAGCGCCGACGTGAAGGGAAAGGTGGTGGGGCCCATAGTCGTCCGTTCTCAGGGCTACGAGCTCGACGCGTCTAAATTCGGCGAGACAGCCCTGAGCCTTCCCGTCAACGTCGACGCGCTGGAGATAATCAAGGTGGAGGCCTCCTACGTCTTGGTCATAGAGAAGGACGCCATCTTCCAGCGCCTAGTTAGGGAGAAGTTCTGGTCGCAGGAGAACGCCGTTTTGATAACGGCCAAGGGCATGCCCGATAGAGCAACTAGGAGATTCGTCAAAAGGCTCAACGAGGAGTACAAGTTGCCGGTCTACGTGTTGACGGACGGCGACCCCTACGGGATCTACATCTATTCGGTATATAAGAGCGGCTCTATAAAGCTCAGCTACGAGAGCGAAAGGCTGGCGACTCCCAACGCTAAATTCCTCGGGGTGGCGCCCCTAGATATAGAGAGGTACAAGATACCCGATCAATTCGTGATAAAAGCTACCGACAGAGACGTGAAGAGGGCGCAGGAGCTCCTGAAATATCCCTGGTTCCAGAACGACGTGTGGAGGAAAGAGCTAGAGTACTTCCTGAAGAGCAAGAAGAAGGTGGAGATAGAGGCCTTGTCGGCACATGGATTAAAATATCTTCACGACTATATAAAAGATAAAATCAAAAACAATAAATTTATAGATTAAATATATAATTTATATTAAAAATTATTATTAATCATATTATTTATATTGTATATATATACAGGGAGTAAGTATATGCAATAAATAGTTATATATAGCTGTTCAAGATAGCACATGGAAGGCGAAGTGCGTAGGGTACAGTTGACGGGCGGAGCCACCCTCATAGTCAGCCTGCCGAAGGAATGGGCGCGACGAACCAACTTGTCGCCAGGAGACGAGGTGCTCATAGTGCCTCAGCCGGACAACACGCTGGTCCTTATACCGCGTAAATTGGGCAAACGCACATATCTGTCCGTCGAGCTCCAGATCGGCGAGAGGGCCAGCTTGGAGGAGCTCGAGAAGATATTCATGTCGATCTATATAGCAGGGGCCGAGGTCATAACGATGAGGTTCGCCCCCGGGGCTACACAGTATAGGAAGCACCTCAAGGACTTCGTGAGGAGGAGGGTTATAGATATGGAGATAACGGAGGAGTCCAGCGACAAGCTGGTCGTCCAAGCCATGGTGGCGGCGACCGAGCTGGCCATAGGCGACGTAGCTCTGAAGATGTTGAAGCTGACGGACAACATGTTGCTCGACTTGATAAGGGGCCTGGAGGCCGACAACATGGAGCTGCTGAGGGACGTCACGGAGCGCGACGACGAGGTGGACAGGCTCTACTGGCTGGTCGAACGTCAGCTGAAGAGGGCCGCCATGTCGCGCTACATAATGCTGGAGCTGAAAGTCGAGGATCCCCGGGACTTGGTCGAATATACGATAATTGCCAAGTCCATAGAGAGAATCGCCGACCATATATGCAAAATAGCATATATAAACCAAGAGGAAAAACTGGACTTGAGAGTTGTCAGGCCGATATTGGAGAGAGCTGCGGAGCACATGGGCGCCTTGATGGACTTCTTCGGCGGAAATGTCGACGACATGAAGCTCACCGCCCTATATAGGGACCTAACGGACTGGGCCCTCAAGATGAGGAAGGAGGTGATCCTGTCCGATCCGGCCACCTCGCTGGCCAGAGATAGCGCCGTGAGGATAAATGAATACATAAGCGATATACTGGAGTCGTTGTTGCATATAAGGCTCAAGAACTTCCAGAGACTGGGCCCAGAGGCTCAACAGCAATAGAGACTATATCCTCAAAGAAGCGGTGGACTACCTCCCTATCCACTATTCTGCCTAGGGCGTAGGCTGCCTCCTCGATTAGGTCGGCCCTCCCGAGAGTACTATACGTCAGCACCAATAGGCGCGGCCTATAGGCGAAGGCCCACCTCAATATGTGGTCGATGAGCCCGTAGTCGTAGATAGCTAGGGCCTCCATATCGCTGGGCGGCTCCTCGGGCGGCAGATAGGGCGGATTGCTGACTACCAAGTCGGCTCTAGATATGGCCGAGAGCCCGTGGGCGCACAGCACGTCGTACTTTCTGCATTCGGCGCAGGCGTAGGGGTTTATGTCCACAGCTACGACGTGTCTACAGAATCTACTCAATTCACGCGTAAGTATGCACGAGCCGGCGCCCACATCAATACATATATTGAATCTATTATTTATTCTAGATAGTAAACTTAATGTGGCATAACTATCCTCCTGAGGTCTATATATAAACATGTAGCATTAAATAGATAAGTATAGGAAATATGAACATGCCAGAGAGATAGGCCAACAGCGCCGTCTCGTATTTGGAGCCCACGTCATAGGATGTCGCAGTGGATAGAGTGCCGCATGATAGTAATAACAATATAAATTTCAATGTATAAATAATATTATAATTATTTATTATAATAGAAATTGATGGATATATTAATAATGGAAATAACCCGATTATTATATTAGTTATATGGACTTTTCTACGTGTAGCAAAATAAATAGATATTAATATAGTAGTCAGTGATAAAATTGATACAAATAAAATATAATAAATGTTAGTAAAAATATAACTGTATATAACTCCTATTAATGCGGACCTGGAAATGTATATCGACGCGATCCAAATAGCCAGGAGCAACGCGGCTACGGCGTTGAGGTACGGCGACGCGAGCATGGGGACGACGAAGGGGCGTAGCCCCAGCGCCTCCAACATGGACAAGTTCTTCAGAGGGGCTATGGACGATAGGATAGAGGCCACCTTGGCCCCTTTGTCGGTCAGCTCGACGAAGCCCCCATCTCTCTTGATGAGCCCCAGCGCCTCCAGCGCGGAGATATCGAATAGAAGCGCCGACGACGAGATGCCCAGCTTATTCCTGAGCCTATTTAAACTGGTCGTGCCCTCGCTATATAGCGTGAGCAAGATCTCGCGCCGTCGGCCGTAGGCGGCCTTATATATTAAGTCCTCCACGTCGCGCAAATCCACCGAGTTTAATTAAAGATATCCGCGCGGCGGCTGTGCGGGGGCAATATTTAAAAAAGGTCTATAGCGTGGCGGTTCATGGCAGCGACAGAACAAACAATATTGGTGGGCAAAAAACCCACTACGAACTACATAATAGCCACGGTGATGGCGTTCAACGCCGGCACGAGGAAGGTGGTGCTGAAGGCTAGAGGAGCCGCTATATCTAAGGCTGTGGCGGCCGCCGTGATGGTGCGCGATAGGTTCCTCCCCGGCAAGGTCAACATAAGGGAAGTCAAGCTGCTCAGCGACAAGGTCCAGGGCCAAGGCGGAAGGGAGAGGACGGTGGCTGCTGTCGAGGTAATCCTCGAAATGGCGTAATTTTTTAGAGGAGTAGGCGGGCCGTTGCGATCTCGGCGCCCGCCGCCTGTCCTCTGCCGATGCGGTTAAGTTTAATTACAGGTTTAGATGGAGCCCCGTGGTGGTGGTAAAGGGCGTTGTGGTGAGCAAACAGCTGGTCGCAGACCCTACCGGCACGCGCTACGTGAAGATCGACGTGGTGGAGGAGAAGGATATCCCAGGCCCCCTGGTGATGGCCCCGCCCGATGAGCAGTCCGTCCCCGTGGCGAGGGAGATAATGCCGCTTGTGTCGCAGATAATAAAGTCGTTGCCGTTTTCCCTCAACAAGATCGCCGTGCCGCGTCTTACCGTCTGGCTGACAGACGAGGAGGTGGAGTCCCTCGGCGATATCGACGTCGGCGACAGCGTCGATATAGAGATCGACCAGGGAGTAATAAAAATAAGGCCCAGCTGAGTTCTCGACGTGGCGGAGCTCAGCGACAGCTACAGGTTGAAGTACGTGTTCGGGATAGATTTCGGCACCAGCTACACCAAGTACGGGCCGATAACTCTTGCGGAGCCCAACGTCGTGCAGACCAGAGGCCTCTTCCTCCGCGACGTACCGGAGTCCGTCAAGATGAGGATACCCCCGGACGTGCTGTCGCGCGGGCTTGTAGTAGGCGACGAGGAGGTGCGCAACTATCTCTCTAGCGTGAGGGACGTCCAGCGCAACATGAAGTATCCGCTTAAAGACGGCATAGCTAGGCGGGACGACGAAGACGCCTGGTCGGTGCTGAGGGAGCTCGCCCGCTACGTGCTGGCCCAGTTCCCAGTAGCCGATCCCGAGTTCAAGGGCTGGCTGGTCTCCATGGCCCTCTCGGCGTTGGCCCCCGACTACATGTACAGAGGCTTCTTCGACATATTGGAGAAAATCTCGGCGGAGTCCAAGTCCATATACGCCGCGACGGTTCTGCCCCAGCCGCTTGCGGTGGCCATAGCGGAGAACGCGGTCAACTGCGTGATAGTGGAGGGAGGCCACGGCAATATCCAGGTGGCGCCCATAAGCTACGCGATGATAAGAGAGGGGCTCGTGGCGCTGAATAGAGGAGGGGCCGAGGCCAACGCGGTGACCAGGGAAGTGCTTAAAGATATGGGCTACGGCGACGTGGCCCGCGAGGAGTACGTCGTGGAGACGGTAAAGAGGGCTGTGGGCTTGGTCCCCCGCGGCTTGGGGCAAGCCATAGCGGCGGCGAGGTCCAACCCCGACAAGTTCACGGCCAAGGTCAGGCTTTCCCCGATAGTGGAAATAGAGATACCCAAGGAGTACGCCTGGACCAGGTTCTTGATAGGCGAGATCGTCTTCAACCCGCGCCACGAGGAGTTCAAGAGCTATATAGACCAGAGCAGAATAAGGATAGAGGACGCCGTGATAGGCGACGTCACGCTCTACGGCGAGATGGACCTGGCGTCGGCCATAATATCCTCCCTGAGGAGCGTGTCGGTCGAGGTCCAAGACAGAGTGGCCTCAAACGTGATACTCAGCGGCGGCGCCTTCAAGTGGGATGTGCCCGCCGGCCTCGAGGAATACGCCGTAAACAGCGTGGAGAAGGTAAGGCTCATGCTGGGCGAGGTCAACAGAGAGCTCGCCGCCAAGGTAGGCGTGAGGCTGGTCAAAGAGCCGCAGTACTCCGCGTGGCGCGGCGCGGTGATATACGGCTATGCGCTGCCCCTGTCGCTTAAATGGGACAACATAAATAAGGAGGGTTGGTACATTATCGGTGGAACTAGCTAGATATCTGCTGATTAGATACCTCACAGAGGTACTGGGGTTCAAGCTGGAGTCGGAGAGAGGCGACGATCTGGCGTTGCTGGACGGCGCCAATAGGGTCTCCGTCAAGGCCTACTTCGCCGACATATACGAGGAGGCGGAGATATACAAGAAAATCAACGAGCTGCTCCAGCAGGACTGCGACAAGGCGTACATAGCCCTGGCCAAGGACGCACTACCGTTGGTAGATCCCAAGCACCTGAAGGCGCTCGGCGTGGGGCTGATCTCGGTGGATCCCTCAAGGGGCCTGGAGGGGGTCGAGCTGAGGATGCCCGCCAGGGCCAGGCCCCGCCCGGCCCAACAGGTGGATCTGTCCAAGATCCTGGGCGCGGTCAACGCGGCCGTGGCCGAGGCGGTCAGCAGGGAGTCCAAGAGAATAGAGGAGGAGGTGTTCAAGAAGCTTAAGAGCTATGTAGACAAGGCGCTCGAGGACGTGAGGCGGGAGCTGGCCGCGGGCAAGGCGGAGCAGCGTACGGAGCAACGAGGCCCGCCCTCGATAGCGGAAAACGAGTGGGTTAAGCTTATCAGAAGGAGAGGGTAGATATAAACAGGACGCGGCACTGCTGTGGATATCTTCAAAATAGTGGAGGAGGAGGCTAGGAAGGTCCTTGAGGGCTCCGATATAGATATAATGCTGGATCTGGTCAAGGCGTATAGATCCTCGGGCCCGAAGGGAGCTCGGGAGAAGGTGAGGAGTCTCCTCTCGCAGTGGGGAGTTCATGTGGAGGATCTCGAGGATTAGGCTGAGGGACTTCAAGGTCTACTCGGGAGAATACGAGTTCCAGCTATCGCCGGTGACGGCCATCGTCGGCAGGGTAGGCGCCGGCAAATCCTCGTTGCTCCAGGCAATCGAGTTCGCCTTGTTCGGGCGGGAGATGGAGGTCAGGCAGAGGATAGCGAGGCTCGCGGATCTGGTCAACTTGAGCTCCGACAGCGCCCTGGTGGAGCTGGAGCTAGCCGACGGGACCAGGAAGGCCCTGGTGAGGCGGTCGGTGGGGAGGGGGGGCCGGAGCCGCCTGGAGCTCAAGCTCGACGACCGCAGATATCTGGACGAAGCCGCCGAGGGGGCGCTCGCCGAGATGACGGGCATAACGGGCGACGACTACGACAGAGTGATCTATATATCCCACTACGCGTTGGAGGACTTCATACACGGCGATAGGCTCAAGAGGACTTCGTTAATAGATAAAATACTTCAAATAGATATATTAGATAATATTCAGAAAATAATAAATATTACATTAAAAAATATAATGAAGGAAATAGAAAAAATTAGAATTAAAATATCGTATTATGAGAAATATAGAGACACGATAGAGAAATACGGAAGTCTGTCCAAGCTGAAGGGCGTAAAGGCATCGCTGGAGAGAGAGCTCGAGGACCTCACGCGCCGGGAGGCGGATCTATCTGCTAGATACAGAGAGCTCCTAGAGGAGAGGAGGAGGTATATGGACAAAATATCGGCCCTTCAAGACAAGATAAACGCCTACTACAGGGCCAAGTCCGAGCTGGAGTTGCTGGAGGAGTCGGGCCGCGAGGCGTATATCTCGGAGCTGGGGCGCATAGAGGAGCTCAGAGATAGGTTCGTGGGAGTTATGGCCGAGTTCGAGCACATGCTCGACCCGCAGATGCTCGAGAAAATATCGAGGGAGCCCGACGCCGCGAAGCTCGCCGAACTTCTGCAGGAGGCCTATATGGAGTTGGCCAAGATAAAAGGCTCCCTGGAGGAGGCCCTCTCGGCGGCCGACGCCCAGAGGAGGTCGCTGGCGGCTAGACTGGACGAGCTGAGAACCGAGATTTCCAGGCTTAGGGCTAGGGTCGACCAGCTCGAGGGAGCCTACAGGAGGTTCAAGGAGGTTTCCGCGCGTTACGGATCTCCCGAGGAGGTCAGAAGGAGGCTGGACGAGGCGAGGGAAAAGGTCAAGGAGCTGGAGAAGAGGACTCATTACGCGTCGTCGTTGAGGTATATAATCTTATACGCGCTGGAGACCGGCGCCGAGAGGTGCCCCGTATGCGGCGGCAGGCTGGACAGAGACGCCGCGTCGAGCAGACTGAAGGATATAGAGAGGGAGTACTCGCAGGAGCTGGCCCAGCTGGAGAAGGCGAGGGAGGAGCTGGAGGCCCTGGAGGACGCCTATAGGGAGTTGTCGTCCCTCCTGGGGACGGTGTCTGAGTACCTCAAGGCAAGGGAGGAGCTGGAGAGGCTGGCCGGCGAGGAGGAGAAGACCAGGGCGAGGCTGGACCAAGCGGCTAAGTCCTACTCCCAGATCTCGCGGCGTCTCGAGCTGTTGGCCGGCTTCTTGAGTAGCGTAACGCCTGAGGCCGTAGAGGAGATGTTGAGGAGGTACAACAGGGCGCTCAGGGCGCGTCAACTCCGCGAGGAGCTTGAGGGCTTGGAGCGTGAGCTCAAGAATCTGGGCCTGAGCGGCGCGGCTCTGGAGGCCGAGGAGGAGTTCCGGGCGATCTCCGAGGAGCTGGACAGAATTAGGAGGAGAAAGGCGGATGTTAACGACGAGTTGAGGAAGTTGTCGGAGGTCTTGGCCAACGTCGACGAGGAGCTGGATATGTTGAGGTCGAGGCTGGAGAAGTATATGTATGCATACAATAGATTTTCTGAAATATCAAATAAGATAGATATATTAAAATATAATGTTAGATCTAGAATAATTGGGGAGATAGAGGATGAGCTCTGGAGGAATTTCTCAAAGATATACCCATATAGGGACATCGCGTCGTTGGGGTTGACGCTGAGGGAAAAGGCGTACGAGGTGGAGGCGAGATTGGCGGATGGAAACGTCGTGGGCATCTCCAAGCTTAGCGATGGGCAACGGTTGGCGGTGGCGCTCTCGCTCGTGATATCGATGCGCAGGCTGTTAGGCCCTAGGCTGGGCTTCCTTCTGCTGGACGACCCTCTGCCCTACGTGGATCCCAGCGTCAGGGCGTCTCTGGCGGGCCTCATAGCTTCGCTCGCGGCTGAATACCAAGTGGTGGTGGCCACACAGACCGAGGATCTGCCCAAGGAGATAGCGGCTAACGGCGTCGACGTGAAGGTAATAGAGTTGCTGCGCGGCTCGGGGAGACCCGAAGCAACAACTAAAGATATATTTGCGAGGAAGGATTGAGGCGATGCAGGAGAACTGCGGCGTTTTCGTGGTCTCAGACCTCGGCGAGGTCGGCGTCTATAGAGGCGACAACTACGTGGTGGCCAAGGTGGAACCCTACGGCCTGGCGTTTAACGACTACGGCAAGGTCGTCGTGTTGTACGACGCAGTCAATCTCTACGAGAACTTGATGGAGTTTATATCGAGGGAGTTAAACGGATGCAGAAGGCTTACGCTGGAGATAGACGCCAAGGAGATAAAGCTGGAGTCCATACAGGCGCTCCAGAAGGCGCTCGACTACACGACGTTGCTGTACCTGCTGGCCCTTAAGTCCCGCCCCTCGTTGATACATGTGGTCGGCGGTAGAGGGCGCCGGAAGCGCCCGGCCCAGGGGATAGGCAAGATAATAGCCAGGTCGAGCCCCATTCCCCCGCAGTACGTAGCGAAGAGGCCTCCCCCGTTCGTCCTGCCCTCTAACGTCGAGGAGGTCTCCATCGCGGCCCGCCGGCTCTCCGGCGAAAGGTACAGAGCGTTTATAAGGATAGCTGGAGGAGACGCCACGTCCGCCAAGGCCAAGGTGGTCGAGACGGAGACCTTGTACAGACGCATAATAGGCGGCCTCGTTTCCTCCCTGCCTCAACTGGGCTGGATGGAGTACGTATATCTGTAGCCAGCCCCAGGACGGAGCCCACGCCGTCTTTATCAGCGCTCCAGACCAGCCTCACCCATCGGAGGGCTCACCCTCTAGTCATCACGAAGGGGATCGAGGCACCCATCTATAAATCTCTTCGCCATCAAAATCTCTTCGCATCAGATGCCCCCCTTTCAACTCCGGCCGGACGAGGGGGGCTCTCGAGCCCGGGAGGCGCAAGGCCCCCCGGGCTGGGGCGCCGGCCGGGTAGGGAGCGCGCCCCCTCCTCCTCTACGCGCATAAGCGTTTGGGCGGGGCTCTCCGGCCCCAACCCAAGCGGCGAAACGGCAGACCCGGGCCCTGCCCCTCGGGCCCGCGGGGGCGCCTCTCCATGAGAGAAGACGCGCTACCCTATATAACGATTTATCGCGCCGTCCATGGGGATCGGCGCGTCGGTTCAACTTGCCTTCGCCGCCGACCCCTCTCTCGGCGTGTCGGTTCCACTCGCGGCCTTCCTCCTCCGCCTTCTCGGTTCCGCTTAGGGCCGGCGGGGCGGCACCTCGTCGGCGCGAATCGACCCCGATTCTGCCCCCTCGGTGGATTCTCATGCCGACAGGGAGTAGTCTGAAGGCGGGGTTGTCAGGGGGTACACCCCTGTTGGTTTCGCCCTCTAGGTATTCCCTGTCGGCATGGCTCAGACGCGTGGCCGAGGGCGGACAGGGCCCGCGGAGGTGCGGCCGATCCGACGCGCCGTGAAGGCGGCGGAGGGGCCGGCCCGGACGGCGGATCCGCCGGACGCCCCCCATGCGGCTCTAGGCGGCCGGCGCCGTAATGCGTAGGACGGCGGAGGAGGAAGAAAAAGAGGGGGTTATCAGGTCGGGAAACCGCCTTTGAGCCCAGTATATGGGCACCTCATCCCTATGGGCCTCGAAGCCGCATTGACACTTCACGCGCCTATTCGGCAACTCCTCCATCTTTCTCCCACAGCGGGGGCAAACAGTCGAATACAGCCTCTCCTCGCGGTACGGCACGCCGTACCACTCCGCGAGGCCTCTGAGCCTCCTCCTTATACGGCCGAAGTTTAGAAAGACTTTCTTCTCGGAGGCGTAGCCGCCCTCTTTCAGTTCTCTCATGGACTCGTCGTTTGGCATATCGACGACAACCGCGGCTTTGTACTGCCTGGCGAGGCCGACGATTTTCTTCGCCGCCTCGTCCTCCCACTCGCGCAAGAGCCGCCAGATGCGGCTCTTCACGGCCATGGCCTCGCCGCACCTCTCGTCCTTCTCGGCGCATACACTATCGAGCCTGGCGATCACCTTCTGTAGATGTAGGATTTTGGATATGTTGGGCTTCAACACTCCCTTTTCCACTATCCTCTCCCCCTCCACCACGGCCCACGCGAGGCCGTTGTGGAGGGCGTTCACGTCGACGACGAGAAGCCTCTCGGCCTCCATCGGTGCGATCTCGCGCCTGAACGTGAGGGCTACGTACAACTTCACGGCGCGACTTCTCCTGCTTCTCCCGATCCAGACGGCAGCCATCACGAGCTTTCCACCCTCCCTTGTTCTCTCCAATATCAACTCTACAGCCTTATCTGTAAGCGGAAGCGTGATCGTGTTACCGTTATTCCACTTCCTGATCCTCACCCCCCTCCTCGGTATATCGACAAGGATGCCCCTACTTTTATCTCTTTCTTTGCTTAACCGCAACTGGGCGTCGAAGATCAGCGGGGGCCTTGCGCCCCTTACCTCTATGCCGTTTTTCTTTAAGCCTTTGAGCCCTAGCGCATTACCCGCATGGAGAAACTCTTCGGCGAAATATTTCAGCGGACGTTCCGGCGGGGGCAAAGAGCCCCCGCTTTTGGCCCATTCCGCCGCCCATTTTCTGAACTCCTCTTGTACCCGGAGGAGCGCCGGGATCTTTTCGGCGACCTCCGGCGGGAGCCGTAGCAGATTATATTTCAACACCAACGCTCTGTACTTTCCCATATCCCATCCCTCGGCCTCCCTTATGTTGAACTAAAAACCTTTGTGAGCCGGTTCAAATTAGGGAGGGAAACGCCGAAAAATTGGCATTTCGAATCGGCCGATCGGACATTTGGAACCGACGCGCCGGGCGTCCGGACGGCGGCGGGCGCAAGTGGAATCGACGCACCGTCTAAGGATTGCGTGTTCGAACATTATAGGCAAGTCCCCGCCGAGGTGCGCCCTGGCCTTTTCGAGCATCCTCATCATGGCTGGGTAGAGCCAGACGCCGCAAGGCCTCCTGGCTACGCTATACCGGCTCAGCCCTGTCCCATAGATAGTTGAAATAGGTCTTCGCTATGTCGAGGAGGTAGCGCTCATTGCTATGTATGCCGAGGAGCCCCTCCCCATGTCTCACCACCAGCAGAGCCGAATTCCCCAGAGCCCCTCCGCCGAACATATCCTCCAGCGCTCTCGCGTCGACCCGCGGAGGCGAATAGACATATTTAGCGATCTTCTTGGCCAAGAGGAGCTTTACCTCGATCCGCTTGGACTCCTCCTCGATTGCGGCCATCACCCGCGGCGTTGCGAGCTCCGGATAGGGCAACGCCACGTAGACGGCCGAATCGCTCGCCTTGATCACCTCCTCGAGGAGCTCCATCACCTTGTCGCCTCTTATAAGGGCTATGAAGGTAGTGGAGGCCTTCCCATATCTGCTCTCGTAGAGGGTCTGCAGGAGGTCCAGCTGCTCCTTCAAGGCCTTGAGGGCGGTCGAGGCGTAGGAGACCAAGCCCTTGTAGACCTCGGCGGGCGGCCGGGCGGCATATCTGGCGGGCCGCCCCTCGATCCGCTCCAAGAAGCCCTGCCCCTCGAGCGCATCTAGGCGTTGATATATCTTAGTATAGGGTATGCCGACCATCTCGGCGATCTCCCTCGCCGTGAGCGCCCCCCGCTCTACCAAAAGCGCGTAGATGGCCAGGTCCCTCTCCTCCAGCCCCAGGGCCTTGAGGACGGACTTCTTCACGAAATTAACGGAATACCATTAAAAAATTTTTAAACCGAGGGGCCGGCGGGCTCAATGAGCAAACAGGTTCTAGAGCTGGCAAGGCCCGCCAGGCTCGTGGACCTAAGCAGGTTTAATCTATCCACCAGATACAAGACCACCCTATTGAACGAAGCTTGGCAGAACGCCGTCAAGAGGCAGTTCGCCCTGCCCGAACACACGAGGGTCGTAAAGACATCCCTGTCAGTATGTCCGGTCTGCAATAGAAGGATACCCATGGCCGTCTACGAGGAGAACGGCGCCATATGGCTGAAGAAGGTCTGCCCCGAACACGGGGCGTTCGAGGATCTGTACTGGGGCGACGCCGAGATGTACTACTACTTCCTCCAGTGGGATACGCCGGAGTATATAGCCAAGGGCCTCGCCAACCCATACACAGACCTCCAGTTCTATACGGAGATGGGGTCCTGCCCCATGGGCTGCGGCCTCTGCCCCGTCCACAAGTCGGATACCGTGCTCGCCATCATAGACGTCACCAACAGATGCAACATGGCGTGCCCCGTGTGCTTCGCCAACGCCGGCGCCGCGGGCTACGTCTACGAGCCGACGCTGGAGCAGATAGAGTACATGCTGAGGACATTGAGGGCGCAGAGGCCGTGGCCGCCCAACGCCCTGCAGCTGTCGGGAGGCGAGCCGACGCTGAGGGACGATCTGCCCGAGATAGTCAGGATGGCCAAGAAGCTGGGCTTCACGCATATAGAGGTCAACACAAACGGCATAAGGCTGGCCAACGAGCCCGAGTTCTACAAGGCCTTGCTGGACGCCGGGATATCCACGCTCTATCTGCAGTTCGACACGATCGACCCGGGCAACGAAGGCGTCGTGAGACACCGCCTCTACAACCCCAAGGCATACGCCGCAGTTAGGCGCAAGCTGATAGAAGTGGCCCGCCAGCTCGGCCACCGGTCGATAGTGCCCGTGGTCACCCTCGCCAGAGGCTACAACGACAAGGACCTCGGCAAGATCCTGGACTTCGCCATACAGAATAGAGACGTCATACGTTGGATCAATATACAGCCTGTTTCCTTCGCCGGCCGCGCCAGGCTTTACAGCAAGGAGGAGCTGAGGAAGTTCAGAATAACCATACCCGACACCATAATAGAGGTAGAGAGGCAGACGGGAGGCTTGATAAGCAGATGGGACTGGAGGCCCACCAACTGGCCCGTGGCGGTCGCCAAGATGGTCGAGGCGCTCACGGACTCCCCCAAGCCCCTCTTCTCCATGAACCCCGTCTGCGGCGCCGCGACGTTCATATACTACGACGACGATGAGAAGAAGATATACCCCATCACGAAGCTCGTCGACGTCGACGCCTTCGAGAGGATAGCCTGGGACGTCTACAGGACAGCCAAGAGGGGAAGGACCGTCTGGAAAGCCGTGGCCGCGACCAAGGCCATGAGGCTCCTGAGGACGGTCAAACACAGAAAGATCAAAGGCCTAATACAGGACTTCCTGGTGAAGAAAGACTACGGCTCGTTGGGCCAGTTCTTCCTCAACATAGTGGGACTCGGCATAATGCACTTCATGGACGTCATGAACTTCGACGTGGAGAGGATACAGCGTTGCGACATACACTACGCCACTCCCGACGGGAGGGTCGTACCGTTCTGCACCTACAACAACTTCCACAGGGAGAGGATAGAGCAGTCCTTCAGAATCGACCCCAAGATGTGGACGAAGATAACAGGCGTGTCGCTGACTGGCTGGAAGAGGACGGCGACGGCGGGCCACCTGCTTTAACCGGCGCATTGTTTTTAAACATCCTCTACATAGGACGACGTGTGGGATGAATTCGTCAAGCGCGAGATAATTAAATTTGGGGATTTCCAGCTGTCGAGCGGCGGCCGCAGCCCCTACTACGTCGACTTGAGGCAGGTTCTGGCCTATCCGGACCTCCTGAGGTGGGTGATCGGCAAGTACAGCAACCTCCTGAAGGATATCGAGTTCGACGTGATAGTGGGGGTCGCCACCGGCGGCATACCCTACGCCTCGATACTGGGCTTCAACATGTTTCGCCCTATTGCGTACGTCAGAGAGAGCAAGAAGTGGTATGGCTCCCGGAGGGAGATAGAGGGCGCCGTCTGGCAAGGCGCGCGCGTAGTGGTGGTGGACGACGTCATAACCACCGGCGAGTCGATCGTGGATGCTGTTGGTAAGCTCAAGGAGGCCGGGGCCAACGTGGTCGCGGCCGCCGTGTTCCTCGACAGACAGCAGTGCGGCGCCCAGAGGGTCGAGCGGGAGACCGGGACGCAGGTCAGGTCGGCCTACAGGATGGGCGAGGTCCTGGAGGACATAAGAGACCTCATAGGGCCGACCCGCTACCGCGAGGTACGCGAGTATCTGGAGAAGTTCAAGTGCTAGCCCGCCTGACGGAGTTGATACCGTCCGAGGTGACCAGGAGGCTGGGCAGAGCGCTCTTCTCGTTGCCTCTACCTCCCTGCAGGCCGGGCGTCAGGTGGCGCGTGGGCCCGGTCGAGACGAACGGCCCCGTGGGGATAGCCGCGGGGCTCGACAAGGACGGCCTCTACACCAGGGCGCTGTCGGCCTTCTGCCCGGGCTTCATCGTGGTGGGCTCCACCACCGCGCGGCCCAGGAGGGGCAACAGGCCCCCGCTGACGGCGAGGCTGAGGCCCCGCTCTCTGGTCAACGCCATGGGCCTGCCCAGCCCGGGCCTGCCCGTGGTGCTCTCCAGAATATCGAAGGTGGAGTACCCCCTCTTTGTCAGCGTCGCGGGCTTCACGGCAGGGGAGATTCTCGAGCAGATACGCTATATTGAGAGGTACGGCAGCAACGTGAGGGCCATCGAGGTCAACCTCTCCAGCCCCACGTATAAAGGCATGTGGGATAAGGCCGCGCCTCTCCTCGAGTCCAAAAAGCCGCTGTTCATAAAGACGGGCCCTACGTCGGAGCTCAGGGCCTACCTCGAGCTGGCCAGAAGAGGGGGACACGGCCTCGTGATCACCAATACGTTGCCGGTCGCCGATCCCCGTATAGGCGTCGGCAGAGGCGGCCTAAGCGGCCTCTGGCTCTACCCAGCCATGATGAGGATGCTCGAAAAGGCCAGGGCGCACCTCGGCGGGGACTTGCCTATAATAGCCGTAGGCGGCGTCATGAGCTGCAGACAGGCAAAGGCCGCGATGAAGCTGGCAAACGCCGTCGAGGTCTTGACGGGCGTGTTGTACTACGGCCCAGACCTCGTCAAGAGGCTCAACGCCTGCGCCGCCCAGCCATGAGCGGCCGGGCGAACGACGAAGATCACGAGCCAGCCCCCGCAGCCAAACACGCCGCGCGGGCACGTTGCTCCGATTCCGCGTTCATACGGTCCAGCCCGATAAGACAGATGTCGGCGGGCCTGCGCTCGGCGAAGCGGAGCCCGCCGCGCTCCGTGGCCCCCGGGGCGCCAGGGCATATCGCGGGATACCTGCGGCAGCCGTCCGCGCAGCGGTTCATGCATGCGACGCAGCACCGCCCGAACGCGTCGTCCTCCATGCCGCTCTGTGGCGCGTTGGTAAGTCGATCCGCCCCTCGGCGGGTTCCCCATGCCGACAGGGGAAAACCCCGGGAAGCTTGACAGGCAAGGACTTGCCTGTAAGGCTTCCCGCGGACATCCCTGTAGGAGGGAAAAGGGTTTACCTCGTTCTAACCATCTCTATGGCCTCCGCCGGCTCTGCGTGGCGCGTGAGGCCCTCCAGGCGCTTCTTGGTTGAAGGCACTTCTCTCATTTGCGCGCTCCGCGGCGCACCGCCAAGTTGAACCGCCCCTCGGCGGGTTTCTCGGCGCCGACAGGGAGTACGTAAGAAAAACCTAACAGGGGGCTAGCCCCCTGTCAACATTAATTCGGGGTTGCCCCTGCAAGCGCGCGGCCGAGGGCGGACGGGGCCCGCGGAGGCGCATATGCTTCCTGCGGCCGACGCGCCGCGAAGGGGCCGGCCCAGACGGCGAATTCGATCAGCCGGACGTCCCCCCATGTGCCGAAACGGCTCGATTCGGCCGGACAACGGCGCATCGAATCAATTTAACGGCAACCTCCGATAGAGACATGGAGAGGAAGTTCTCTGTAGACGAACTTAGGCGCCGCCTTGAGCCGGCCTTGAGGCCGGCCGAGCCGCCGACCGTGGAGGAGGTTCTTGAGCAGGTTTCTAGGCACGGCGTCTTGCGGGGGCCTGTGGACTGGGTCTTCCCGGCGTGGATAACATACATAGAATACGCGACGCGGAGGATCGCCGAGGCGTTCCAGCTCACAGAGGAGGAGAGAAGACAGCTCTTCCACTTCAGAGACACGCTAAAACGGTTGTTGCTGGAGGCGCAGAGGCAAGTAAAAGAGAAGCTGGCGTCTATATACAACGCAATTGCCGACGGCACCTACAGGATGGAGGGCAACAGGCTGTACGCGCCGGACGGGACGTGGATGCACATAGCCAAAGTAGCCGCACCGCGAATCGCAATCCACGGCGTAACAGCTAAGGCGCATTTTCCCGACATACTCAAGCTTCCGCGCGAGAAACTTGAGCTGCTCCAGCTGGGCTGGAGGGCGAGCGATGAGGGCGAGATGCGCGGCCGGCCCTTCATGGGCACCACACAGCCTTGGCAGGTGCTCGCTTGGGTTGCGACGAGATATGGAGCGCTCCGCGTGCGCATCGCCTCAGCCAACTTGACGCGCGAAGGGGTGAGCGTAGCGGTACATCTTAGGGCAAATAGCTGGAGGCAGAGGTGGAGCAAGGCGGAGGCCACAGATCTAGTCGCGAACTACTTCAAGCGTGGCGAGTGGACGCCCCTGCTAACAATGTGGCTGGGGGACGGCAAGGCCGAGCGAAAGAAGGCTCTGCACGGTAAATACAAGCTGGTGGTCGCGGCTAAGGAGCCCTGGAGGCTGGGCAGTAGCATAGGCACATACGAGGCCCTCGTCGCCACTGGCAAGGAGGCGTTCGAGAGGCTTGGGGAGTCGGCCGGTGCATACGGCGTGCTGCTGGACCTGCTGAAGGCCCACAAGTGGATCGACGTGAAGCTGGCCACCGACGACGGCTTTAGGGCCGCCTTCAAGCTGAATACGGAGAAGAGGGGCATAGACGTCCTTAGGGAGGCGTTCGGGCAAAACGGCGAGATCCCTACGGAGCAGTTCTCACATGCCGAGGACGGACCGAGGAGAGGCGCCGTGGTCGTGGCGGGCGTCGTGATGTACCTGTATCTTGTCAGCGGTAGGGGCGGCTCACTCCTTGCCGAATACTTCACCCGCGATGTCGGAAAGGCGCTCGCCGCCGCCGGGAGGCTTGAGTCGGCGGGGCTTAGGCCGAACGTCGTGAGGTCCGGCCCCAACTACGTGGTGTATATAGCCACGGCGGATCTCCTAAAGCTGGCGGAGGGGGACGAGGCCGTCAGGAGGGCCATAGCGCTCTACCTCGCCGAAAAGGCCAAGAACGGCACGCCGAGGCAGAGGGAGATCGCCGAAAAGATCCTGAAGAGACATCCCCCTTTTTTCCCTTCCAACTCTTACCGTTTCCTCGAAATCGACATCTCTGCGCGTTAGCCAATAGAATCGATGACGAGTTTAGCCGATACGTGGTGTGGAACCAACGACAGCTGGCATGTGGAATCGACCAGCGCCCGGTCGGACTGCGCCGACGACAGCCGGAAGAGCCCGGTGGATGGGGCCGCCGGGATTTGAACCCGGGACCTCCCGGTTGCTCGGGCCGGGAGCCCTTTATCAGCCTCGCCGGATCTCCACGGGCGCTCCACCTAGCTAAGCTACGGCCCCGGTCCATCTGAACGGGGCCTATTTTAAGCTTTATGACTTTTCCGGTCTAACCCATGCCGTTCGCCGCGGACGTGTAGCCGGCCCCTCCACACAACATATCATCACTGCGTAGACCAAGGCCTCGAGCTAGTAGGGACCTCCGCGTTTGGATGCGGCTAAACTATGCAGATGGACATGGCGCTGGCCGATCCCGCGTCGAGAGGTATGGCGGCCGTGCCCCACCATGGCGCGTGCCGCCCATACGCCCGCGCTGCAGTCCAAGCTACGGCTGGACGAGCGTGTTCGCATCGCCGACATGGAGTACGTATCAGCCCCCGGGATGCCGCCTATCCGTTGCGATTACGGCATCGCTATGCATTAGCCGATATTGAGCCGAAACGCCGAGCTTGGCCGATATGTGGAACTGCAGAACCGACGACAACATGTGGAATCGGCCAGCGTCCGGCCGCGCCGACGATGGCCGGAAGAGTCAATGGTGGGCCCGGAGGGATTTTTGGGCGGCTTCGCCTGAACCCCCGCCCTACGGGTCTGGAGCCACGGCGGCGCTGACCTCCGCCGCTCTGCCTTGCTGAGCTACGGGCCCCTTTACGTACATTATCACATATTTTTAAGCTTTTTCCCCGCCGACTCTCCGAGTAGGCGTGTGCCGCAGGGTCTCGACGCACCCAATTGGTGGAGCAAAGCTTAAAAACCAGCCAGAAATATATGTAAAGGGGCCGTAGTCTAGCGGTAGGATTGAATCGAATCCCTAAAGCCCGCCTTACACGGCGCCCGCGCCACAGCGCCTAGGCGCGCGGGAGATCCCGGGAGGGGATTCCCCGGGAATTCAAATCCCGGCGGCCCCATCCATAGGCTCTTCCGGCTACCGGATAGATGTGGCTAATTCTACATGTCGGCTATGGCGACAAAGATATAAATTTAGGATTTATGGCGCGTAGGCCCCGGTCGTCTAGCCCGGTCAAAGGCTCACCGACTAGGGATATGGGCCTTTCGAGGCATTGCGGCCGGAGACAGCCCAGGACCCGGGTTCAAATCCCGGCCGGGGCATGTACCGAACTCTTCCGGCTGTCGTCGGCGCAGTCCGACCTGACGCTGGCTGATTCCACATGTTGTCGTCGGTTCTGCAGTTCCACGTATAGGCTAAACTCGTCATATCGATTCAACTCGACTAACTCACGGCGATGCCGGCTTCAAGGAGGCGGCGAGGCGATTGGGAAGAAAAAAGGGATGTCTCTTCAGGATCTTTTCGGCGAGTTCCCTCTGCCTCGGCGTGCCGTCCTTCGCCTTTTCGGCGAGATACAGCGCTACGGCCCTCCTGATTTCGCCGTCCCTCTCCGCCAGCCTCAAGAGGTCCGCAGTTGCTATATACACCACGTAGTTGGGGCCGGACCTCACGACGTTAGGCCTAAGCCCCGCCGACTCAAGCCTTCCGGCGGCGGCGAGCGCCTTTCCGGCATCGCGGGTGAAGTACTTAGCGACGAGGGAGCCGCCCCTGCCGCTCACCAGCTCGAGATACATCACGACGCCCGCCACGACTACCACGCCGTTTCTCCGTCTGCTGTTTCTCTCTACGTAGCCTAGCTGTTCGGCAGAGGTTTCAACGCCGTTCCGCCCATACGCCTCCCTAAGCACGTCTATACCCCTCTTCTCCGTATTCAGCTTGAAGGCGGCCCTAAAGCCGTCGTCTGTGGCCAGCTTCACGTCGATCCACTTATGGGCCTTCAGAAGATCCAGCAGTTTGCCGTATACGCCGGCCGACTCCCTAAGCCTCTCGAACGCCTCTCTGCCTCTGGCGACGAGGGCCTTACTTGCACTCGCGCTGGGGTTTGGCCTCCAGGGCTCTTTAGCCGCGATCACCAGCTTGTATTCGCCACTTAACACCTCGCTCCGTTCGGCCTTACCATCCCCCAGCCACATTGTTAACACGGGCGCCCACTCCCCGCGCCTGAGGTGGCTAGCCACCAGATCTATGGCCTCCGCCTTGCTCCACCTCTGCCTCCAGCTCTTCGCATTGATTTGTATATGTACGCTCGCCCCCTCGCGCGTCAAGTTGGCCGAGGCGACGTATGCGTAGAGCTCTCCATATCTCGTCGCAGTCCAGGCGAACACCTGCCAGGGTTGTGTAGTGCCCATGAAGGGCCGGCCGCCCATCTCGCCCTCATCGCTCGCCCTCCAGCCCAGCTGGAGCAGCTCCAACCTCTCGCGCGGAAGCTTCAACACATCGGGAAAACGCGCCTTAGCTGTTACGCCGTGGATTATAATATGCGGAGCGAACCCCTCTCTTACATACATCCACACTCTGTCCGAGATGTATAGTTTGTCGTTCTCTACCCTGTAGGTGCCGTCGACAACGGCTTTGTATATCGCGGTCAGCTCGGCCTTCGCCTGCCTTTCGGCTCGCTCCAGAAGCGTATTCAGCTTCCGGCCGAAATCCCTCAGCTGTTCTTCCTCTTCGGCGGACGGCTTGAACCTGCCGATGATCTCCTCGACGACGTAGTCGACGTAGAGCCTCCACGCCGGGAAGACCCAGTCCGCCGGCCCCCGGAGCTTGCCGTTCCTCTCCACGGCCGCCAGGACCTCCTCCACGGTCGGCGGCTCGGCCGGCCTCAAGGCCAGCTCAAGGCGGCGCCTAAGTTCGTCTACAGAGAACTTCCTTTCCATGCCTCTACTGAAGATAGCTGTTAAATTGATTCGATGCGCCGTCGCCTAGAGCCGTAGCGCATGCGGGACATCCGGCAGGTTTCGAATCCGCCGTCCGGCCCCTTCACGGCGCGTCGGCCGCTAGGCCCCCTGTCCGCCCTCGGCCGCTTTCAGGGAGTATCAAAGAAAGCCCCAACAGGGGCTAGCCGCCTGTCAAGGCTTTCTTATGCACGCCCTGTAAGCGCTGGCGGATCCGCCGAGGGGCGGTTCAACTTATCTGTGCCGCGGCGCATGGATGAGAGAAGTGCCTCCAACCAAGAAGCACCTGGAGGGCCTCATGCGCTACACAGAGCCGGCGGAGGCCATAGAGATGGTTAGAGGAAACGAGGTAACCTACCCTTTTTCTCCCTCCTACAGGGATGTCCGCGGGAAACCTTACAGGCAAGTTCTTGCCTGTCAAGCCTCCCGGGGTTTCCCCTGTCGGTATGGGGAACCCGCCGAGGACAGTTCAACTTACCAACGCGCCGCAGAGCGGCATGGAGGACGACGCGTTCGGGCGGTGCTACGTCGCATGCATGAACCGCTGCGCGGACGGCTGCCGCAGGGACCCCGCGATATGCCCTGGCGCCCCGGGGGATGCACCACGGAGCGCGGCGGGCTCTGCTTCGCGGAGCGCAGACCCGCCGATATGAGCCGGACCCGGCTCGACGGGGCGGACAACCCTCTTTTTTTATCGGGCCGTCCTGTCCTTTTCGTCTCGGATCCTATGAGGCGCCGTCCCGCCGGCCCTTCGCAGTTGGAATCGAGGCGGCGGAGGAAGGAGGCCGCGAAGGCCGCAAGTGGAGCTGGCACGCCGAGGGGTATCAAATATGGAATTGACGCGCCGAGCACTCGGACGGCGGAAAAGGTAAGTGGAATCGATACGCCGTCAAAACCGACGGCGCTCAAGGGGGATTTCAGGCATAACAGATATGCCGGCCTTCGTCTCGACCGCGGAACACAGTAGGAGGCCGGCGTCTTCAGCCGAAGGCCGTGGAACGGAGATGTGAACGGGGATAGCCGAGTCTGACATCGAGTCGAAGGCGCCGAACTCAACTGGCGTACGGGATCGACACGCCACATAGCCTACATTGAATCAACTCCTGTCCAGTCATGAGAACCCAGTGGCGCCGCCGCCGGGATTTGAATTCCCGGGGGGGATTCCCCTCCCGGGACCTACGGGTGTCTGCGGCGCTCGCCTTAACAGCATCAGCCCCCGTGGGGACCGCCGCTATACCGGGCTTAGCTACGGCGGCGACGAGGCACATTATGGAGGACTTTATGTATTTT
>NZ_LCWM02000012.1:3487-39181 GCF_002077075.2 Thermoproteus sp. CP80 | reverse complement strand
CGGGGAGCTTTGAGGGGCCCCATATGAGGAGGATGACCACGGCGATCAGTATTATGAGCCAGTCCTGGCCCGTGATGAACAGCCACATATACGGCCAAACCCCACAACCATAAAAACCTTTCGCGCCGGCACGAGGCGCTCGGAGCCATGTCGCAGGACTGCGACAGCTCGTCCAGTGGGCCGCCGAACTCCACGCCGATATCGACGCCGGGATCGAACAACGTCATCGAGGACGTTCTCCGCAATCTTCGCCAAGTCGCCTGGACAACACGACGGGGCCTTCCTCGACAAGCCTCCCGAAGCACGAGGGCCGATCGCGGCGGGCGGTCCACGTGTCTAAACGTCCCTATGGGCGTATCCAGGCAGGTCCCATCTAGGGCGTGCGGGGGCCAATGGCCGGTGGGGCTCGAGGCGCTTCGAGACGGCTTCAAGCCCATAGCGGCCATTACGGCGCCGCCGCGGCGGCTACGGCCGCGGACGTCCAGATCCACCTCGCAGAGAGGTTCTGCACGGCCTCCTCGCAGTAAATATTAAAACCACGCGGTGTTTAGGGCCGCGTGGCTAAGAAAAAGGAGAGCAAGAGGGGAAGGCGCAGAAACCGGAAGGTCTTCGTAATCGCCCTGTTGGCTATAATCTTCGCCGAGGTCGGGTGGATACTGGCCACCATGCCCGGCTTTAGGCTTCCCTTTGGCCCAGGCGCGCCGCAGAACCCCACTCTGGCCGCCCTTCTGGAGAACACGCAGATGTGGGTGCTCACGCCGAGGGGATATGCGCCGAGCGGGCTACAGCCCCCTCAATATAACGACTCGGTGGTTGTGGTGACGGTGTCGGGCGTCGCCCTGCCTCGGTCGTTGCTCAACTCGACCGAGCCCGTCTACGTGCTCATGATAGATCCGTTCTACGGCCCCTATTCATTCACGGCGGCTAGCTATTTCTACAACGAGCTGTTCGGAGGCAACTACTCAGTGGCCGCAAGGTACCAGAACAGGGTATTTCTGCTCATGCCGGGCGATCAGCAGAGCCAAGCCACAGCAGTCTTCCAGTGGATAGGCGAGGCGCTTGCCATGGGCAACGCGACGATAACCGCGACGAGCGCCCAACAAGCGCTTTCGCAACTGTTGACCTATCTGCCGATAGAGGCCAAGGTGTCGGGCGGGACGGTTGTCAGCGTGGCCCTGGGCTCCGCAGGCTGACGCGCGGCCCCGCCCGGGGCCTTCCGCCGAATCCGATCTCCTTCCAGCCCTAGAGAGCAGGCGGCCTGTTCCCTCAGTCAAGCTTTATATAGACGGCCCCCAGGACGCGCGTGGAGAGCTATAGGAGGGTCAAGCTCCATCTCGACAGCGGGGATGTCGTCGAGGGCATCCTCCTGCCCTCCACCGCCTACTCGAGCCCTGACGTCTACGTGGTCAAGCTGAGGAATGGGTACAACGTGGGTTTCGCCAGGGGCAAGGTGAGGAGGATGGAGGATCTGGGCGAGGTTCCAAGCGCCGGCGCGAGGCCCGGGGAGTCCAGAGATGTGGATACGGGCAGGCCGTGGGTGTCCATAGTCGCCACGGGCGGCACCATACTGTCGAGGGTCGAGTACACGACGGGGGCTGTGTATCCATCCACCGATCCGGCCCTGCTGTTCGAGATGGTGCCGGAGATATCCGAGGTGGCCTCCATAAGGGTCGAGACGCTCATGTCCAAGTTCAGCGAGGATATGACCCCCTCGGACTGGGCGGCCATGGCGGAAAAGATCGCGGAACATTTCAGGAGGGGCGCCGTGGGCGTGGTGGTTATGCACGGCACCGACACCATGCACTACAGCTCGGCGGCCATGGCGTTTGCGTTCAAGGAGCTGCCGGGGCCCGTGGTGTTCGTGGGGTCCCAGAGGTCCAGCGACAGGCCTTCCAGCGACGCCTTCCAGAACATACTCGGCGCCGTGATAGCCGCCGCCTCGGCCCCCTTCGCTGAGTCGACGTTGGCCATGCACGGAGCGTTGGGCGACGGAAGGATATATGTGCATAGAGGCACCAGGGTGAGGAAGATGCATACCTCCAGGCGGGACACCTTCCAGAGCGTCGGGACGGAGCCTCTCGCCGAGGTTGACGTGGAGTCCAGATCCCTCAAGGTGACGGCGGGTTCCTACAAGGCCAGAGGCGGGCTCTCCTATTCCGCCAAGTTCAGCGACAAGGCGGCCTTGGTGAAGTTCTACCCAGGCATGGACCCCCGCATAATGGACGCGTTGGTGGAGCTGGGAATCCGGGGCTTGGTGATCGAAGGCACAGGGTTCGGCCACGTGAGGGACGCCCTCCTGCCATCGATAAAGAAGGCGGTCGACTCAGGCGTGGTGGTCGCGATGGCCAGCCAGACCATATACGGACGCGTCGACCTCTACGTATATAGACGCGGCAGGGAGCTCCTGTCGCTAGGCGTCGTGCCGCTCGACGACATGCTGCCCGAGGTGGCCTACGTCAAGATGTCGTGGGCCCTCGCCAACTTCAGAAGGGAGGAGGTGCCGGCCGTCTTGAGGACTCCTCTAGCCGGAGAGATAACTCAGAGGAGCGACCCGACCGGATTCCCCGGACGGCTCTGATGGACCTCATAAACGTCGTGGACGCTCTCTGCAACATTAAACGCATCGGCTGGCTGCAGAGGGGGATAGAGGCGGCCGAGACGGTGTGCCAACACGCCTTCCTGGCCGCGCTCCTGGCCGGCGAGATAGCCGCCGAGCTTAGGTCGAGAGGCGATGAGGTGGACGTGGCGCAGGCGGTGGCCGCGGCGGCCATACACGACCTCGCCGAGTTCGAGCTGGGCCATCCGGGCAACGGCGTCAGGTCGGCCGCGGACTGGGAGTCCCTCGAGCTGGAGGCGATGAAGCGCATATATCCCCATCTCTACGAGCTCTTCCGGAGCTACAGGAAAGCAGACGGCAAGCTCGGCGTCTTGGTCTCCTTCGCCGATAAGCTGGCCACCTTGGTGAGGGCGTGCCGCTACGCCGAGAGGGGGTACGAGGTCGGTGATCTGATCGAGTCCTTCCTTAAGAAGCTCTCGGGGTATCCCCCGCCCTATCCCGAGCTGTTGAGGGGGTATCTGGCTAGGTACTGCCGAGGGGCTCTATCCTCACCGTCTCGGGCCTCCTCGGAATAATTACGCTTTTGCCCAACGGATCCTCCACTATCAGCGTGAAGCCGCCCGAATCTATGGCCCTCTGGACCTCCTCGATGAACTCATCGACTCTGCGCGCGCTCTCGGGCTCCAGCGCCTTTAAGCTCTCGGCGTAATCAAGCGCCCTATAGAGAAGCCCCTCGACCGTGGTCACAAACGGCTCCGCCTGGGGGCCCGGCTCGAGGCTGAAGCCCAGATCCGGCGACTTGATGCTCCCCGTCTTCGACCTAACCACCAGCGATTTGGACACATCTTCGCCGTTCTCCGCCTTGAAGATCACCCTCGTCGGGTTGCCGGACTCCGCGTAGTCCACGTCGAAGAACCTATACCCACACGACCTGCAGAAGCCGGTGGACACCACCACGTTGCCGAAATAAGGCGTCTCGTAGAGAAACTCCGTGTAGCTGAAGGCCTCGGCCCCACATACCGGGCATCTCGTCACGGTCTGCACCAAGATGGACATGCCATCGATGGGGCGCCTATTTAAAACCAGCTACTAATATTTAAATGGGCCTTCCGTCGCGGGTTACATGCCCCGTAGAACCGACAAACTCGCCCTGACCATAACGGCGGTTGCGGCGGTCCTAGTCGCCTTGTTCCTCCAGGGCTTTTGGTCCATAGTGCTGGCCCCCTCTCTATGCGGCGGCTTGCTGTGGTATACGGTCCTCGGCGTCTTGACCGCCGTCGCGGTGTTCTACGCCCGCGATAGGGACAGCGCATTCCTATGGGCCGCCGTTGTGGTCTTGTTGCTGATATACGTCGTGGTGGCGCTGTACCTTACGGCGAACGCCCCTACGGTCGCCTGCTAGGCCTGGCGGCGCTGCAGGTCTCCGGCTCTCCGCCGGAGGCGATGGCTCTGACGGCCGCGACGTCGTCTATGGAGCAATAATAGGCGGGTATCCCGAGGGACGCCACCGCCAGCCCGGCCTCGACCTTCTTCGCTATGCCGCCCGTCACATCTATGCCGGCGGCTCCCCCCGCCACGCCGCCGGATATATCCCTCAGCTTGACGGCGCCAGGCGTCCCCGGCTCAGCCGTATAAATGCCGTCGACGTCCATCAGGAAGACGACGGCCCGGGGCCTATATATCGAGGCGAGCTCCACCGCTATATCGTCCCCGCTGATGACGACGTGGCCGCCGTCCGACGGAACTACGTCGCCGTGCAGGAGCGGGTAGAGGCCGGCCGACAGCGCCGCCTCGATGGGCTCCCTCCGAGCGAGCCTACGGCCCCAGAACACGTCGCTGGGCTCTATCGGCATGGCGTAGATGCCGGCGGCCGCCAGATCCTCAAGCACCATCGCCGTCTGTCTCCTGAGGGCGGCCTTGGTCTTGGCTATTCCGACCGGCGTCAAGCCGAAGGCCCTCACGTGCGGATGGGCGAACGAGCCGGCGCCGTGGATGAGCGCCGCGCGCACTCCTCTAAGCGCCTGCGCGGCCGGCCTGAGCCGGCCCCATCTGTACGTGTAGGGCCTCTTCTTGTCCGTTATCGCCGAGCCGCCGAATTTAACCACCAGCAGATCGGCCATTAGAACTGCCGCTGGACTATGAACGCCGCCAGCTCCTCCAGGTCCCTGCTATGCGGCATCTTGGAGAGGCTCGCAAGGGCCCTCTCTCTGTACCTATCGGCGAGAGCCAGAGCCCTCTCTCTGGCGTTCGTGCCCTCCAATATGCGGACGCCGCGTCTCGCATCGTCGTCGCTCACCGCGGGCTTCGACAGAATCGACATGAGCTCTCCGCGCGCCTTCTCGTCCAGCTCCTCGAGGCCCAGCAGTATCACCACATTGCCCCTCTTGTGCTCCTTTATGTCCTTCCCTATCTCCTTGCCGAACTTCCTCGGATCGCCGAATATGTCGAGGACGTCGTCGACTATCTGGAACGCTATCCCGGCGTTCATCCCGAAATCCCACGCCGCGTCTATCAGCGATCGGTCGTCGGCGACGCTCATGGCGCCCCATTTGGACGATGCGGCTATGAGCGCGCCTGTCTTCAAGCCCACCATCTTGATATAGTCGTCGAGGGTAACGGAGGGCCGCCTGGCCTTGACGAAATACGGATCGCTCCGGCCCGCGAGCTCGAAGAGTATGTCGAGCCTTTCGCCTTCGTCTATCGCCCTTATCACCTTGGCGACCTCCCTCGCGAAGTCGAGCGGCTTCGGCGTATCGAGGACCGCCTCCTCTATCGCCTCGCGGTACCAAATGCCGACTAGGATAGCCGCGTAGTCCCCGAAGGCGGCTCTGGTCGTGGGCTTGTTCCTCCTGACCTCGCCCCTATCGATTATGTCGTCGTATATCAGGCTGTAGTTGTGTATCAACTCGACTATGGCCGCCGCCGGCAACGCCCTCTCGTAGTTGCCCGATACGGCCTCGGCGACTGCCAGCGTCAAGATGGGCCTCAGCCGCTTGCCGCCTGTGGATATCTGGTAGAGCACGGCGTCTCTGAAGTCGTCCGCCGCGTCCCGCGACAGATACCTCGCCAGCGCCTCCTCGATGCGGGGGCCGTACCTCTCGGACAGCCTATCCAGCACGTCCATGGCGTCGCCATATGCCCTCTTTAAATGGATATATACCCATTGGCCTGAGGGGGCCATGGACTTCGCCCAGCTGGCCATCGCCGCTGTGGTTCCCGCGTTCGCCTTCGCGGCGTATAGAGCGCGCTTTACAAACATGAGGGGAGCTGTGGCGGGCTTGCTGATAGCTTGGGCTCTCGACGCGGCCGGCCTCGCCGTGTTCGCGGTGTTCCTCTTCTTCTTCGTGTCGGCCAGCCTCTTGACCAGGCTGAGGGGGTCTTGGAAGGCCCAACGCGGTCTGAAGGATGTCGCCGGCAGATCAATAACGCAGGTGGTCGGGGTGGGGACGCCCATGGCTCTCTTCGCCCTGCTCTACATGGCCGGAGTCCGCCCCGCGTTGACCGCCACGGTGGTCGCGATAGCGATAGCCACAGCCGACACGTGGGCCAGCGAGGTCGGCGTGGCCTACGGCGGGCGGCCGCGGCTGATAACCAAGCCCTGGATACAGGTAGAGCCGGGCACCTCCGGCGGGGTCACCCCGGCGGGGACCTTGGCCTCTCTGGCGGGAGCCGCCGCGGTCGCGTTCCTGTCCTATCCGCTCCTCGACGTAAATCCCTACGTGGTCTGGGGTCTCGGCTTCGCCGGCGATGTCCTCGACAGCGTGGTGGGGGCGGTGGCCCAGAGGAAGTTCTTCTGCGGCGCCGATATGTACGACGAGCCCAGATGCCCTAACTACAGGACGTCTGGCTATTTAACCAATGAGGCGGTCAACTTAATTGTCGAGGCCTCTCTTGGCTTAGCCTATATTCTAGCAATGCTCTATTTATAATATTCAACTCTCATTCCTGTAATAGACCTGTACATCTTCGAATCGGCGTATTTAAGCCATATGTTCACCGCAATAGGCCGGAGTCCGTATAACAGGCAGAGTGGGCCTAAACGGATTTCATCCGATTTGTGAGTCTTATTTTTCGGCGGGGGGCCTACCCCCATGAGGCCGTTTAACATCACCGACTTCAAGGAGGTGACGAGGACCGTCGCGCTGGGGCTCCACAAGATAGTCTCGGAGGCCCGCGGCAACTGCGTCTCCTTCACTCCGCGCAGAGTTCTCGAGTTCGCCGGAATCGACACGACGGCGCCTATAGCGTTGACTCTAGTCAAACACGTCCTGGAGGGGCTCACCGCAAGGGGGCTGATAACGAGAGACGACAGCCGGTCGAAGATCCGCTATATAGTCTGCCGCGACAAGTCGCCTCTCTGGGCCCCCTTGAAGAGCGGCGATATAGACGGCGTAACCGATTTAATCTATAGGTCCGTCGAGTGAGTGGACGAGAAGATCCTCCTAGGCTTTTTCCTCAGGGAGCTGGGCGAGGAGGATAACGACGTATCTTACGTCGACGGGTTCGCCGTCAAGGTAGACGGATTCGCCGAGAGTTGGGCCAAGATGCCCTTCCACACCTACGCTGATCTCGGCTGGCGGGCCGTCGCAGCCGCCCTGAGCGATCTGTTGGTCAAATTCGCGGTCCCTAAGGCCGTGCTCAGCTCCATAACGGCTCCGGACGCCCAGAGGGCGAGGGAGGTCTTCGACGGGATCAGAGAGGCGGCGGCCCACTTCGGCGTGAGGTACCTCGGAGGCGATCTCAACCAGGGACGGGAGGCCGTGGTGGACGTAGTGGCCATAGGCGCGGCTCCCGCGAGGATAGGCAGGAGGCCGAGGCCAGGGCACGTGCTGATCGCGCCTCCTCTCTTCGGCTATACCGGCCTGGCCTTCCTAGCGTTTAAGGAGGCCGGGAGATCCCCGGCTGTCGCTAAGGGCATCTCGTGGCTGAAGAGGCCCACGTTGGATTGGCCCAAGCCCCCGCCGCCTGACTGCGTCTCCGCGTCCATGGACTCTTCCGACGGCATAGCGGACGTCCTGTGGACCATGGCCAGGGGGGTGGACATAGTTCTGGAGAGGCTGCCAGCCCCCGAGGAGGTCGTCTCCGAGGCGTTGAGCCTCGGCGTGGATCCCGAGGAGGTGGTGCTGAACGCAGGCGAGGAGTTCCTCCCCATATTCGCTGTGGATCCCCGCTGTGTGCCCGACGGCTATGTGGCTTTCGCCAGAGTCGTCGAGGGCGAGGGGAAAGTATACTACAGGGGGAAGGAGTTGAGGTTCAGAGGCTGGGCGTACTTCCGATCGCCTTGAGACAGCTAAGCCGGCTATAAACGCGCTTGTATGGCGTGTACTCGGTGGCGGCCACGGCCATCTTTGCGATACTGCTGACAGCCTTCGTGACGCTCTACTACCTCTACTACCTCTACGGGAAGACCCTACAGGCCTACCTCCCCGCTAAGGTCGCGCTGGACGCTTGGGGGGAGCTCAAAAGCCAGCTCCCCAACGCCACGGTCTGTCTGGTGGAGTTCGACGCGGCTATGGCCGTACGCGAGTGGAACCCCGCCATATACCTCTCGGCTGTAGCTACGTTCAACTCCACCCTGAAGGAGCTGAGCCGCCGCCCGCCTCTGCGGAGCCTCAAGGGCGGGGCGCATCTGGCCGGCGAGGTCTTCGAATACGCCGTCACCTACCTCAACCGCACCCTCGAGGGGAGGATAGATTGGGTCAGGCCCATATCGATGCTGAGCGCCGCCCGGTCCATCTCCACGGCTACCGTAGGGGGGACCCTAGACGACGTGGAGCAGGAGCTCGCCGCCTACGTGCCGCCGGGGTTCTCGCTGGAGGGGTATCTAGAGGGCGTCTTATACAAGCAAGGCGGCAACTACGTCGGAACCCTAGGCGGCTCTCTGACGTTGACGGAGAGACAGAGGATGAGGTGCCTCGGCTACTACCTCAACGAGACGGTGGCGCCGCATATACGCGCCTCTCTCTCGATCGACGACAACTCGACCGCTATATATGTCTACATACCGGTGAGCATAGTGAAATAGCCGGGACTAACGGCGCCGAGGACCGGCGGAGCCGACGCAGTGAGGCGCCGCGGGCATTAGGCGCCTTTCCTTCTCGCGGCCGCGCCTTACCAGCTACAACGCAGTCGGACTTGCCCGTCTCTGCTTCCTTTACGGACCTCCTCTGCTGAAGGGAGACGATAGGCTTATCAACCACAGGCTGGCTGAAGCCGTGGAGCTGGAGGCCAGGGCGGCTCTCAACATCAGCTGGGAGGGTCTGAGGCAGACCCGAGGCAGCCACGTCGCCGCCGATCTGATCATCTCGGAGGGCGACATCAAGGTGAAGTACGATGTATATCTGCGGAACGCGATCGTGCCTCAATTCGTGTCAACCGACCGCGGCCGCGCGGAGCTTGCGGCGCGCTTCCTGAGGCTTGCAGGCATCAGCACCGAGGTCGAGAGGATCGGCGGTAGAGGCCGCTACGCTGAACTCGCAGACGCCATCGCGAGGTGGCTCGAGGAGACAAGTCGCCAGTAGCCGCGCGGAGCCGTGGAGCGACGTAGGGAGATCTACTTCCTCGACGGGGTTCCGCAGGTGGGGACTCGGTATTACGGCATCGTGGATCAGGGCACCAACGTGGTCGAGGTGAGGCCCACGAGCCTCTGCCCGCTCAACTGCGTGTTTTGTTCCGTGGCGGCGGGCCCTCTGGAGGGCCGTAGATGGGCCGACTTCACGGTCAAGAAGGACGCCTTGGTGGACGCGCTCAAGGCGGTCGTGAGGTATAAGGGCGACGGCGTCGAGGTCCATATAGACGGCATGGGCGAGCCCGCCGTCTACAGCGACCTGGTCGACTTAGTCCAAGACGTGAAGTCGATCAGGGGGGTGTCGGTGGCGTCGATGCAGAGCCGCATGTTCACCCTGACCGAGAGGAGTGTGGAGGAGCTGGCCGAAGCCGGCTTGGACAGAATAAACCTCAGCCTAGACGCTGTGGATCCCCCGCTGGCGGCGAGGCTCGCCAACGCCGGCTACTACGACCCCCGGAGGGCCATGGCGCTGGCCGAATACGCGGTCCGCAACACCTCCATAGACGTCGTGGTCTCGCCTGTGTGGCTACCCGGCGTGAACGACGACCAGATGCCGAAAATAGCGAGGTGGGCGAAAGCCGCCGGCCTGGGCAAGAGGTGGCCCCCCGTGCTCATACAGAAATATATACCCCATAGAAGGGGCAGAAACCCCAGAGGCGTCAAGGCGGTCGACTGGGGCGCCTTCTGGAGCAGAATAAGGGCCTGGGAGGCCCAGCTGGGCATGAAGCTGGACTGGCGCGGGGAGAACCCGTTCGGCGTAGAGAGGAGGGCGGAGCTGCCGAAGCCGATCAAGGCTGGGCAGAGGATCAAGGTGAGGATAGTGGGGCGCGGCGTCTTCAGGAACGAATATCTAGCCGTGTCCAACAGGCTCGCGGACGACCCCCTGATCGATCGCGCCGTGACCGTCATCTCGGAGAAGCCGCTGAAGCCCGGCGACGAGGCCGTAGTCAAGGTGTTCGAGGACGAGGACAACATCCTGATGGCCAGAGCCGAGGTGGTCTTCCTCTGACGAAGCCCCGCGCGTGGGCGGACGCCGGCTCGCCCGGACCTGCGGTCAGGCGCGGAGCCGCGGCTATACGCGGACTGGGGCCTCGCCCCGGCTCTCAACCATGTGCCGCAAGGCCGGCGAGGGGTGGTCACGCTCCTCGAGGGCGGAGGTCAGAGCGTGAAGACGCCCTTCTCGTCGGCGAGCAGTATCACGGCGTCCCTCCTCTTGGCGAAGATGCCCGTGTCCACCACGCCCGGGATGGCCTTCAGCTCGTCCTCGAGCTCTGGGTACGCGGGACCGGGGGGGCTCCAGTCGAGGATGAAGTTGCCGTTGTCGGTGATCAAGGGCCCCAGCTTGCCGCCGGATCCGCAGGTCCTCAGCTCGGTCCTCCCGCCCCATCTCCTCTCAACGTCTCTGGCGACGAGCCTCCAGGCCGCCGGAAGGACCTCTATCGGGATAGGGCGGTTGCCGGGCAGCTTATCGACGAGCTTGTGCGCCTCGGCGATTATTACCAACGTAGCCGCCCTGTAGTCCACCACCTTCTCGCGGACCATCGCGCCGCCTCCCCCCTTCAGGAACATCCTATCCCTCGATATCTCGTCGGCTCCGTCCACAGCCAGATCTATGCGGTCGACGGCCCAGGGCTGCGCCAGATAGGGGCCGAGCCCCGCCTCCAGCGCCTTCAGCTCGCTGTCGACGCTGGTGGCGACGAGGGTGACCCTCATGCCCCTCTCGGCGACCGCTCTGGCGAGCTCCTCTATGAAGGCCTTGGCCGTGGAGCCCGACCCAAGGCCGACGACCAGCCCGTCCCTCACGAACTCGACCGCCTTACGCGCCAGGAGCTCCTTCACGGCCGTAAAAAACCGCCGCCTTAAATACGAACAGGCGGGAGGCTAGGGGTAGGCCCCCTCCAGCGCCATCAAGCTCCTCAGAGCGTCCCTTATGCTCAATATGCCGACCACCCTATTGCCCTCCACCACGGGGATGTGCCGTATGTTGTGCTCTATCATCTTCTGCGCCGCCATGAACACCGACTCGTTGGGATAAGCCTTTATCAACTCCTTAGGCGCCAGCTTCTCCAAGGGGGTGTCGAGGCTTATCCCCTCGGCGACAGCCTTGACGAGATCCCTCTCGGTGAATATCCCCACGGGGTTGCCCACGTCGTCGACCACGAGGACAGAGCCTATGTTGTACGCGTACATCTTGGATACTGCGCACCTTATCGTGTCGCGCGTGGTGCAGTAGACGACGCGGTCGCTCATGACGTTCTTGACCTCCATAGGAACCCCAATAACTCGCCATAATAAGTTTTATCATTATTATTGAGTTGACCAAAAAGGATAAGAGGAATAATGACCGTACACTCGTGCGAGTCGCCTTTGTCGACCTGAGCAGGGCCTCCGTGGAGGTCAGGGAGGTCGACGCGCAGGGCCCCGTCAGCCTCGGCCTCAAGGTGCACGAGGAGGCGGAGAGCTGGCGGCGCGACCCGCTGTCGCCCGAATCGCCGCTGGTGATAGGCATGGGCAGATTCGTCGGAGGCCGCCTCATGGGCGTCCACAGGATGGTGGCTGTGTTCAGGAGCCCCATGACCGGAGGGCTCCATTCGAGCGCGCTGGGTGGAGCCGCCTACAAGATGATGGGGGCCGGCATAGACGCCTACGTGATCACCGGCAGGGCGCCCGAGCCGGTGGCGTTGCTGGCCTCCCAGGAGGGCGTCAGGGTAGAGCCGGTGAAGTTGGTCTACGAGTACCAGGGGCTACGCGGCGTCTACGCCTTCACTAAATACCTCTACGAGTCCTATAGGGATTTCTTCCAGAGCAACAGCGCCCGGGCCGTCGTCGTGGGGCCCGCCGCGTGGCGGACCTACAACGGCGCCCTTGCCTCGATGGACCTAACCCCTAAGGGCGAGCTCTCCAAAGGCGCCGAGGATTTCGCCGCAAGGGGAGGGCCTGGCACGGCGGCCGCGCAAGGCCACAACCTGGCGGCCCTGATAGCCGGCGGCAAGGCTAAGGCGCGGCATCAAGCCGTCGCCGACATACACAGGATAGACGAGGTGGTCAAGGTGAAGCTCAAGAAGGGCTACCTAGAGGCGTTGCAGGAGAAGACCGTGAAGTACCGCTACGACCCGGGCCTCGGCACCGGCGGCACCTTCGGCGTCAACTACGTCCACTACAGAGACCTCGTCCCGCTGTTCGGATATAAATCGATATATATGGATAGAGACGAGAGGATTAGACACGCCGACGCGGTCCTCAGGCTGTTCTGGAAGCCGTTCAACGAGCTGGTCTTCGAGAAGGCCCGGAGCTGGTACAACTGCGGCGAGCCTTGCCCCGTCACGTGCAAGAAGGTCTGGCAGGGGAAGAAGGTCGACTACGAGCCGTTCCACGCCATGGGCCCCTTCATAGGGGTCTACACCTTTGAGGATTCGGTTAAGCTAGTCGACGAGATCGACGCCTACGGCCTAGACGCCATAGAGATGGGACACGTAACCGCCTGGCTCTTCGACGCCGTCGAACACGGGCTCTTGAGGTCCGAGGAGGTGGGGATAGAGGACGCGCCTGTTTTCAACCCGTACAGATTCAAGCCGGAGATCGACTCCAAGAAGAACGCCAGACTGGCCGGCGAGCTCCTGAGGACGTTCGTCGAGGGCGGCAGCGAGGTAGTCGAGGAGGTCGCGAGGCTGGGCATTAGGAAGGCGGCGAAGGCCCTAGAGGCGAAATACGCAGACAGAGTGGCCAAGGTCGGCGTCAGGTTCAGAGACCTGGCCGTCTACGTCGCGTATGGGGACGAGGGCTACATGACCCCCAACTTCTACTGGGCGCCCGGCATGGTGGCTCCCATGTATGTACAGGGCAAGTACTGGACCAACTACAACCCCACCTTCATGCCTCCCGAGGAGTTCGCCAAGACCGCGTACGACCGCGCCGTGATGGAGTCGTTGGTGGAGGACGCAGGCATGTGCAGATTCCACAGAGGCTGGGCGGAGCCCGTATTGGAGGACCTCTTCAAGCTGGTCGGCGTCAATATGGACAAAGGCCTCTATAGGAGATTCGCCGAATATTCGATCAGGGCAGGCGCAGATCCCAGGCCTTGGGAGAGCAGAAGGGCTATGGACGTGGTGTCGACAATGGCCAGGGAGCTGGGGGCGAAGGATTGGAAGTTCGATGCCTACGAGACCTATTTGGAGTGGTGGCGTCGCTATAAGGAAGCACTGGACAAGATCCTAGGTATAACCATATTATAGCAGTCCACCATCAATTTAATGAGATAAATACTTTAAAGTCACTTGAAAACACAAGTTTATGAGGTATGTATACTCGAACAGCGTTGCATCTGGCGTCGCCTTGGGCGGAATAGGCGCTGGGTCTGTGGAAATAAGGGCGGATGGGCTCCTCCACGACTGGCTCATCTTCAACAACGGTCCGTGGACCACGGTGGATGCCCACAGAAATCGCTACCCCCTGAACGAGAGGAGCTTCCTCCTCGCCGTGAGGGTCGACGACGGAGAGAAAGTGTTCGTGAGGCAACTTCAGTCCGCCGGCTACATGCTGGGCGGCGATCCCTATAGGGCCCCCTGGCTTAAGCCGGTCAAGGAGATAGAATACCGCGGAGAGCCGCCGCTGGCCTTGCTCAAATACGTCGACGATCTGCCGGTGGAGGTCGAGGCCGTGTTCCTCTCGCCGTTTATCCCAGGCGACCTTAAGGACTCGGCCCTGCCCGTCTTGATCGTCGCCGTCAAGGTCAGGAACCGCGGCGCCAAGCCGTTGGACGTGTCGCTATGGGCTATGTTGAGGTCTCCCTTCGGCAGGGCGGTGGCCAGGGCTAGGGGGAACGCGGTGGTCTTACGGGACGGCGGCGAGCCCGGCGACAGCCCGCTTCGCGACGGCTCCATGGCCCTGGCCGCCAAGGCCGGGGAGGTATATGCAGCCGTATTGAGGGCGCCGGGATACGAGGACTACGGATTCCAGCGATACGACAACGCCCTCGAGATGTTGCAAGCCTGGATAGACTTCAGGAGGGAGGGCAAGGTCAAGGGGCCTCCTGCGCGTTCGGGTGACGGCCTCTGGGCCGTCCTCACGACGCCTCTCAAGCTGGCGCCCTCGGAGGAGAGAGACGTCGTCTTCGTGTTGGCCTGGTTCTTCCCCAACCACGTGGACCAATTCGGCGAGAGGCTCGGCCACTACTACGAGAACTTCTTCGCAGATGCGGACTCGGCGGCTCAGTACGTGCTCGACAACTTAGAGCGCCTTTACGGGAAGACCAAGGAGTTCCACGACGCCCTGTACGAGGCCAAGGGAATCGACGGGTGGGTGGCCGACTTGGTGGCCTCCCAGCTGAGCACCTTGGTCAAGATAAGCTGGCTCACCAAGGACGGCAGATTCGCCCTATGGGAGGGCCTAGGCGATAAATACTACGGAGGTCCCGAGCACAACGCCTTCAATACGATGGACGTGATGGCGTACGCAATGCCGGCGTTGATCTCGCTCTTCCCCGAGCTGGCCGCCAAGTACCTCGTCCAACACTCGGCCTTCGCCTTGAGGCGGGGGACCCCCGACTGGGTCATCTACGCCTTGTCTATCCCCGAGAATAGGCGCGAGTTCGAGAAAACGCTTGAGAGGGAACCCTATCTGGCGCTCGACCGGCAGAGGCTGGTCGAGACCGTCTCGAGGATCGTGGAGAGGACCGGGAAGGATCCGGCAGGCCGCATAGCCCATTTCTTCGATAAATCCATCAAGGGCGTCGACGGCTACCACATGTTAGACCTCATGCCCGACTACATCTTGATGGCGTACGCAACCGCTAAGTGGACCGGCAACGTCGAGCTTTTGAGGAATCTGTGGGACGTCTTGAACGGCGCGGTGGAGAGCACCGTGAAGGCGCAGAGCGTGGAGGGGCTGCCTTACCATACAACCCCCGCCGGGATCGAGTGGATGAGAGCGGTGCAGGCGCTCTTCAAGGAGTCCTCCTCGCAAGTCATGTCAGCGGCGCTTCAGCTGTTGAGCCAGAGGGCTGTCCTCATGGGGTTCCAGACCTTCGACACCTGGGCCTTCTACGGCGTCTCGTCGTACGTCCTATTCCTCTGGGCCGCCGCCCTCAAGGCCATGGCGGAGGGCGCGAGGACGGTGGGCAGAGACCCCGGCAAGTACGTGGACTTGCTGCGGAGGGCTGGCGAGGGTCTGGAGAAGCTGTGGAACGGCGAATATTTCGACCTCTGGTGGGACCCGGTCACTGGCGAGAGGGATAGGGCGTCCATGGCCGCGCAGGTGTTCGGACAGCTGTTGGCCCACGTGGCCGACTTGGGCTATTTGGTGGATAGGCAGAGGGTGGCCTCGGCGCTGAGGGCTGTGGCCAGGCGTAACCTGGCCCCCGACGAGGGGCTCATAAACGGGATCTACCCGAGCGGCCGTAGGCCCTCCTTCGTCGGTCCGACGCTCTACGAGAACTTCACGCGGGGTCCCTACCTGCCGACGTGGCATATGGATACCCCGTGGAGCGGCGTGGAGTTCGCCGTGGCGGGCCACATGCTCTACGAGGGACTCGTCGAGGAGGGAATTGCCGTGCTTAAGGCCTTGCACGAGCGCTACGGGCGGGGAGGTCATTACTGGAACCACGTGGAGTGGGGAGCCCACTACATGCGTCCGCTCTCAGCGTGGATGGTCGTGATGGGGGCGTGGGGGCTTAAGTACGACGGATTCGCCAGGAGGCTGACGTTGAGGCCTGCGGTGGTTCCGCTTAAATGGGTCCTCGCAGTTGGCGGCAGTTGGGGAGTTCTGGACTGGTCCAGCGACGGCGCGAGGCTGGAGCTGGCGCACGGCGCCTTGAAGATCGCCTCGTTGAGGCTGCCCAATAGGCCCGTCTCCATCAAATTGGACGGCAAGCCTCTGTCGTTCGAGGTGGCCGAGGCGGACGGCTACTACGAGGCCCGACTGGCCCAGGAGGTCCAGCTGGAGCCCGGCCACGCGTTGGAGGTGGGCTTTTAGGCGCTGTTCCGTCAATTGGCAATAGTTTAGACGTTTAAATCCGTATTCGTAAAGGATAGTTAAATATTTATTACGGTGATATCGTCATGTCGTGATAGAGATAAGGTTCCACGGACGCGGCGGCCAGGGAATGGTCACCGCCTCGCAGGTCCTGGCGACCGCCGCGATTATGGAGGGCAAATACGCTCAAGCTTTCCCCGAGTTCGGCCCCGAGAGGCGCGGAGCTCCCGTCAAGGCGTATCTACGCATCGACGATAGGCCCATCTACAAACGCGAGCCGGTCGTGGAGCCCGACGTGGTGGTAGTCGGCGACCAGTCGCTGTTCGTCTCGGAGAACCCCCTGGAGGGTATCAAGGGGAACGGCATCTTGGTCGTGAACGGGGCCTATAAGGCGCCTGTCAAGACCTACTACGTCGACGCCACGTCCCTCGCCTTGAAGTTGCTGGGAAAGGCCATAGTGAACACGGCCATGATAGGCGCCGTGGTCAAGGCAACCGGCGTGGTCGGCCTCGAGACGGCCCTCGCCGCCCTGAACAAGTACTTCTCGGGGAAGATATACGAACTAAACGCGCAGTTGGTCAAGGTAGCGTTTGATCAGACCAAGGAGCTATGAGCCTCCCCAAGGTGCACGAGATACCCATAGGAGGCATAATAACCGAGCCGGGCTCGTCGCGCAGAAACCTCACAGGCGGCTGGCGCAGTCTAAAGCCCATAATCCACGACGATAGATGCATCCGCTGCAGAATATGCTGGATGTACTGCCCCGAGGGTACTATAAAGGAAACCAAGGGAGAATTCGTAGTAAAAGGACGTAAATATCAATATAAATACGAAATAGACTATAACTATTGCAAGGGATGCGGCATATGCGCCCACGAATGCCCCACCAAGGCAATCGAGATGGTGCCGGAGGCATGACCGCCGCTGCCGCCATTCAGAAGGCCAAGGCCGCGCTGGCGCTCACCAGCAACTACGCGGTAGCCTACGCCGTCAAGGCCGCCGATGTGGATGTGGTGGCGGTCTACCCCATCACGCCGCAGACGACCATCGTGGAGAAGATAGCCGAGTTCGTCGACGACGGCGAGCTCAACGCCGATTTGATACACGTGGAGTCGGAGCACTCGGCCATGTCGGCCGTGGTGGGCGCCGCCGCGGCGGGGGCCAGGGTCTTCACCGCAACCAGCAGCCAAGGCCTCGAGCTGATGCACGAGGTCCTCCACATAGCGTCGGGCCTCCGCCTGCCCGTAGTGATGGCCGTGCCGGCCCGCGCCATCTCTGCCCCCATAAGCATACACGGCGACTACAGCGACGTGATGAACACGAGGGATACGGGGTGGATAACCTATATAGCGTCATCGGCGCAGGAGGTCTACGACACGGTGATACAGGCCTATAAGGTCGCCGAGACGACGCTGTTGCCCGTCATGGTGTCCTACGACGGCTTCCTGATGTCCCACACGACCGAGCCGGTGGAGCTCAACGACGAGGAGGCGGTTAAGCGCTTCCTCCCCAGAAGGGAGAGGCCCAACGTCCTGAGGCCCGAGAAGCCGATAACCATGGGCGCCTTCGCCATGCCCGACTGGTACTACGAGATCAAATACCAGGTCCAGGAGGCGCTTGCCAGCTCGCTCAAAACGATCGAGGAGGTGGACGCCGAGTATGGAAAGGCCTTCGGCAGGAGTTATGGAATAATCCAGACCTACAGGATGGAGGACGCAGACTACGCCGTGATAGCGTACGGCGGAGCTGCCTTCGGCAACGCCCGCGAGGCTGTAGACGTGGCCAGGGAGAGGGGCATAAGGGCTGGCGCCATAAGGCTACGAGTATGGAGGCCCTTCCCCGCCGACCGTCTGCTGAAGCAGCTGGCCGGAGTCAAGGCGTTCGCCGTAATCGATAGGGCGATCGCCTTCGGCTCTCCGGGAGGAGGGCCCGCCTTCATCGATGTGGCAACCGCGCTCTATATGGGCGGCATGGACGTGCCGGGCCTCTCGGTGATACACGGCATAGGGCAGAGGTCCATGTACGTCGAGGACTTCGTGAAGGTATTCGAGATGTTGAAGGACGGCGAAAGGAATAAAGTAGTATACATGGGGCTGAGGCTATGAAGGTCGTCTACAAGGCGATCTGGGATCTGCCGGTCGAGGAGCTCTTCGCCTCAGGCCACCGCGCCTGCGCCGGCTGCGGGCCCGCCATAGCCATGAGGTGGATCACCAAGACCGCCGGGCCCAACACCGTAGTGGTCAACGCCACGGGCTGCATGGAGGTCACGACGACGCAGTACCCCGAGACCGCTTGGATGGTGCCCTACCTCCACGTAGCGTTCGAGAACGCCGCCGCGGCGGCATCGGGCGTCGACTCGGCCATAAGGGTCACGTCTAAGAAGGGGCTGTGGCGGTCGGGCAAGACCAACGTCATAGTGATAGCGGGCGACGGCGGCACCTACGACATCGGCCTGCAGTCCCTCAGCGGCATGCTCGAGAGGGGACACCACGTCCTCTACATACTCTACGACAACGAGGCCTATATGAACACCGGCATACAGAGGAGCGGCGGGACGCCGCGCTACGCCTGGACCACCACGACGCCTGTGGGGAGGGCCATAAGGGGCAAGATACAGGCGAAGAAGGACATAATGGGCATCGTGATGGCCCACAGAGTGCCCTACGCCGCCACGGCCTCGATCTCCAACATAATCGATATGTCCAACAAGATAAAGACGGCGCTGGAGTACACCGAGGAGGGGCCGACGTTTCTACATATAATGGCGCCTTGTCCGCCCGGCTGGCGCTTCCCCGAGGAGCGGACCGTGGAGGCCGCCAGGCTGGCCGTGGAGACCGGCTACTTCCCGCTTTATGAATACGACCACGGGAAGATAAGGCTGAACCCGCCGACCTCGAACATGGTGGCCGACCCCAAGCGCAGGAAGCCCCTTAGGGAGTTCCTTAAATTCCAGGGCAGGTTTGCGCATCTGACCGACGCCGAGATAGGGGAGCTGGAAAAGGAGGTGGTCGCAAATCTCGAATACCTGGCGAAGCTGGCCTCGCTCTAGCCGCAAACGTCGGTATTCGCAGGGCTGAGAGATAGGGAGAATCCCGTATATCCGGGGTTTATCCTCGAGAGACGCCGCATAAATCCCTCCTAGTCGCTTTTCTGTCCACCACCCCCTCCTTTCGGCATCCCCGCGTCTGTCCCATCTCCCTCCGGCGTGGAGTAAATGCCCCCAGTGAGGTAGGCGGTGGAGGCAAGCCCCCTCTGCAGGCACGAACCGGGGGCCGCCGGTAGCAAGCCGTGCCCGCCTGCAGGCGCCTAGGCCGCCTCGCCAGCTACGCCGAGCCGTACGAGGCCGTAGAGACGGCTGAAGGCTGGCCGTCAGCAAGCCCCCACGGCCCTCCGCAACAGAGGGACGCCTCTCTACGGCCAGTTTCACTTTAAATAGGGTGTCCGTATAATTATGGGCTGGACTTTCGAGAGGCTCAACGAATGTCTCGAGAGGCGCTACGTGTCTGGGAAGAACCTCACCCTCGCGCAGTTTAGGATCAAGGCAGGCTGCACGGTGCCGGCCCACAGCCACGAGAACGAGCAGATCAGCTTGGTCCTCGAGGGCAGGGCGCTGTTCGTTGTCGGCGGCGTTGCGCGGGAGGTGTCGGCGGGCAAGGTTGTGCACATACCGCCTGGGGCTCCGCATGAGGTCAGGGCGCTCACGGACTTGGTGGTCGTCGACGTGTTCTCGCCTAGGCGCGACGACTGGGAGCGGGGCGGCGACAGCTACCTCCGCGGGGAAGGGCCCAGCAGGTAGGCGCAGGTCGGCCGGGCGGCATTAAATAAAGGTATCTTTCGGAGATAGTAATATTTGCCTGATATACAGATCCTATTGATTAAAGGTGTACATAGGTCTTATTAAATGACGGCGTCGGAGACGCATGCGCCTGAAATTCCTGCCCATAGCGCTAATAGGGCTGGCCGCGCTCGCGCTAGCCGGCCCGATAAACGTGGTCTTCCCCTACAACGCACAGATACAATACCTGGCCTACAAGACCGTCACGCTGACCGTGCAGCTAGGCCCCGGCGGCACCTACACCATATCGCCGCCCGCTGTGACCCCCGGCTCCGGCTTCGCCTACAGCGGCATGGTGGTCCAATTCCAAGGCGTCTACCCCTCGATACAGGTGGCGGCCAACGGCTTCTTCAGCAAGTCCTACAACTCGGAGGGCTTCCTCCAGGCGGTATACATCGGCCCCGACGCCAGCAAGGTCATGCTGATAAACACGGCCAACGCCAACGTGCAGGTCCAGCTACAGGTGACCTACCAGTTCACCTACGACCAGTACGTCCAGCTGGCCAACGGAACCGTCTTGACGATATCGTTGCCCAACGCGAATATGCCCCAGGGCTTCGGGGAGAGCGCCACGGTTAGGCTAGATCCCGGCGCGCCGTACGTCATAAGCTCCGTGGAGCTACCCGACGGATCGCCGGCATCGGCCTACCGCGTGGAGCCGAAGGTGGTCGAGCTGACGCAGCCCGGCACCTACAAGGTGGTGATAACCAGCGGCCCCTCGCTGCCTGCCGCCCTGCTGGTGAAGAGCTTGGCTCAGCAGGCCGCCACAGTCGGCCCCAACTCGCAGCTGACCGTCAGCGGATCCCAGATAGGGGTGCCCCAGGGCTGGCAACTGCTCGGCTACGTGGTGTTCGCCTACACCGGCAACGTGAACCTGGTCGGCCAGCAGTCGGGCGGCCAGATAGCCATATCCGGCGGGCTGGTCGACATAGTGAACAACAACACGTTGAGCTTCATAATAAGGTCGGTGAGCTACCTGATACCGCCGCTGTGGCAGGCCCAGCTGACCTACAGGATAGCGATAGTGTACGGCGACAGCTTCACGGTCACGTCGACGATGAGCTCCCCGGTCAACGTAATATACATACCCATAGTGTACAGGCCGGCGCAAGTCACCTGGCTACCCGACCGCGCCTTGGTCAACGTCACGCAGGCCGACGTGGCCGACGGCGTGTGGACCGCAGTGGTGCTCCAACTGCCCGCCCTCGCCAAGATAGTGTCGATAAAGACGCCGGGCAGCGCCATAATAACCAACGCCACCGACGTGCAGCTGGTGTGGGGCGGCGGCGTCAGGATGGCCTCCATAAGCCCCGACGGCCATGAGGCCTACATAGTGGTGCAGGAGGGCAACACCGCCGAGGCCGGCGTCTACACGTTCCTCGTGAACTGGAGCCCGTTGACGATAACCGTGGCCAACAAGTTCGGCGGAACCGTCGGCGACATAGCCGCCTCGGCCGGCCAGTACAACGTGGCGGTCTCTGGCGGCGTGGTGAGCGTCTACGTGTACCAGCCCGAGCCCGTCTCGGTGCAGATAACCTACAAGGGAGTCCCGGCGGCCAACGTCCTGGTGCAGTCGCTGGACTTCAGCCAGCACGTGGTGCAGTTGGGCATATACAACGTGAAGGTGGTCGTGGTGGGCGTGTTGAACCAGCCCATACCCAATGCGCAGGTGTCGATAAACGGCTTCCCCGCCAGCGGCGCGACCGACAGCAGCGGCTCCGTGGCGTTTAACGGCGTACTCGAGGGGGCGTACACGCTGGCCGTCAACGTGGGCGGTAGAGTGCACGTAACCAGCAACTTGACCGTGTCAGGCCCAAGCCAGACCGTGACGGTGGTCGTCAAGACGCCAATAGTGGCCATCATCAACGGGGTGCCCATAACTGTGACCGACACCGCGGCCGCCGCTGGAGGCGTCTCGGCCGCCGGCCTGGCGCTCGCGGTGAATAAGTTGCTGAGAAAATCCGGCGAGGACGAGGCGGTAGCGACTGTCGAGCAAGTGTAATCTTTTTACCCGCGGAAAATCCCCCTTTTAATGAAGGTTCTTGCCCAATCCGACGGAGAGGTCCTCAGGCTGAGGGTCAACGACCCGACGCCCCTCATCGACATCCCCTTTTCCGGAAGGCAGGCTGGGACGGTAGACGGCGGGCTTGTTCTGACATCGCCCAGACACATAAACGAGGTGATAAGGCTCGGGGAGCCCGTGGAGAGGGTCCGCGTCGGCGCCTCGACGGACAGAGTCATCTGATCTCAACTGGCGTGCCCGGCGCTGTAGGCCTCCCATCGACGATCGGGTACGGGGGCAGTATATACTCGGCGAGGCCTATGAGGCCCGGCCGCGACAGTATGACGACCTCGCAGTCGAGAGGCTCCAGCTCTATCGGCACCCCGCCGCCAGGCGTGGAGCCGCCCTCGCGGGCGAAGACCTTGTAAAAGACCTCGGCGACTGCGTCGAACGGCAACGACCCCGGCCTCACCACGTCGGCAGATCTGCGATCGGATACGTTACACACGGCCACAGCCGCCCTCCCCCTTACCGTGGAGGCCAGCTTCAGGAGGCGGCGGCCCTTATAGGGGTTCTCGAAAAGCACGTCGCGCGTGGGGAGGGCCGGGAAATCCACCCTCACCACCTCTCCGCTGGGCAACACGGCCATCTTCAAGAGGTCGACGTTCGTCCTGCCGGGATCTCTGTCGGCTATATACACGGGGCCTCCGCTGAAGACTCTAAGCACCAGGTGCAGCTTGGCGTAGGGGTCGTAGCTCGAGAACATGTCGAAGTCCGGCCAGACCGCCTCCGAGAAGAATAGGGAGCCGTACGCGTTGGATATGGCGTGGAGCCGCGCCCCGTCGCGCCAATAGGGCACATAGTCGTCGGAGGTCCTCATGACGTTGCTGGAGAAGTAGTTGCTGTAGTTCTCGGGATTCATCGACATGCAGTTCATTATCGAGAGCCCCGACTGCTCCGCGGCCAGCTGAAGGGCCGTCTGCAGCGACGCCGCCGCTCTGCCGACCTTCTCGCCCGCGTAGCGCGCCATCAGCCTCGCGGAGCATTGGTTATCGACCTTGACGAAATCGAAACCCTTAAGGCCGGCGTAAAGCCTCTTGTAGAGGAACAGGGCCTCGGGGTATTTCGGCGGCGGCGCCTTGGCGGCCGCGTAGGGGATCCCCGAGACGCCCAGCTCGCCCTCCACGCCGTCGTCGAAGCCGCCCCAGTGGACGTTCAACGTGTGCCAGAGGCCGACCCAGTTGACGCCGAGCGCCCTCAAGCCCCTCACCGTCCCGTCGAAGCCCCCTGGGAACTTGCCCTCGTCGGGCTTCAACGAGGTCAACACCCTGTTGAGACAACAGGGCTGCTCGACCCACCTCTCCCTCTGCCACCCGTCGTCTATCAAGGCCCAGGCCACGGGCACGCCCCTCTCCCTCAGGCCCCTCACCACGTCCAACAGGCCGAGGCTCGACACATCTATCAGAAACGCGTTCCAGCTGCACCATCCCAGATGGTCGAGGAACTCGGGCCTGCGCTTCCCGCGCCTCAGCCTGAGGTTGGCGCGCGCCGCGAGCGCTCCCCAGGCCCTCCTCAGGGCCTCGTAGGGATCGCCGGAGAGGCCGTAGGCCAATATCCACGAGCGCCCCACCTGTCTGGACTCGACGCCCATATAGGCCCTGGCGGTCCAGCCGCTCCAGAGGTAGCCGCTGAGGTCTCCCGACGAAGCGGCCAGCAACGCCAAATACCCGCCGTCCCTCAGCGAGACCAACAGCGACACAGTGAAGGGCAGGAGATCCGGGAAATCCTCGCTGAAATAGGGAGTCGCCCAGGGCTGTATCCACCACTTGGCCACGTCCAGCTCGACCGACGGCTTCTTGGGATAGTTCGACGGGGCCGAGGCGCACTCCTCCGGCGTGCCTCTGCCCACGTAGGCCTCGTTACATCCCCGAGGCCCGTCGTATATCCTAGCGTTTGTCAATGCGACGAAGGCCAGGGCATCGGCCTTGATAGATATGTCAAGAGGCCACTCGGCCAGCTCCACGTCGGCCTTGGCCTCGACGCCGACGACGCCCGAGGAGCCGTCCCCGTCCACCAGAAGCCTCGAGGTCCCCCTCCCACATAGGTTGTAATCGCCCCCTTCGCGGGAGGGAATACATACGCCGTCCTTAAAGTAGGCCCTGGCGATCTCAAACATGGAGATCGCGCCTCCAGGTAAATATTAAATGAGATCGCGTTAAACGGAGCCGGGGAGTTGCTCCGCCCAGCCGCGAGCGCGGACCCAGACGCCCCGAGGGTCTGGGGTCGACAATAGCCAGAAGACGCGCCGATGGGGCTCAGGATCGCAGGCCGTCGCCGCCGACCTATGGAAGGCATACGGAATATCTTCGATCGCCCGCAGCGGGCCATGACTTAACCCATGGAACAGGTATTGGCCGTAGTCTAGGCCGTACACACCAGGCGGGACGCTGGCGGCAGGTACGCCTTGATCGTCACCGAGGTCTAAGAAGGCCTTTTCGTAGTAGCGCTCTATATATTCTATTTATTTATATTTATATTACAATAATTCCGGTATTAACTCATATATTTAAAACAAAAATTATCTATCGAATTTTTTTGATATAGTTTATAGAAAATTTTTTAATCCCAAATTTATGATTACGATATGTCTTCGAGCCAGGAGGACCTCGCGCCGCTCATCTCGCCCAGCTCCGTTGCGTTGGTCGGCGCGTCGCCGAAACAGGCCTCAGTCGGCTACGTCATATTGGAAAACCTGATCGATAGATTCAGGGGGACCGCCTACTTCGTGAACCCCAAATACGATGAGGTCGAGATCAAGGGGAGGCAACTCAAGTTCTACAAATCGATATCGGAGATCCCAGAGCCCGTGGACGTCGTCGTCATAGCCGTGCCTGCCCAGGTGGTGCCGCAGGTGCTCGAGGAGGCGGGCAAGAAGGGCGTCAAGGCAGCCGTGATAATCAGCAGCGGCTTCGCCGAGGCGGGCAACAAGGAGCTCGAGGACGAGCTGAGGGCCCTCGGCAGGATGCACGGCGTCAGGGTCCTGGGCCCCAACTGCCTCGGCGTCTACAACGCCTTCAACGGCTTCGACACGGTCTTTCTGCCCGCCGAGCGCGCCGGAAGGCCGCCCGCAGGCCCCCTGGCGCTTATAAGCCAGAGCGGCGCCGTGGCCGCGTCCATAATGGACTGGGCCGCCAGGAGGAACATAGGCCTCTCCATCATGGTCAACTACGGGAACAAGGCCGATGTAGGCGACGTGGAGCTCCTCAGATACTTCGAGAGGGACGAAAGGATAAAGGTCATCACGGTCTACGTGGAGGGCTTCAAGTATCCCGGCGAGGCCAGGAGGTTCTTGGACGCGGCGCGGGAGGTCGTCAAGAAGAAGCCCATAATAGCCTACAAGGCGGGGAGGGGCGCCGCGGCCCAGAGGGCCGTGAGGTCCCACACGGCCGCGCTGGCCGGCAGCTACGAGATGTATAGGGGCCTTTTCAGGCAGGCGGGGATCATCGAGGCGGCCAATCTGAGGGATATGTTCGATATGGCCAAGGCGTTGGCCACCCAGCCGCTCCCCAGGGGCGGGCGCGTCTTGGTCTTAACCGACTCCGGCGGGATGGGCATACAGGCGGTGGACGAGCTGGAGGCTCTAGGCCTCGAGGTGCCCGAACTGCCCGAATCGATAAGGCGGGATTTGAGGGGGGAGCTGCTGCCGTTCTCGGCCTTGGGGAACCCCGTGGACGTGACGGGGTCCGCCACGGATCAGCACTACAAGGTGGTGCTGGAGGCGTTGCTACCGACGGCATTCTTCGACATGGCTCTGGTCATCACCTTGATGCAGGTGCCGGGCTTGACGCAAAACCTGGCCGAATACTTGATAGATGCCAGGAGGTTCAGGAAGCCCATAGTTGTTGTCAACTTCGGCGGGAGCGAGATGGTCCAGTCCTTCACCAAGTCCCTAGAGGACGCCGAGATACCCACTTACCCGACGCCCGACAGGGCGGCCAGAGCCCTGTGGGCTCTCTACCAATACGCAAAAATACGCGGCGTGGTCAGACCATGAGCGTGGTGGATAGGGCCAAGGCCGAGGGGAGGACCAAGCTCCACGAACACGAGGCGTTCGAGCTGTTGAGGCGGTACTCCATACCGGTGCCCGACTACGGCGTAGCCAAGGACGAGGAGGAGGCCGTCTCGCTCGCCGATAAGATAGGCTACCCCGTGGCCGTCAAGGTCATCTCGAGGCAGATAGTGCATAAGACCGATGTGGGCGGCGTCGTCCTCGGCATCGCCGACAGAGGCGGGCTTGTCGCGGCGTGCAACAAGATAAGGGAGTCCGTCAAGGCGCGGGCTCCCTATGCGGAGGTAGAGGGGTGCCTCATACAGAAGATGGTGCCGCAGGGTATCGAGCTCATAATAGGCGCCGTCTACGACGACGTCTTCGGCCACGTCGTTGCGTTCGGCCTAGGCGGCGTCTTGACGGAGCTCTACAGGGACGTGTCCATGAGGCTCGTGCCGATCGAGGAGGAGGACGCTTGGGAGATGCTGAGGGAGGTGAAGGCCTACAGGCTGTTGACGGGCTACCGCGGCACCCCGCCGAGAGATCTACACGCGGTGGTGGACGTGATAGTCAAGTTCTCCCGTCTGCTGTCTGAGAATCCGGCCATAAGGGAGGCCGATCTAAACCCCGTCATAGCCCTCGAGGAGGGCAAAGGAGCCTACGTCGTGGACGCCAGGTTCCTTCTCGGCGGCGACTAGGACTTGTTAAACATTATGGTCCTCAGCTCTCAGCGACGTTCCGATCGATGCGTCTCCAGATGCGCGGCGGCCCAGGGACTCTCTGTAGCCGCGTACGCCCGCGGCTTCACGGTTAACCGATGTAGATAGGGCAGGGGTATTTCTCCAATCGTCGAGCGGCTCCGCCGCTACGGCGGATGGGGCTCCACGGCGCGCCTGATCTAATTATTTAAAAGGGCCTCAATATCAGCTATGGCCGGAGATAGGACGACGCTAGCCGCGTTGGTGCTGGCCGCGGTCAGCGTCGCGGCCGTGTTGGTCATGGTGGCCACGCAACAACAACGGTCTGTCCAGACCGTGTCAACTCCCCAGGAGGTGGTGATTCCCGTCACGGCGCCGTTGACCAGCTGTTGGGTCGATCCCTTGCTTCCATACATACTTAGGCTCAACTCCAGCGACGTGGCCGGGATAATATTGTACATAGATTCGCCCGGCGGAACCTTGGACGCCACGGAGGCCCTCTACGGGGCCCTGAAGGGTCTGGGCAAGCCCGTGTACGCGGTCGTCTCGGGCCCCCAAGTTCAACGTGTCCCAAATCAAGCCCGCGGGCAAATACGTGGTGGTGGACCTCAGCCACGGCAACCTGATCCCCGAACAGTTCGTCCAATCTCTGGCGTCGAGGCTGGTTATCTACAACTGCAGCGTCGCGTTCGCCACCACGGGGGACGGGCTCAGGAGCTTGCTCAGAAACGCCACAGGCGTCGTGATCGTCGACCCGTCGTCGCCGTACTCCTCAGCCTCCGTGGAGGCCTTGGAGTCCTTTACGGCTTCGGGCGGCCGTCTGCTCGTGTTCTACGACCCCAGGCTGGCCAACTCCATATACATAACTTCCACGCCTCCATCGCCCGTATACCTCGATGGGCTGTTGACTCAGTTCGGCATGGTGGTGATGGACGGCTATCTCTACAACGCAAGCGCCGCCTTAAATACCCCGACGGGCAATTGGCAGTTCGTGTCGACCGGATACATCAACTCCACAGAGCTAGGCGGCGGCCGCTACGTCTTCTTCACGCCGGCCGCTATATCGGGCTCCGGCGCCGGCATCTACGTCGACGCCCACCTCCTGGGCTTTGGCGCGGGCAGATACGCCGTGGTGTTGCAAAGAGGCAACGTGACCGCGGTGGGCACCGTGACCTCGTTCCTCCCCGACTTCGTGAAGCTCGGCGACAATCTCGCGTTGCTGGGCGATCTAGCCAGGTGGGTCTGTGGCGCCGGTTAGACGCGCGCCCTCTTCTGCACGCATCATGCCCGCGCTGGACCGCTCTGTTGTAGTTACCCCATAGCAAATGCATTTTAATTACAGGAATATTATTTTATTGTTTATCTAAAAATATTTTCTATATATTTATTTTTGCAACCTAATTTATATATAATCAATGCGGACGGCCGAAATATATAGTTGCCGTAATATAGCCCGTCATGGCGACAAAGTTTATATAGTCCGGCGTTTCGTCGCATATGCCTTCGGGGACAATAGCGACGTCGCCTTGAGGTGCGTCGTATGCGGGGCCGAGTACGGCCCCGACTTTAGGCTGTTCAGATGCCCTAGGTGCGGAGGTCTCCTAGACCTCGTGGTGAGGGGGAAATACTGGGCGCCGAAGGGCTCGGGGATATGGCGCTACGCCACCATGTTGCCCATGAAGACCGGCGTAACTATGGGCGAGGGGAGGACTCCGTTGGTCGAGTCCAGGCTCAAGGGAAATCTCTGGGTTAAATTCGAGGGGGCGAACCCCACCGGCAGCTTCAAGGATAGGGGCATGGCGCTTGGGGTGACCGTGGCTAGGGAGACGGGCGCGGGCAAGGTCGTGGTGGCGTCGACCGGCAACACCGCCGCCTCGGCGGCTGCCTACGCGGCTAGGGCCGGCCTCAAGGCCTATGTGGTCCTGCCTAGAGGCAACGTGGCCAGGGGGAAGCTGGTGCAAGCCGCTCTGCACGGCGCCGAGATCCTCGCCGTCGAGGGCTACTTCGACAGGGCGCTCAGCCTGGTCGTGGACTACGGCACCAAGTACGCCTATCCGCTCAACAGCTTCAACCCGTGGCGTCTGGAGGGCCAGAAGACGCTTGCCTACGAGGTGTATGAGGAGCTCGGCTGCCCCGACAATATAGTAGTCCCCGTTGGGAACGCCGGAAATATATATGCTATATGGAAAGGCTTTAGGGAGCTCGGGGAGCTCGGGCTGTGCGCCAAGTTGCCCAGGATGGTGGGGGTCCAGGCGGCCGGCGCCGCGCCGCTGGCCCGCGCCTGGCGCGAGGGCCTGCAGAACCCGTTGTTCCTCGACTCGCCCAACACGGTGGCCTCGGCCATAAGGATCGGGAGGCCCGTCAACTGGGTCAAGGCATTTATAGCCGTAAGGGAATCCGGCGGGATGTTCGTAGAGGTCGACGACACGGAGATCTTGAGGGCCCAGCTGGCTCTAGCCAGGGCCGATGGCATCGGCGCAGAGCCCGCCGGAGCGGCCTCAATAGCCGGCGCCCTCGCGTTGGATCTTCCCGGCGTCACCGTGGCCGTGGTGACGGGCCACGCCCTCAAGGATCCCGACGTCGTCGAGGTCAAGACGGTCCCGGTGGCGTCCCAGGAGGAGCTGATCTCTGCGTTGAGCCGATGAGGGCCGTAGTGAAGATAGGAGGCTCTCTGCTCAGAGGCGCCCAGCACTTCGTGGATGCGGCTAAGTTCATCTCGTCGTACGAGTCGCCGGTGGTGGTGGTCTCGGCCGTGAAGGGCGTGACGGACATGTTGATAGAGCTGTACAAGACCAGGCACGAGAGCATCTACGAGGCGATTAGGGATATACATGTGGAGATAGCGAAGAGACTCGGCGTATCCGGCGTGGAGCCTCTGCTCAAGGAGCTGAGAGCTGCGCTGGAGCTTCCCGAGGGACCCGACGTGCTGGACTACTTCATGTCGTTCGGGGAGCGGCTGTCGGCCACAATAATGAACGGACTGCTCAGGAGGATGGGCTTGGACAGCGAGCTGTTCGTGGCCCCGATAGTCACCGACGACAATTTCGGCAGCGCCAAGCCGCTCGAAGACCGCAGCCTTGCGGCCGATATAGATGGCCACAACGGCGTGGCCGTGGTGACCGGCTTCATAGGGAGGACCAAGGACGGCAGGTTCACCACAGTGGGGAGGGGCGGGAGCGACTACACCGCCACCTTCCTCGCCAAGTTGCTCGGCTACAGGCAGGTGGTGCTGGTGACCGACTCGCCCGGAGTCATGACGGCAAACCCGCAGGAGGTGCCGGAGGCCAAGATATTGCCCATGATGTCGGTCGAGGAGGCCGTCGAGGCGGCTAGGCTCGGCGCCAAGAACTTCCACCCGAGGACCTTCGAGCCCGTGTCGGGCGGGATGTACGTCGAGGTGCGCAACTACTGGAGCAGAGGCACCGTCATAGGCAACTTCTACGCGCCGCCTCCGTATAAAGTGGTGCTCAGATGCGGCGAGGGCTCCTGCGTGGTCGGCCTCGACGCCGAGGAGATAGTCAAGCTGGGAGGCGACTACGTGGGCAGATTCGCCGCGCAGGTCCCCATGCCGCCCAAGTGGGCCCACGACCTCTTCGTCAAGCCCTACTTCGAGAAGTTGCTATGGATAGGCTGAAGGCCTACGTAGTCGGCGCCACGGGGCTCGTGGGGCAGCGATACGTGCAGTTGCTGGCAGAACATCCCTGGTTCGACCTAGTGGGCGTCGCCGCATCCGAGAGGAGCGCCGGGAGGAAGTACGGCGAGATAAACTGGGTGCTGGAGACGCCCATGCCTCAGAAAGCCGCCGAGCTGAGGATAGACAGACTCGACGTGGACTCGCTGCCCAAGGTCGACGTGATATTCTCGGCGCTTCCCTCCGAGGTTGCCGCCAGGGTGGAGCCCGAGATGGCCAGGCGGGGCCACATGGTCGTCAGCAACTCCAGCAACATGAGGCTCGACCCCGACGTGCCTCTCCTGATACCCGAGGTGAACCCCGACGACCTGTCCCTGGTCAAGGAGCAGAGGGCGCGGCGCGGCTGGAGCGGCTTCGTGATCAAGAAGCCCAACTGCAGCACGACCATCCTGGACCTCCCGCTCAAGCCCATCCTCGACGAGTTCGGCATATCCAGGATCCACGTGGCGACCATGCAGGCGGTGACTGGCGCCGGCTACGCGGGGGTCCCCTCGGTCGCCATAATCGACAACTTGATCCCCTACATAAAGGGAGAGGAGGAGAAAATAGTCAACGAGACCAGAAAGATCTTCAGGAGAGAGATCGAGATCTACGCGACCACGACCCGCGTCCCCGTGCTCGACGGACATACCGAGGCGGTCTACGTGGACACTGTGAGGGATTTCGACGTGGAGGCCGCGGCAGAGCTCATGGCGAAGTTCAGAGGCGTCCCCCAGGAGCTCGGCCTCCCCACGGCGCCTCCCCAGCCCGTGATACCGATAAGGGCCCTGGATAGGCCTCAGCCCAGGCTAGACAGAATGGCCGGCAGAGGCATGTCGGTGGTCGTCGGCCGCATCAGGAAGCTGGCGCCCAAGAAGCTGGCGTTCGTCGCCCTTGGCCACAACACGATAAGAGGCGCAGCCGGCAACGCCGTGCTGGCCGCCGAGCTGTCGATAAAGTCGGGGCTCTATTAGCGGCCTCTAAGCCAGCTCTGCGCTCTGGAAAACGCTATGGCGCCTATCACGGTGGTCAGCAGACCCATCAGAACGAGCGCCGTGAACTCCCAGCTCGTTAAAACGCCCGCCTCCAGCCCTAGGCTGGCTATGGCCAGCCCCGTCTCGCCCCTGGGGACCATCCCAAGCGAGATGGCGGCGGACGCCTTAACGTCGCGTGTGTAGAGGTAGGCGAATGGAAATATGCCGATCATCTTGAATAAGACGGCGATCGCTGTTAGGGCCAGGCCCATGACGAGGCCACTGAGGCCTATCCCCGAGAGATCGCTCTCCGCGCCCACCACGGCGAAGAACACGGGGCCGAAGACCTCGAGCAACGCGTCGGTCAGCCTCTTTATGTTCTCCTTGCTGAGGCCCTCGGCCACGGCGACGCCGGCTATGAAGGCGGCTATTATCGGCGAGAAGCCCAAGACCACCATGGCGGCCGTCAGGCCGAATATCACGACCAGCGAGAACTCGTATGAATACTCCTCCCTTATGCCTCTGCCCAGGAGCTTGACGGCCGCAAGCGAGACGAACAGTATAAAGACCCAGGCGCCTGAATAGACGGCTATCGTATAGGCGATCTCGGCGGCAGATAGACGGCCCGCCGCGATGAGTATATTGACCGCTGTGAGTATTATGAAGGTCACCACGTCGTCCATGGCGGCGGCCGCCGTCAGGAACCGGGCCCCCTTGCCCTTGACGCCCTGCTCCAACAATATGGCCGAGGCCGCGGCGAGGCTGGTGGCTCCGAGGCTTGCGCCGATATATAAAGCGGCGTCCCGGCCCAGCGAGGGGCTCAACATCGCGTAGCCCGCGGCGAAGGGCGACAAGGCGCCCAGCGCCGCCCCGGCGACTCCGAGAGGCCCGGCGGACCTCAGGGGCGCCAGCCCCTCCTCCAGGCCCGCCGCGAATATTATCAGGATCACCGCGAAGTCGGCCAGGAACCTTATGTAGTCGTTGAGCTGGAATATGGAGGCGCCGAACAGGCCGTTCAAGACTCCGCCTAGGGACGTGGGCGCCAGAGCCATGCCGGCCGCGAGACCCGCCACGAGGCCCGGTATCCCCGCTCTCCTCAAGAAATATCTGAGGACGGCCGCTAGGAACAGCATAAGCGAGAGGTATAGGAGGCTGGCGTAGACCGCCCCCACCTCCGCTATCTGCATCTCCGCTCGCGGGCGGCCCTCAGGACGTCGTTAAGCAACGCCAGGCTGGTCTCGAGCCTGCCGGCCCCCTTGCCGTACACCCTGACCTCGTTGACCTCCGTCGTTATCTCGACCGCGTTGGTCGAATAGCGGGCCGACAGCAGCGGGTCGTCGGGGCCCAGCTGGATCGGCGAGACGCGGGCCGTCCCCCTCTCGAGGTCCGCCTCAGCCACGTACTTGGTGCGCGGCCCTAGATATCTCAGGGGCTCGCGGCGTACTTGGCCCAGGGATAGCCCCACGCCGAGAGCGTTGGCGAGTATGACGAGCTTCGCGGCCGCGTCTAGGCCCTCCAGGTCTATGGCCGGATCCGGCTCGACGTATCCCTTGGCCTTCGCCTCCTCCAGCGCATCGGCGAAGCTGAGGCCGTCGAGGTCGACCCTGCTGAGTATGTAGTTGGTGGTTCCGTTCAATATCCCGCGGATGCCCAACGGCCTCTGTCCGCGGAGCCCCAGCGCCAGATCGACCACGGGGGTGCCCGCCATCACGGTGGCCTTGTAGTAGACCGGCTTCCCCTCGAACTCCTGGAAGCGGAGGGCCAGCGGGGCCTTGTTCGCCGTGACTATCGAGAGGCCGGCCTTCAGAGCGGAGCGGTACACAGCGACGGCGGGCTCGCCGTCGGCGTAGTTAGGCGGGCTCACGTCGACCAGCACCTCGGCGCATCTGAAGGCCTCCTCTAGGGCGGCGGGGCTCCCCACCCCCGACCTCGACACGCCCCCCCTCGGCGACCTCAACAGAGCTTCTATCTCGGGCTTCTCGAAGCCGCCGCACTTCAAGACGCCGCCCCTGCTGTCGAAGACCGCCGATATCTTCAGGTCGGTCCTAGACCGGACGACCTCGACGAGCGTCCTGCCGACGCCGCCGAAGCCATATAGGATCAACACGCATGGCGCCTATCTCCTCTTTAAAACGATTGGCTTGCGTATTCTGGCCAGCGAGAGGGCGGCGGCCGCCACAGATATGGCGGCGAGAACGGCCAGGGACTCGCGGATCCCCAAAAGGAGGTCGCTCGTGGATGCAAGCACATACGCGGCGATGGCCATGCTCAGCGACTGGCCCACCAGCCTCACCACGGCGACCACGGACGAGGCCACGCCGTGGTGCCGCGGCTCGACCGAGCCTATTATCATGTAGGTGTTCGGCGAGATGAAAAAGGCGAAGCCCAGGCCCAGCAGGGCGAGCTCCAGCTCGAGGCTCCACAGCGGCGTCGAGGCCGTCATGGAGGCCATCAGCGCCAACGCCACCGCCGCCGTCCCCATGCCCATCGACGACACGAGGCCGGGCTCCACGTAGTCTGAGATCCGGCCTGAGATCGGGGCGAAGATGGCCATCAAGAGGGGCTGGGGCAACAGGAGCAGACCCGCATACGCCGGCGGGATCCCTCTCATGTGTAGATAGAGGCTCAATACGTAGGTCACGGCGAAGGTGGCCGCGTAGTTCAGCATGGCGGCAACGGACGCGGCTGTGAACCTAAACCTCCTGAAGATCGAGGGCTCGATTAGGGGCTTGGACCTGTTGATCTCGTACGCGGCGAATAAGGCCAAGAGGGCGAGGCCCAACGCCGTTAGGTATATATCGTAGGTAAGGCCCCATACGGAGAGCGACAGCGAGGACGCCAGGAGGGCTGCCCCAACTGCATCGTAGCCGCGTTCCCGGTATCTACCTGCGGGGATGTCTCCGGAGAGAGCCAGCGACAGAGCGGCGGGCGCTGCATTCACCAGAAATATATAGCGCCAGTCGATAGAGGCCAGGAGGCCTCCTATCAACGGCCCGCTCGTGAGGCCTGTATATACGGCTAGGGTGTTTATGCCGATGGCCCTCCCCAGCCCCCCCTGGGGATATATGGAAGCCAGAATGGCGTAGTTTGTGCCGAAGATCATGGCCGCGCCCACACCTATGGCGATGGAGAAGGCCATGAGGGCGATGGGCGCCGGCGAGAGGGAAGCCGCCAGCGAGGACGCCAGGATTATCGCCAGGCCCAGCCTGTACACGAAGGCGCGCCCCAGGACGTCGCCCAGCCTGCCCATGGGTATGGCCAGAGACCCCGCGGCCAGGGCAAGCGCCATCTGCAACAACGCCACGTAGTCGGCTGGGACCTTCAGTGCGTACGAGATCGCGGGAGCCGCCACGTTGATTTCGTTGCCTAGGCAGGGCATGATGAAGGAGCTGGCCGATATCGAGGCCAGGCCTGTCCACCGCCTCACAAAAATAATTATCCGCACTATTATTTCTGTGAAGTCGCTGTGGCTCAAGATGGCGGCGGCGGGCGTCCTCGCGGTGCTCGCCGAGTTTCTAGTCACCTACGTCATAATGTCGGTGCTGGCGTTGCCGCTGTGGACTCTCGCGGTGGGGCTCCCCCTATTCTGGCTCTTCCAGTGGCTCATATCGCCCGTGTTGATAAGCAGGGGGGCGCGCGACGTGACCGACGACCCGGCGTTCTCGCTGCTTAGGGACATGGTGCGCAGAATAGCCGAGGCCTCGGGGGTCAAGCCCCCCAGGGTCTACGTCACCGACGACCCCTTCCCCAACGCCTTCGCCTTCGGCAACCTGGTGCAAGGGAGGGGCGTGGCCGTCACGAGGCCGCTCCTCGACATACTGGACGAGAACGAGCTCCACGCCGTGCTGGCCCACGAGGTAGGCCACGTGCGGCATTTCGACATGGAGCTGGTCCTCGCCCTAGGCCTTATACCGTCGGCCCTGGGGTCCATAGGCGGCTTCATGCTCTACACGGGCCAGATGTTGTTGTTCGCGGCCCTCGACGAGGCCGCCCTGCTCCTGGGCTTGGTGATGTTGGCGGCGGGGTTCCTCCTGACCGCGGCCACGTTTTTCATCCAGATATTCGTGCTGTGGTTCAACAGGCTGCGCGAGGCCTACGCCGATCTGCACGCGGCCCGCCTCCTGGGCCCCTCGGCGGTGTATCTGGCGAGGGCCCTCGCCAAGATACAGATCTACATGAGCAACGTGAGGGTTGATCCCTTCAAGGGCATAGTGCTGACCGTCCCGCCTATGCGGATCAGGGAGACGAACCCCGACGATCTGCTGCAGAAGTGGTCCCGCGAGCACGTCTCGCCGCTGGCCGACATCCTGTCGACGCACCCCCATCCCGCCAAGAGGGTGAAGAGCATACTCCAGTGGGCGGGCCGCGTCTAG
>NZ_LCWM02000012.1:0-2930 GCF_002077075.2 Thermoproteus sp. CP80 | reverse complement strand
TCATCCAGCTGGAAGACGAATGGATATACCTTGAGGTTGGGGGCGTTCATGGGGGAGTCGGGCTCCATCACGCCTCGCCAGTACGAGTCGGCGAGCTTGACGCCGACCTCCTCGGCCACCTCTCTCCTGACCGTGCCCAGGAGGTTCTCGCCGGGCTTCCAGTGGCCGCCCGGGAGGCCGACCTGCCCCGACCACGGGTCGCCCGGCCTCTCGACCCTTTTTATCAGGAGGAACCTCCTCCCGTTGAGTATAAGGGCCACGGCGGCCGTGTCGGGACCTCCCTCGGGTACGCGTAGATCAAGACACATGGATAGAATGCACCGCACATGTTTAAAAATTCGGCACGCCCAGCCTCCTCACGGCTCAGCCCTTGCAAGCCTCCTCACGCACCATGCCCCGGGCGTCGGCTAAAAACCCTACCTCCGACGGCTTGAAGTATTTAAATACCCTAGGGGTTTGGGGACGTATGTCCGCCGAAATATCCCTCCTGCATGGAAGGGCCAAGGAGGCGTTCGACAGGGATCCCTGCGTCGCCGACAGCCCGGCGCAGCTCGGCGACTGCGCCAGAGGCAGGCTGGCGTCCGCGGGCTTCGAGGCCAGGGACTTGGCCTACCTGGACGCCAATGTGGACCCCGCCGAGTCCCCGGAGAGGGCCAGATTCCTGAGGGTTGAGGCCAAATACGGCGAGAGCCCCGACAAGCACATCTTCACGTTCGCCATTCTGAAGAGCGCCGGCAAGTACAAGCTGCTGTGGCTCCAGAGCGCCGTAGCCACTAAATGACCGAGTTCCTGACCGGCAGAGAGAGGATAGCGAGAGTTCTGCTGTCCTCCCAGGAGCCCCTAGACGTCTTCCAAATAAGGGAGGCCGCCGGGCTCGACCTGACGCCGTCTGAGATATACGACGAGCTGGAGCACGTGGCCAAGACGCTCAAGAGGCAGGGCCTCAAGCTGGCCGTGGTGCCGGCCAGATGCCGGAACTGCGGCTACGAGTTCAGAGGCCGCGAGAGGCTGAGGAAGCCCTCGAAATGCCCCAGATGCCACAGCGAGAGGATAGAGCCGCCTAGGTTCTACGTGCGCAGATGACGGCGCGGGTCTCCATAGACGGCGCCGCATGCTTCGCCTGCGGGCTCTGCTACGTGCTGGCCCCCAACGTCTTCGTCGAGGGGCATGAGGGGAAGGCCGAGCTGAATCCCCGATACAGATCGGGCTCGCCCTACGAGGGGCTCGTGCCCGACGAGCTCCTGCCTGAGGCCGTGCGCGGCATGATGACCTGCCCCGTCAAGGCCATCGACGTGGCGGAGGTCGACGAGCGGCTAGAAAAGCTTAAAAACGCCCCGTAGGGCTGGGGCATGCCCATCACGCTGGACCCCGAGAAGTTGAGGATAGTGCTGGAGCACCGCTTTAACTACAAGGTCTGCAGGAACTGCGGCGCCAAGAACCCGCCGGAGGCCGTCAAGTGCAGGCGCTGCGGCAGCCGCAACCTCCGCCTGAAGAAATTCAAGAGCAAATAGCCTAGGTCTCCACCAGCCTCACCTCGACCTCCCAATTGTCTCGAGGCGTTATATAGATCAAGGCGGGCCTCAGGCCAAGCGCCCCGAGCACCTTCTGCCGGGCCTCTAGCACCATCTGCTTGCGCCTCAGCTTAGAGGGCTTGAAGCGAAAGCCCGTCTTGACCTCGACGTGGTAGAGCTGGCCGTCCCTCTCGAAGAGGAGATCCACCTGCCTCAGGGTTTCCAGGACTTCGATCTGCTCCTCCTCGGACAGCCCGTCGATCAGCTTGAAGAGCCTGCGGGCCGCCAGACGCTCCTCATCGGCGAAGTCGAGGCCCGCCACGTGTTCCGGCGGGGTGCCCTCCTCGACGTAGCTGACCAGCTCGCCCAGGCCCGCCTTGAGTATGGCCGCGAAGGTCCCGTCGTCCCTCCCGACGTATCTTACCAGGCCCCTGGGCGGGTCTATGAGCAGCTTGTAGCCGTCTGGCCCCAGGGTGGGCACGAACCAGCTCTTGTGCAGAGGCCACCTGCCGTCGACGAAGGCGGAGATGCGGCCCCTTCCCCTGTATCCCGTCGGAGGGGGACCTACGTCCGGCAGCTTCATATACGTCAGCAAGCCCTCCACGAGCATCGCGACGGCCTCGCCGCGGGCGGCGCCCGACAGTATACGCGCGGCGGCGATCTCGCCGAGAAGCCCTATGTCGGAGCCGAGCACGGCGAGGAGGTTCACCCTCATCTCCACGCGCACATCTCGATGCGTCAATATATTCACTTTGGACAAAACTACGCTTAAAGTGGACGCGCGGCGTACGCCGGGCTTGCAGACGCCGTAACGAGGTGGTTGGAGGTGGGCCGCTGGTAGTCGTTGGGATGGCCCAGCCGCCTCGGGAAATTGGCCTATGAGGTCGGCCGGAGGGGAAAAAGAGGGGTTTCATCCCGGCGGGGCCTCGCACGCCCGGCCCTCCCGACGCCCGCGCCTCATAGGATCCGTATGTACTCCTTCGTCCTCGCGGTAAATGCCAGCAGGCCTTTCGGCCTGTAGGCCTCCCTCACCCCGCCTTCGTGGGGCTCCAGTCGGCTGAACTCAAGCTCAAGCCTCCTGACGCCCCATCCGCGGAGCAGTAGACCCCGCCGAAAGGCATGCGGGCCTCCGACCCTCCCGCATGGGCCTCCACGGAGTACGGGCCCACGGGGCCCGCGGGCCTCCGCCCGACCACTCAACCATCCGGGGGTACCTGCGCGGCGCGCGGCCTCCGCGACGCGCTCCCCCGCGGCCGCGCCTCCATCCGCCGGGCCCCGCCGCGGAGGGCGGGGTGAAGCTTTAAAGGCCGGCCGTTTGGGCGGGCATGGGCCCGGCCGCGAGGTACGCGGCCATCGCCGCAGCCGCCCTGGCCGCAGTCGCCGTTCTGGCCCTCCTCCTGCCCGCCCAGCGCCAGGCGC
>NZ_LCWM02000014.1 GCF_002077075.2 Thermoproteus sp. CP80 | reverse complement strand
CGTGGGTAAGGGCCTATGGCCTACGTCCTCTTCCAATGCCTATTTCCCTCAACATGGTGCCTATGCCCAGGATGCCGACCACGGCGAGCACCAGTATCGTGCCTATGTTTATCGAGTCGAGGTTGGGGACGGGGACTCCGGTGGCGACGGCCCACGCGTCGACCTCCGGCAACGCGACGATCAGGCCGCCGGCCGCTATGAAGAGGAGGCCGCCGTAGTAGAGCGTAAAGCCGGCAGTCCGCCTCGCCGCCCTCCTTATCTGTTCCTCGGTGAGGCCCCTCATCCTCATGATGGCCCCGAATAACGCGCCGAAGACCACCTGCACGGCCATAGTGCCGAGCCCGAAGAAGAGGCCGGGGAGCGGCGCGTAGGCGATAGACCCCGTCTGGGGGGCCAAGACGAAGGTTATCACGCTCGCGTAGGCGCCGAAGCCGAAGCCGGCTATGAGGCCGTGCACCACGGTCATGCCCAACGGGACGTCCCTCTCCTCGAGCTCGTGCATGGGAACTCCTCCGACCTCGTCGCTGTGATGTCTACGTCCTCCCAGCAGGACGTCGATGGGTAGGTGGACGTACCTGCCCTTAATGACGTAGAGGCCGGCGGCCGCCATGGCGACGCCCACCGCCACGTATACAGGCCCGTCGAGGTTGTACTGGTTATATATCTGGGCGAGGCCTAGATATCCCAGCGTGGTCAAGAGCGCCCTTTGTACGGTAAAGCCGAGCGAGAATAGGAACCCGGCCTTCATGCCGCCGCGGGTGCTGTATTTACCTACGGCGTAGCTGAACGTTATGGGCCAGGTATGTTCATCCGGCGTCGCGCCGTGCAGGATGCCCAATATGAAGGATATCAGCAGTATCTCTCCCAGATGTAGGCCGCTTGGAGGGTTCAGCAATAGCTGGAGCCAATTCATGGAACCAGTAGGGATTTCCCTATAAAAACTTGTGCACGCAATTAGCGATGTTAACCGAAGATTTTCGGAGCTCCGTGCACTGGCTCAGCAGATCGGCGAAACGCTTTTATCCCGGCCGGCCCAGCTATACGGCAGGATCGGCCGCCGAGAGGGCCGCGGAGCCCGCTGTGAGCGCGGCTCCGGCTCCCTACGGCTCTGCGCTTTATCGACGGCCCACGACATATAGGGCGGCTCCCGCCGTGAGGAGCACTATCTCGTACGCCTCCAACGCGGCCGCCGAGGGCCAAGGCGCCGCTAGGGCGCCCGCCAGGGCGGCCAGGAATACGGCCGCATACGACAGACCGAGCCGTTCCCCTCCGGCGAGGGCTAGGCCCAGCCCGTATATCAAGAAGCCGAGGAAGGCCTGTATGAAAAACCAGGTGGAGACAAATACGTGAGGCCGGGTGCCCGCGTGGTATATACCTATCAAGGCGAGGAAGACGGCCGATATGGATATATAGGCGCCGCCCACCGCCTCCAGCTTGTTGGACGAAGACGCTATTATGTCCATCGAAAAAAGTCCCAGGAATGCGGCCGCCACGATCAAGCCCGTGTTGTAGATCCAGGGGTCGCCGGCGCCGGGCCCCCCTAGGTCGCTGAAGGCGTCCCTGAAGAAATCGAACCAGGGGTTGACGGCTATGGACAGGGCCGCCGTTGTCCAGAAGATCGCCGAGGCGATAAGCCCCATATATTTGAAGGGAGACCTAGGTCTACCTAAATTCATGTACTTTATACCATAGTTCTATTTAAATTGGTTCTTTCAGCCTAATATGGCCCAACCAAAGGTGGGACCGAGTCTAAAGGTGGGACCGGGGCTCGTGGCCGGAGTCATGTCGGGGACTCTCCTGGAGTGGTACGACGCGTTTCTCTTCGTAGTGGCGGCCACCTACGTGGGCGCCGCCTTCTTCCCCTCCAAGAACCCTCTGGCGGAGCTGGCCAGCGTATTTCTCGCATTCTTCCTGGGCTATCTGGCGCGTCCAATCGGGGCGTTGCTCTTTGGATACATTGGCGACCGCTACGGCAGGAGGCAAGCCATGTTCTGGACCTTGACTCTCGCTGGGTTGGCCACCGCGCTGATAGGCGCCGTGCCTTCGTACTCGGCCTGGGGTTCGGCCGCCATCATAACCGTCGTCGCGTTGAGGCTTCTGCAGGGCCTGGCGCTCGGCGGCGAGTGGGGCTCTGCGGTCAACTACTTGTTTGAAAACGTCAAGAGGCGGCGTCTGTTCATGTTATTCGTCCAGAGCGGCGTGCCTCTCGGCCTGCTGCTGGCGGCCGCCGTCATGCTGGGCTTGACCGTAGCCCTGGGCAACGGCGCCGTGGCGGCGTGGGGCTGGAGGATCGCGTTTCTCCTATCCCTCATCATAGCCATCATAGGCATCCTCTTCAGGATTAGATTCGGCGAGACTATCGAATACCTCGAGGCCAGACGCGCTGTCGCTAAGCCCGAGAACCCGATAGGCGGCGTCTTCCTCAGGCACTGGGCGCCGTTGCTTGTCGGCATATTTCTGGCCGGAGCCGCCGGGGCCGTGTTCTACTACGGCAATACTTTCCTCCCCAACGTGGCCAGCGCCATAAATCTGGTATCGGCCGCCGAGAAATTCACGATAATAATTCTGTTCGCAGTCCTAGACCTAGTCGGGGTGATCATCAGCGGCTTTTTCGCCGAGCGTCTCGGCAACGTGGTGCCCATAGCGGTCGGGTTCGTCATGTTCATAATAGCGGCCCTGTTGGTCGAACAGGGTCTTTCCAACGCGGCGGTCTTGACGGCGTTGGTCGCCTTGACCGGGCTCGCCCACGGCATAGTCTACACGCCCGAGGCGGCGTATCTCGCTGAGATATTCCCGACGCTTGTGAGGAACACGGGGGTCTCGTCAGCCTACCAGATAGGCAATACCGTCCTTGCGAGCACGGCGCCGTACATCATGACGGTCATCCTCCCCTACGGCCGCATCTGGGCTGGCGTCTATCTGGCGGCCCTCGCCCTGATAGGCCTCCTCGGGGTGGTCGCATATAGGCCCAGGGGGCTGAGCACCGCAGGGACATGAGCCTGGTTGGAGTCGACGTGGGGGGCACCTTTACCGACTTCGTCATAGTCGGCGGGGACGGCGAGATAAAGACGCTCAAGATCTTGACGACGCCCAGAGAGCCCGAGAGGGCGGTCGTCGAGGGCCTCTCGTCGGTCAAATTCTCTGAGGTGCTCCACGCGTCCACCATAGGCACCAACGCGCTGCTGGGCCAGGTGGGGCTTGAGCTCCCCAAGGTGGCCTTCTTCACCACGAGGGGCTTCCGAGACGTGATAGAGATAGGGAGGCAGAACAGGCCCAGGCTGTACGACCTCTACTTCCAGAAGCCGAGGCAGATAGTGCCGCGGGAGCTCCGCTTCGAGGTCGACGAGAGGACTCTGCCGGACGGGACCGTGGAGAGGGCGGTGGACCTCCGCGAGGTCGAGGAGCTGGCGCGGAGGGCCAAGTCCGCCGGCGTCGTCAGCGTCGCCGTGGGCTTCCTCCACTCCTACGCCAACCCGTCCAACGAGGAGGCCGCGGCGGGCGTGTTGAGGAGGCATTTCGAGTACGTGACGGCCTCCTACGAGGCGGCGTGGGAGGCCAGGGAGTACGAGAGGTTCTCCACGGCTGTGGTCAACGCCGCGTTGATGCCGCTCGTGGGGAGGTACCTGGCTAAACTGGACGACTACGTGAAGGCGCGCGGCGGAAGGATCTACGCTATGGCCAGCTCGGGCGGCCTCATCACCATCGACGAGGCGGCCAGGAGGCCCGTGCAGCTCGTCGAGTCGGGGCCGGCTGCTGGGGTCGTGGCGGCGGCGGAGCTTGCCAGGATGCTGGGCGAGCGGCGCGTGATCTCCTTCGATATGGGCGGCACGACCGCTAAGGCCGGCACCGTCGTCGACTTCGAGCCGGCCATAACGACCGAGTACGAGGTCGGAGGAGAGAGCCATAGGGGGAGGACGGTCAAGGGATCCGGCTATCCTGTGAGGTTCCCCTTCGTGGACCTCGCCGAGGTTTCCGCGGGCGGCGGGACCATAATCTGGAGGGACGCCGGAGGCGCGCTCAGGGTGGGGCCTCTAAGCGCGGGCGCGGAGCCGGGCCCCGTCTCGTACGGCAGGGGCGGGAGCGAGCCGACGATAACGGACGCCAACCTGATCTTGGGGAGGATACCCAGCGCGATCGCGGGCGGCCGCATGAGGCTGGACGTGGAGGCCGCAGAGAGGGCCCTCGCCAAGTTGGGCGACCCGGTGGACGTGGCGGCGTCTGCGATAAAGCTTGTGGACCTGGAGATGGCGCGCGCCATAAGGCTCGTGACGGTTGAAAGGGGCTTGGACCCCGCGCAGTTCGCCCTGATGGCCTTCGGCGGAGCTGGGCCCCAGCATGCGGCGGAGGTGGCGGAGGAGATGGGCGTAAACAGAGTCCTCATACCGCCCATGCCGGGCGTCTTCACGTCGCTGGGCATGTTGATGGCCGACTTCAAGTTCGAGGCGAGGATGGCGTATCCCAGGGACCCCGCGGCAGGCTTCGAGGAGCTGGAAAGGCGGCTCGCCAGGCACAGCCCCGACTACTTCCTGAGATACGCCGACGTGCGCTACGCCGGCCAGGGATGGGAGCTCACGGTCCCCGTCGGCGCCGACGCGTCCCGCGACGCCATAAGGAAGGCCTTCGAGGAGAGGCACGCGGCGACTTACGGCTTCAAGCTGGACAGAGACGTTGAGATAGTCACGATCCGCGTCTTCGCAGTGGTCAAGAGAGCCAAGCCGCGCCTCAGGGATCCTCCGAAGTCCGGCTCCCCCGAGCCGTCCGAGAAGGAGGTCTACTTCGACGGCTGGACTGAGGCCTCTGTGTACGTCAGGGAGGAATTGCCGCTGGGGTTCGAGGTGAGGGGGCCTGCGTTGATAATCGAGGACTACTCGACCACGGTGGTGCCGCCGCGGTGGAGGGCGACCGTCGGGAAGCTCGGCGTGTTGGAGCTCAGGCTATGAGGTGGGAGATAGTGCACAGGGCGACCGAGTACGTGGCCGAGGAGGCGGGGATAGCGTTGAGGAACTCGGCGTTCTCGCCGAATATAAGGGAGCGCATGGACCACAGCGTCGCCGTAGTCGACGCCGAGGGGCGCATAATAGCGCAGGCCGAGCACATACCGGTCCACCTCGGGTCTTTCCACATAGGCGTGGCGAATCTGCTGGGCCGTCTGGCCGGCGAGGGGGTCGATCTCGAGGATGGAGACGCCGTGCTCACCAACGATCCCTACATCTCGGGCACGCATCTGAACGACGTCATGGTGCTCTACCCCGTGTATTGGCGCGGGAGGCTCGTCGCCTATATAGCCTCGAAGGCGCACTACGTCGACGCCGGCGGGCCCCTCCCCGCCTCATTGAACCCGCGAGCCAAGACCATATACGAGGAGGGGGTCGTGGTGCCGCCCGTCAAGATACTTAGGCGCGGCCAGATCAACAGGGAGGCGCTGGGCTTCATCCTCGAGAACTTCAAGACGCCGGCGGTGGCCAGAGGGGATCTGGAGGCGCAGCTCGCCGCGTCGCGCGTGGGGGCCGCCCGGGTGAGGGACCTCTTCGAGAAATTCGGCGACGTGTCGGAACAGTGGCGCGAGGCGGTCGAATACGGCAGGAGGCTCGCGCTCGCCGAGGTGGGCAAATGGCCCGCGGGTAGATACGAGGCCGAGGACCGCTTGGATTGGGCCGGCGAGCTCCTCCCCATAAGGCTCTCCCTCGAGATATCCGAGGGCGGCATAACCGCCGACTTCGAGGGCACCGCGCGGCAGGTCGAGGCGCCGCTGAACGCGGTGCTGGGCGTCACCTTCTCGGCGGTCTCGTTCGCCGTCAGGTCGGCGATAGGCGGCCATCTGCCCACCAACCACGGCTTCTACAGCGTCGTGAAGGTCAAGGCGCCCGAGGGCACGTTGGTAAATCCCGTGAAGCCCGCGGCCGTAGGCGCCGGCAACCTCGAGACCAGCCAGAGGGTCGCCGACGTGACCTTCCTGGCGCTCTCCAAGGCCCTGCCGGGCAGAATACCGGCGGCGGGCTCCGGCACGATGATGAACGTCATGATGGGCGGCGTCTGGCGCGGCCGCTATTGGTCGTACTACGAGACCATAGGCGGCGGGTCGGGCGGCAGGCCGAACGGCCCCGGCGTGTCGGGAGTCCATGTCAACATGACCAACACCCTCAACACGCCCATAGAGATCGCGGAGCGGGAATACCCCGTCAGATTCACCGCATATACAATCAGAGAGGGCAGCGGGGGGCGCGGGAGGCATCCGGGCGGAGACGGCATAGTCAGAGCGTTCAAGGTCCTCGCGCCGACGACGCTCTCGATAATAGCCAGCAGGCTGGAGATAGGGCCCTGGGGCCTCGAGGGCGGAGAGCCCGGCAGGCCCGGGAGGGTGACCGTGAGGAGGCGCGGCGGGGTCAAGACCATAGGGAGCGAGACGGTCGAGCTGGCCGAGGGCGACGAGGTGGTTATCGAGACCCCCGGCGGAGGGGGATACGGAAGGCCGTAGAGGCGTGGAGCCGTCTGACGCGAGGGCGGGCTTGCCTAGGCGCAACGGCCTGCGCCAGGGCTGTGTACGTTCCGCCGGCATGGCGTCGGCACGTACGGCGGACAAAATACTTAAAAAACCAAGCTCTTGTGGCAGATGCCCTCTGAGCCGGCCACAGGCGCCGGTGTTCGCCCGGACTCGTCAGAACCCGGAAGCTAAGGCCGGCGCCGCGCGCGGGAGTACTGGGCTCCGCAAGGGCCCGGGAAACCGGCGTGCTGGCAGGAGGGCACTTCCTCTCTGCGGCATCTAGGCTCCCCAGTGTATCCCCTCCATGTAGAGGGGACGGCCGTCCCCGCCGCGCGGTTGCCTAGGCCCGGAGGTCGGCGCAGCCGGGCGCCTACGTCAGATGGTGGCGATAAGTCTTCGTAGAGCCTCGTCTAACTTCCTCACTGCTTCGGTCGCCTCGACGACCTTCGCACCGATGGAGCTGGCCGCCTCGGCCTGTCCCCTCTCAAGCCTTTCGGCAACTTGCTCCACGATCTTCGCGAGCGTCCCTATGGCCTCCACCTCCTTCTCCGCCAACGACTTGAGCGCAGCTATATCCGAGGAGCTGTTCCTACAGGCCTCGGCGAGCGCCTTCGTTACGGCGTTCTGCTCCCTTATCTCCGCCGCGAGGCCCTCGAGGACTTGCGTCAGCCTCTGGAGGCCCTGCGCCAGCTCGGCGATACCCAGCTTAGCTCTCGCCAGATCTCTGAACTCGGCATCTTCCTCCAACAGCCTTACGAGCTCCCTCTTGAGCATGAAAAAATACCCCTCACTTATTTTTATGATAACGCTCAGGGCGGGCTCGACGGAGGCTGTCCTCCATGCGAGGGGCGCGTATCTATCCTCGCTTAGACAGGGCGGCAGGGACGTGGTTCTGCCGGGCTCCGTCGATAGGCAGACCAGGGGCGGCATGGCGCTGCTCGTGCCTTTCGCCAATAGGGTCAGGGGCGGCGTCTACGAGCTGGACGGCGTGGTCTACGAGCTTCCGAGAAACGCGGAGGGCCACGCCATACACGGCCTGGCGATGGCCATGGACTGGACGTTGGCCAAACACGGCGACGACTTCGCCGAGTTCCAGCTGGGCCTCCTCCATCCGGGCTATCCCTCGGCGATCTCGTGCACAGCCGACTACCGGCTCTCCGGGAGCTCGCTCAGCGTCTCGTTAAGGGTCGTCAACATAGGCCAGAGGAGGGCGCCCTTGGTGGTCGGCGCACATCCCTACTTCGTCGTGTCGCGCCCGTGGAGGCTGAGGGCCGAGGGCCCGCTCAGATGCGTCGCCGTCGACAAGATCCCCACGGGGGAGCTCGCCCCGCACGAGTTCGGGGTCGAGGGCGTCTACGACGATTGCTTCCTGGTGGGCCGCGACCCCGTCGTTCTCGAGTCGCCCTACTCGGTCGTCGAGGTCCGCAGATACAATATGCCGTATATACAGGTATACACGGGCGTGGAGGGCGCCGTGGCGGTCGAGCCGATGTCGGGGGCGCCTGATGCCTATCACAACGGCATGGGGCTGAAGATATTACGGCCAGGCGAGGCGGCCGAGTTCTCCTTCGAAATCTCCTTCAGATTTCGGGGTTGATCACCACTCTGCCTACAACCTCGCCCCTTCTAAGCCTCTCGAGCTCGTTGTTTATCTCGCCGAGACCCGCGACTCTGTCCACCACGACCTTTACCTTGCCCTCGGAAACCAGACGCACGGCCTCCACCAGCTCCTCGAGGGTATTGCCCACAGACGCCGTTATCGTCGCCTCCTTGACGACCAGGTCGAGGGGGTTAGCCTCCAGCTTGTCGCGCCAATAGCCTATTAGGACCAGGCGGCCCCTCTTCGCCAACATCCTCAGCGAGTTGTCCATGGTCTCCCTAATGCCCACCAGCTCGTAGACCACGTCGACGCCCCGGCCGTCCGTTATTTCCAGAGCCCTTTCAACGACGTCCTCAGACCTCGCGTTGATGACGTAATCGGCTCCCAGCTCCTCGGCCAGCTGCAGCTTTCTCTCGGATCTGCCTATGGCTATGACCTTCGCGCCGATCAGCTTGTTGTATTGTATCAAGGCGAAGCCCACGGCGCCGACGCCGTAGACCGCTACGTACTCGCCTACCTCGGGCCTCGCCCTCCTAGTGGCGTGTATCGCCGTCGTGACGCTACAGCCTATGGGCGCCGCCTGCTCGAACGTTATGTTGTCGGGAAGCCTCACCGCGTTCCTCGCAGGCACTTTTATATACTCGGCGTATCCGCCGTCAGTTATGAAGCCGTACTCGGCCCTAGGGCTCTCGCAGAGGTTCTCCTCACCTCTCAGACAGAACCTGCACTTGCCGCACCCCACATAGTAGTATACGAGTACCCTGTCGCCCGGCTTAGGCTCCTCCACGCCCGGACCCACCTCCTCGACCACGCCGGCTATCTCGTGGCCCAACGTCACGGGCACAACCCCGAGGTTGAGCACCCCCTCGAGGAAGTGGAGCTCCGTATGGCAGACGCCGGCCGCCTTAACCTTGACCACAACCTCGCCGGGCCCGGGCCTAGGCCTAGGCACATCCTCTATGACCAAGGGCCTCCCCGGCCCGTAGAATCTAGCCGCCCTCATATAAGCCACTTTTCCTACCTATATAACCTTTTTATCAGACGGGTAGGGGTCCGCTCACGCCTCGCAGTAGGACCACGTCATCACATATATACTGGAGCACGCCTTTTAACGTGATGAGGATCACCGCTCCCTATAGATGACGAAGGTATGCAGCGCTGACAAAAGAGGACGAGCCCCCTCAGATCCGTGAAGGGGCGGCGTCACGAGCCGCTCATCTTGCTGAGCTTCTCGTAGATATCCAATAGAATCGAGAGCGTCCTCAGCCTGTCGTAGAGCTCTTCGCCGTCTAGCTCGCCTATCTCTCTGCCGAGCGTCAATATCTTGTTGAAGACGGTCTGCCTGACCTCTCTGAGGCTGTATACCTCGGAAACCTTCTGGGCCTCCTCCTCCGACTTAACCACGACCACGGTCCTTTCGCAGTTGGCGCAGTAGTATTCGCCTGTCTTGAGCCTCACTAGGACGGTGCCGCAGGCGGGGCACGTGTAGGAGGTAAGCGTAGCGCCGGCTCTCACCAGCTCGGCGATTCGCTTCACCACGAGATCTCTCCTAGTGCTCATATACCGGCACTGACTGTGTATATATGAAGTTGAGGGAGGCCCTTGCGCTGGCTATAGGCGGCGATCTGGCCCATCTGGCGGAGGTGGCCATGCAGCTGTCTTCGCTGGGCCTGAGGGCAGAGCTGGGCGGCGGCGTGATGTGGGGCCCCGTGCGCCTTCTGGGCAAGGGCAACAACGGGGTCGTGGTGCTCTGCAGATCCGCCTACGGCGACGTCTACGCCTGCAAGATAAGGAGGGGGGATGCCCAGAGGCCGCATCTGCTGGACGAGGCCCGCCATCTCCAGATGGCCAACAGAGCCGGCGTAGGCCCTAGGCTGTATGCATATACCAGGGACGTGCTGGTTATGGAGTACGTCGAGGGCGTGCCCATCGCCGAGTGGTGGAGGGCCGCCGGAGTTGAGGAGAGGGCCGGGCTTGTGGCCGATCTGCTCAGACAGGCGCGGGCGCTGGATCTGGCGGGGATCTCGCACGGCGAGCTGTCCAGACCCGGGAGGCACGTGCTCGTCGTCCGGGGCGGGAGGGCCGTCATTCTGGATTTCGAGTCGGCCCGTCTCGGGAAGGCGCAGAACGTCACGCAGGTCGCCAATCTGCTGAGGGCGTTGGGCCTCTCGCCGCCTCTGGAGGCCCTCAGGAGGTACGCCGACAGGCGCGACGACCGGTCGTTCGACGAGCTGCTGTCGTCATTTCTCGGCCAGCTCAAGCGATAGCTTCCATATCTTGTCGCCGAGGTAGTGGGCGTTGTGTATGACCTTGCCGCGATCCATGGCCTCCATCTCGCCCCGCGGATACAGGGCGACGCCCACGGCTATGACCCTCCTCTTCTCGTCGGCTATCAGTACGGGGCTGCCTCTCTCGAACTCGCCTTCTATGGACCTCACCCCGGGCCTCATGACGTCTGCGCCGTTGAGTATATGCTTCACGGCGCCTGCGTCCACCAAGACCAGCGGATACGTCGAGAGCGCCTTCTGCCCCAGCGGGGTCTTATGTATTAAGTAGAGGGTGGGCAGGAAGACCTCGCCGAAGTTGGCCGCCTGGACCTTCAGGAGCACCGGCCGGAGGTCTGCGATATAGATGACGCGCCCTCCCTCTATCTCCATGACCTCCACGGCATCGGCATCCTTGATGAGCTCGCCCGCCTTGCCTAGACTGCCGACGAGCCCCTTGATCTCCTTGTTGCTGAGCCGCACGCGCCTCACGCAGAGGAGAGAAGGCCTCCGGATAAATAACTTTCTCGGTCCATGAATGGCTCATCAAGGGTCAGGCTTGCCGGGTATTCCCCATTGCGATGATACGCCCTTAAGCTTTATATATTTTTGGATCCATTTATTTCAGTGGAGGAGAAGCTGCTCAACGCCACCTTGAACGTCGTGAGGCAACACGGGGTGGATCTCTTCGTAGACGTCTCTAGGCCGTATGCCTACACCATGGTCGTAGAGCACGATGGGAAGAAGATCTTGGTCAAGGTGGCCGCCGACGCGGACGACGTCCCCACAGGGGCTCTCCGCGACGTTAGGCTCCTCTCCGAGTTCCTGGGCGTCCCCGCCCTCGGCGTGGCGTCGTCCGCGAGAGGCCGCGTGTTGAGGGAGGGCGTGGTCTATAGGCGCGATAACGTAAACTTCGTCTCTCTGGCCACTCTCGCCAAGGCCTTCAGGGGAAGCGCGCCCACGTTTCTCCAGATCAGGGGAAGGTGCTACGCCCTGGTGGACGGAGAGACCCTGCGGGAGCGCAGGGAGGAGGCCGGCCTCAGCTTGAGCGCCCTGTCGGAGATGCTGTCCGTCTCCAGAGAGACCGTCTATAGGTACGAGCGGGGGGAGATGGGCGTCCCTGAGGAGTCGGCGGCGGCTCTGGCGAGGTTCTTCGGCTCCGATATATTCAAGCGGATAGATATATTCGTCTCCGTCAGGGCCGACTCCATAGATAAGGCGAGCAGGGCCATGGGCGCGAACGCCTATAAGCTGGAGCAGTCGCACCCCAACGGCATAGCGTACGAGGACAAGCCTGTGTTCATAGTCAAGAGCGAGGAGAGGCGCGAAAAGGCCGAGGAGCTCGCCGACATATTCGGCGTAGAGGTCGTGAAGAGGTGAGCTTTATCCTCCTGGAGGAGGGCAGGGCCCGCTTCTGGGCGCCCGACCCGGCCAAGTACGCAGATCCCGCGAACGCCCCCGTGTTCTACAATAGATATATGTCCAGGAATAGATATATATCTGTCCTGGTCCTCGACGCGTTCTCGCGCATGGAGGGCAGGAGGCTCGACGTGTGCGAGCCCTTGAGCGCCACCGGCGTACGCGGCATAAGGTACGCCCTGGAGACAAACGCCGTAGGGAGGCTCGTCCTTAACGACATATCTAAGGCCGCAGTTGAGCTGATGAGGAAGAACCTCGAGCTGAACGGCGTATCGGCCGAGGTGTACAACGAAGACGCCTCGATCTTGTTGAGGCGGCTGAGGGGGGAGTGCGACGTGGTCGACCTGGACCCCTTCGGCTCCCCCGCCCCCTTTGCCGAGTCGGCGTTCCAGGCCATCAGGGACGGCGGCCTTCTCTGCGCCACCGCCACCGACACGGCCGTGCTTGTGGGCAACTATAGGGAGAAGGCGTTGAGGAGATACGGCGTGAGGCTCCTCAAGACGCCCTTCTACGTCGAGGTGGGCTTGAGGGCGCTCCTGGGCTTCTTGGCCAGAGTGGCGGCGGCCAACGACTTCGCGCTCCAGCCGTTGATAGCCTATTGGGAGAGGCACTACTTCAGGTTCTGCGGCAGGGCGGTGAAGGGCGCCAGAGACGCCTCGGACTCGCTCCGCAGTCTTGCCTACGTCGAGATCAAGGGGGGATATAGACGCGTCTCGAAGACCGAGGGGACGTCCTCCATCGGGCCTCTTTGGGTCGGAGAGCTGGGCGACGCGGCCTTCGCGTCGGAGCTGGCCGACGGGGCCGAGGAGGAGGGGGCTAGGCGTCTGTTGGGCGCCCTGGCCCTCGAGTACACGGTGTCGAGGCCTTGGTACTACCTGGCCCATGAGCTGGGGGATCTAAAGGTCGGCGTCTCCGAGCTGGTGCGGCGGCTGCGCGAGCACGGGATCTACGCCACGCCGACGCATATGTCGCCTCAAGGCTTCAAGGCCGAGGCCGACTACGGAGAACTTTTAATACTTGCCCAGAGGCTTGGGCGGTGGTAGCTGTCGGCATAGCCGGCCTGCCGGGCAGCGGAAAGACGTTGATCACATCCCTATTCGTGAAACGCGGCTTCAAGCCCTACACCATGGGCGACGTAATAAGGAGGTACGCGGAGGAGAGGGGCGTGACGCCGGACGAAGCCGCCGTCTTGATAAGGCTTGAGGGCGGCATGAGGGCCGTGGTGCGGGGGCTCGGCGTGAGGGGCGACCACAGGATAGTGATAGACGGGCTGAGGAGCCCCGAGGAGGTCGAGGCGCTGGAGGAGGCCCTCGGGCGGCTGTTCCTCGTCTACGTCGTGGCGTCCCGGCAGACGCGTCTGAGGCGCCTCGCCGCAAGGGGCAGGGAGGACGACCCGGCCACATATGCGCAGTTCGCCCTGCGCGACTACAGAGAGATGAGGCTGGGCGTCACGGCGCTCCTCATGAGGGCCGACGCAATAATAGTCAACGAGGACAAGAGCGTAGAGGAGCTGGAGGCCGAGGTAGAGGCGGTGGCGAGGAGGCTGTGAAGATCGAGGTGATAGCCGAGATAAGGCCCACGGAGGACCCCGAGAAGGTGAAGCGCGCCGTCCTCAACGTCTTCGAGCCGGACGAGGTCGAGATAAGGCGCGAGGGCGATACGACGTTGTTGGTGGCCAGGGGGCATGGCCACAGATCTCTTCTGAAGCTGAAGGAGGCCATATGGCGCCAGGGGATCCAAGACTCGGCGCGTTCGGTGCTCTCTAGGTCTATAGCCGGCGAGGGGCGTCTGGTCTTCAACCTACATAAACAGGCGGCGTACGTCGGCGTGGTCTCCTTCGCCACCGAGCCCAACGAATCCCCCCTAGGGCCGATAATATTCTCCGTCGAGACGTCCGACGTCAGGCGCTTCCTCGACTGGATAGCGCCGCGGACCTACAGGGGGCGGGTCTTCTACGAGGGCCCCCCTCCCGATTGAGCCAGCGCTATCACTCTATACAGGCCCCCGTGGATATACATAGCGCAGCTGCGCAGCTGGGGCGCGTCGAAGTATATGGGAAGCGCCAGCACCACGCGGCCCTTCACGACTGACATGGCCTCATCTAGAAACTGCCTCACCAAGCCCTCCACGTCGCCCTCCACCACCGACATTCTGCCATATGGGGCGTCGCCCACCGCCGCGTCGAACGCCCTCCGGAAGGGCAAGATGCGCGAGTCGGCCTGCACGAGATCCGCCGACGTGTTCCTAGCGGCCCTCCTCAGCATGGATATATCTATATCGACCCCCACCACGTAGGCCCCGTACCTCTCGGCCTCCGCCGCTATGGCGCCGGACCCGACGAAGGGCTCCAGGACCCTCGACAGAGGTCTGGACATGGCCAGATTTGCCAGCAGCCGCGCCGTCAGGGCGTCCATGGTCACCACGCTCCTCTCCCTCATCTCCAGGGGCTTATCTCTAGGCGACTCCGCGGGCCGGGCGAACGCGGCCCTTCTAGCTACGGCGCAGTCGGAGCATTCCAGCACGACCGCGGGGCCCTCCTCGCCGAGGCTACAGCCGTAGGCCTCGGCAAGCGAGACGGCCTCCTCCCTCGACAGGCAACCATGACGTTTATTTAACGACAGACGGCAGCGCACGCGACGCCGCAAGCGCGGCTATTATCCCCAGTATTGTGGCCGCCAGGAAGTACACGACCCCCTCGAAAAGGGCCCTCACGTCGAGGGACCCCCCGAACGCCTCAACGATCGGAGGTATTATGAAGTAGAAGAACGAGAACACGAACGCGGCCAGAACGAACACGCTACGCGATATACGTTGCGTCCTTAGAAAGCCCTCGACGGCGTAGCTGGCTATCGGGGCCACCAGCGCCACGGCGGGCACCAGCCTGTCGTACCGTATGGATAGGCTCTGCGGCACCTTTATGCCGATATATCCCGAGAGGGCAAGTGTGAAGTAGACCGTGACCGCGAAGAGAGATATAACCGAGACCGCGAAGGTGACTTCGTACTTCCTTAACGTCGTCTTCAGGAAGTCGTAGACCCCAAATCCATACATCATAAGTAAAAACATCAAAAATAATACACCTAATTCTAAAATATATGAAATTATTGAAATATTTATAAATATAGATAGTGCATATAAAAACAGAAGAAATGATGGTATGCCCACGGTGTATCTCCTGTACTCCGGCTCCTTCACCGCCTTGGCCAGATAGTACCTTATCAAGGACACGGTCTCCTCCACAGACCTGGACTGCTTCACCACGACCCTCTCAACCGATATGACGGGCCTACGCGTCTGGACCGCCATCACGGCCGCCTCGTCCGACGGGCCATCCGACACGAAGTATATCGCGTCGGCGTCAAACACGGAGAGGACCTGGCCCAGCTCGTCGAGCACCGCCAGATTCGCCACGCTTTCGTCAGGCGAGCCGCAGACGACGGCGACCTCGACGTTCCCCTTGCCCAACCTCTCCTCCAGGCTGTCGTAGGTCTTGACCGCCGCGAATATCGCGTTGGCGTCAGAATCGTCGGGATGCCTCAAGATGTACTGAATCCCCAGACGCAGTACGTTGTCCCTGCCCACTACAGGGGTGTTTATACCGGCTTGTTTGAGATCCCCATCGCGATCGACATAGAGGACAAGTACCCTCACATGGCCATCTGTGGAGCGGGTTTATCAATTAGTCCCTTGAGCCGTTGTTTTATACGCTCTCGGTTCCATTTGCCTTTGCCGCCGATTGTATGCTCGGCGCATCGGTTCCATATTTGGCGCTTCGCCGACACCCCCACGGCGTGTCGGTTCCACTTGTACCTCCCTCCTCAGCCGCCTCGGTTCCACTTGCGCCTCCCGCCGGCGTGTCCCCCCTCCGGCCCGGCGCACGAGGCCGCCGATCGTCTTGCGGCCGGAGGGCCTTATGGGCATGGAGGGAAAGAGGAAGGAGAAAAGGAAAATAGCGTTGGAGATATTGGACGAGGCGGATAAGATAATGGAGATGGCCAAAATGCTGGCGGATGAGGACGACCCCTTCGCGAGACACGGCCTATATGCCTTTATGGACGCCGAAATGAAGATACTAAGAACTTTGGTACACGATCTGGTGTTTCCCCGGAATAATTCCCCTTTTTCCCTTTTATAGGGCCTTGACGGCGTTGGTTCGACTTTTTCGGCGCCTCCCCCTCGCCTCGGCTTAGGGCCGGCGTCCGCCGTGCGGAGGTAGGGGAAAAAGAGGGGGCTATTCCCAGTCTGCCGGCTCCATGTCGATGTCGGCGGGCCTGCACTCGGCGGGGCGGAGCTCGTCGCACTCCGCGGCCTCCGGGGCGCCAGGGCATATCGCGGGGTCCCTGCGGCGGTCGTCCGCGCAGCGGTTCATGCATGCGACGTAGCACCGCCCGAACGCGTCATCCTCCATGTACGTTCCGCGGCATACAAACAAATTAAACCGCCCCTCGGCGGGTTTTCTCGACGCCTACAGGGAGTACACGAGAAAGGCTTGACAGGGGGCTAGCCCCCTGTCGGATTTTTCATGGATGTTCCCTGTAAGCGCCGGCGGATTCGCCGAGGGGCGGACGAGGCGGCTCAACTTGACGGTATGCGCAGATGCTCCCCGCGGCCGATACGCCGCGAAGGGGCCGGCGGATTCGAAACATGCCGGGCGCTCCACATGCGCCGAAACGCCCGACTCAGTTAGTCGACGGCGCACCAGATCAACATAAAGACCACCTCCTCTCCAGACATGGAGACAACCGTGTATAAAACACCGGAGAGGGAGCTTAGGGCGGAGGGAGGCGTCGGACTATACGGCAGATACGCCGCGGACGAGAGGATGAAGAGGGCCCTCTTCTATGCAACACTTGCGCTGGAGGAGGCCTTCGATATCTACGAATCCACATCGAAAAGAGTGACGACAGGGCTGAAGAGGGCCGTGTGGAAGGAAGAAGTCGATGTGTCCCTGCTCAAGAGGGCTAGATACGTGGTCGACCTCGTGGCGTTAAGGCGGCTGGCCGAGGAGGAGGAAAGGGCATTCGAGGACGCCTTGAGGATTCTTAGGAAGAGGCTTAACGAATACATAGTCAAATATGATCTGAGAAGTTTCCTCAATGTAGATGAAGACATAGCGAGAAGGTTGGCAGATGCGAAGGCAACAGAGTTTTCAAAATTCAACAACACCAACTTTGGCGTGAAGGCATACGCAGCACTTCTGGCATATAGAGATTATGCTGTAGGCAGAAGGAGTGCATACGGCACAATAGCTAGGTACTGGCTTAAGGAGGGCGGGGCGGCCCGGCTTCTCTACTACGCACCAAATACAGCATACAACAAGGCCGAAAGGACTAAGGTGGAGGGGGCCACTACGGTCGAGGAGACTATCGCCGAGGCCCTTCGTCGCTTGTTCTTAAAGCCTGGCGCTGAGTACTACCGCGGCTTCATCAAGAAGTTCCTAGAGAGAGGTCATCTCATATTGGAGAGAGGAGCCGAAGAGACGCCGGTGTATAGGGTCGTCGGGCTTAAGGACGTAAAGCTGAAGGGCGAAAGGGAGAAGGTGAAGACCTATGTCTTGATGTTCGGCGCAAGATGGCGGGAAGTCTTCAAGCATGAGCTCGCGGTTGTAGATAATGCGGTAAAGGAGCTTAAAGAACATTGGCCTCTTGAGGATCCTCTGCCGTATATGCTTGGATGGCTGGCCTCTGACGTGTCGATAGATGCGGTAGTCGGAAGGAGAAACAAGGTGTTGCACATGTCTTCTTCCCACTTCTGGCAAGTGGCGGAGACTAAGGTTTTGTTCGGCTGGTCTGATGCCGTGCGACTCCGCATGAGTTTGACTCTAGAGGGGCCGAAGCTCCAGCTTCTGGTTCATGCTCCCATCGGCAAGCTTGACGAAGCCGTCAAGAGCAGTAGATGGCTCAGGAGTTTGGGCGTGGAGGCGGGGGGCTGGGAGGATCTCAAGCGCTGGGCAATCGATAACTGGCGTGACGTCGTGGATGCCGCGACGAGGTGGTTGGGCGGAGGTGTACGGGGGGAGCTTAATGCGCTGGTGAAGAGACTTAACGACGACAAGGTGGCTAGGGAGGCTATTGCGCCGGCCCTTCTGCTTATACAGGCGGAGAAGTTGGGCATAGACAAGGAGACTGTTAAATACTTCGCCATGGTGGTCTCGGCGGCTATAGGTGGTGACGGATATGTGTCCGCGGCAGGAAGGGGGAAGGTTGTCTTAATTATCGGTAATCGCACTGTTGCATTGCTCTGGAGAGCCGTCCTCGTGGCCTACGGTATAAAGGCCAAAGTTAAGGATGCCGAAAAGACGTTCCATATAGTCGTATCCGGCGATGACGCGGTCAAGTTGGCCCGTCTTTACGTCCTCTACGGGCCTCCTCTGCTTAAAGGGGACAAAAGGACTATAAACCACAAGCTGGCTGAGGCCATAAAGCTGGGTATCAAGACGACTGTCAACATCGGCTGGAAGGTTTTGAGGAAGACCAAAAGCGATCGCGTCGCCGCAGATCTGACCATATCGGAGGGCGGCGCCGAGGTCAAATACAGCGTCTATCTGCGCAAAGACGCAATCGAACTCCAGTTCAACTCGACTGACCGCGGCCGCACCGAGCTCGCGGCCCGCCTCCTCAAGCTTATAGGCGTAGACGCCGAGGTTAAGAGGAAGGGCGGCAGAGATGTGTGGTACGTCGAAGCTACTACCGACAAGCTGGCGGCCGGCCATGAGAAGCTCAGAGGCGCCCTCGTCGATATCGTTAAGGCAGCGCGTAGCAACGGCTGGGTGGACGCGGACACGGCCAACCGCTGGCTGGAGAAGCTGGAGGGCGGCATCACGCTAAAGAAGGGATGGCCGAAATACAACGCGAGGCTGGTAGAGGGTACGTTCGAGGTCAGATATCAATCCACCAATCCCCACAACATAGAGCGGGAGGTTCAGCGGCTTAGGGCCATGGGTCTCGTGGAGGGCGTCCACTTCACGGTCAAGATGCCGAAGGGCGGGAAGGCGGGCTACGTCTCGATCCTCAAGGAGGGCTTGGCGTACGCCGCCCGGCTCTCCATACACGGCTCCGAAGAACAGCGGAGGCTCGCGGCGGAGTTCGTGGAGTACATACTCCAGAGGGCCAGGGAGGAGGGCGACGAGGTCTATGAAAAAGCCGCGGAAATCGTGGAGGAGGGGAGGGCGAGGAGCTCCCTAAGTCTTGCGGACGTCAAGGGGGTGGAGGTAGAGGTGGAGGGCAAGAGGCACGTGATTGTCGTCCTCGGCGGAGGCGCCGAGTTTGATAAGGGAAGAGGCGGCAGGACCCTCCTGAGGATCAAAATAACGGCTGAGGTTGACGGCGTACGGCGCGAGTACACGATGACGTTCAGCAGGCGCGGATCCGACAACGCGGCCTTGGGCCGCGCCTACGCCAGAGCGGACGCCCCCGGCGGCAGGGAGGCAGACGCCGAGAGACTAGCCGCATTGGTGAGGGCCCTCACGGGGAGGGAGCCGAGGGTGCGCCGCAGAAACGACGGCACTGTAGAGACTATATGCAATGGAGAACACCTGTACGGTCTCATGCGTTACTCAGAACTCGCGGACGCCGTTATGAGGTGGTTGGCGGAAACAAAATCTTTCTTTTCTTTCTCTTTTTCTTTCAATTATAACACATTGAATTTCTTCTTGACATTCAGATTCTGAACATGGCCATCATCATCCATAAGTTATTGAATCTTTTCTCGATTTCCACACCGCTTCGACACATACGGGATTTCCCGCGAAGGGGGTTCCATATCGACTGTTCTAGGCGGAGGGATACAATTAAACCATCTGGAGAGAGAAATCCTAGTGAGACTTAGTCGAATCAATGCGCCGAAGGAAGGACGGTAGAAAACACAAATTGAACTGATGCGCCATCCAAGTCGGCTACAAGAGGCAAACGCCTAAAGTTCTGCCGGGGCCTCCTCACTACTCCTCAGCTAGGTAGCCGGCCTCCGCCAGCACCTTCATCTCCTCGTGGGTCAGGCGCTCGCCTCTCAACAGCTTCTGGTATATCTCCTCGGCCCTCGCTCTTAAGCTCTCTCTTTTGGCGTTCTGGACCTCCACGGCGTTTTTGTACCTCTCCGAGAGGTCCGCGGCCTTGAGCAGTATGGTGTACTTATTGAGCTCGTCCCTGAGTTGGGCCAGCTGGGCCCTCAGCCCCTTCCTCTTGACCGCCAGATCCACGATGGCTTTCTTCAGCTCGTCCCTAGCCTGTTTCAACTCCTCTCTCTTCTTTTTCAGCTCCGTCAGCTGCCTATACGCCTCCTCCCTCTCCTTCTTGAGCCTAGCTATCTCCTCCTTCACCGAGTTCAGAGAGCTCACCAGGTTCGCTATGTTCTGCCTGATCTCGTCCTTCCTCTTCCTCAGCTCGTCCAGCCTATTCCTTATCTCCTGTATGTGGGACCTCAGCTTCTCGAGGGAATCCGCCAAGTTCAACTCCTCCTCTATCTCGGATATGGTCCTGATGAACTGGCGCTCCCACTCCGGGTCGGTCGGCGAAGTCTCGAAGTAGTACTCAAGCCGCTCGACCAGCATCTTCATCTTCTCCTTGTCCAGCGGCCTGCCCCCCACGTACTCGTTGATCGCGCTGAGGGCCTTCCTGTAGGCGTCGAGCTTCTCCCTATGCCTCTGGGCCTCCATGTTCAGCTCCAGGATCTGGGACTTGGCCCTACGTATCGAATCTATTATCTCCTGCCGCCTGGCCCTCAGTTGGTTTAGATCCTCCCTTATCTTCTGGAACTTAGCCCTTACGCCGTCTATCTGGGATCTGATCTCGGCCAGGCTCCTCCTGACCTCGCCCAGAGCGTTTCGTTTATCCTCTATCTCCTTGGTTATGGCGGCTATCTGCCCCTCTATCTGGTCCATCGAGGAGCTCAATTCGCGTATCTTGCTCAAAAGCTCGTCCTTGTTGATCACGTGGGGGGAGTACCAGCGATATTTAGCTTTTCTTGCTTGAGGCACGGCACGTCCTCTGTTTACAAAAAAGAAATGATTATATTCCCATGCGTATTTCTTCACAATGACTCAGCCGTATAGGGACGTCGCGATGTATATTGCGGGCGATATAATTATGTCTGAGAATCCCGGCGAGGCGATAAAAAGGTGGCGTCTCGTCTTCGGGCTGACCCAGACGGCGTTGGCGGTGCGGCTCAACACGTCGCCGAGCGTTATCAGCGATTATGAGTCCGGCCGCAGGAAGTTCCCCGGCGCCAGGTTCGTGAAGAGGCTGGTCCAGGCTCTCATAGAGGCCGACCTGGAGCGAGGTAGCCCTATCGTCAACCTCCTGATGCGGCAGATATTGAAGGAGAAGTACTGGATAGCCGTGCTCGACATGCGGGACTTCACGTCTCCCGTCCCCATCAAGGAGTTTTTAAACGCAATAGATGCGGAGGTCTTGATAGAGCCGCCGACTGTGGATATATACGGCTATACCCTGGTCGACAGCATAAAGCTGGTCCTAGAGGTTCCCTCGAACGAATATCTGCGCCTATACGGCACGACGTCGCAGAGAGCCGCCATATTCACAAAGGTGTCGACCGGCAGATCTCCCGTCATAGCCGTCAAGTCCATGTCCGCCGTGGTGAACCTAAAGCCTGCCGTAATTGTGCTACACGGAGTTAAGGAGATAGACAACCTTGCACTAGAGATATGTAAACGTGAATATATACCATTGGCTATAACCAATTTAGAAATAGAGATATTGATAGAGAATTTGCGTAGATTTAAATAATTATTTCTTATATATTATTTTTGAAATTCTCTGCAGATTGCCCAGGCCCTTGGTCGCCTCGTGCCGCTTCCTGGCGGCTCTCTCCGCCGCCTTCTTCTTCCACTTCCTGGCGTGGGTCTCCTTATATCTAGCGCCCAACAAGCCTCTGGCTCTCCTACCCGCCGAGGTTAGGCCCCTATATGCGCGCCCTCTCTTGGGCTTGATCGACGTCGATACCGCGGTCTTGGGCCTGGGGGGAGCTGCCCGTCCCTCCAATATTTCGACCAGCCATTCCCTAAGCGCCTGAACGTTGGCCTCGTGGACGGACCTGCGTCTGGCGTCCACGTAGAGGCCGAGCAGCCTAGCCTGCTCCACGGTTAAGCCGGCCTTCTCCACCTCGCCGGCTGAAAACCCTCTGCCTGTCCTCCACTTGACGACTCCGCCTTTACTTATGGCGGCGGGTTCCCTCACGAGCGGTCGAGGCGGCGTCGCCGCTGCGGCGTCGACCATGGGCACCCCGCAAGGACCGATTTATAAAGTATTCCCCGCCGCGATGGGGCCGGAAAGCTTGAAATACTCCTCCGCGACCTCCGACGTGCAGAGGCTGTTGGCATCCCTGGCCATATATAGATTCGTCGCCGTATTGGCGATATATTTCGCCACGCTCTTGTTGGACCCAGTAGCCGTCGTGGGCATAGTGATAACGGCCATAGCCTCCCTAGTGCTCTCCATAGCGAGGGAGCCCGAGATCTACGTGGTCATAGTGCCCCTCATCGCGCTTGTGGATTCCGTGGGCCTCGTGCTCGCCCTGTCGTCTCTGGCCGGCATAGCTGGCGCCATCGCCGGGGACACCGCCCCATATATAGCGTTCTATCTGGCGGCCGTGGCGTGGGACGTCGAGGTGTTCAGGCTGTCGCGCACCCTATCCGCCTAGCACCTCCACGGTCTTCTCCACGGAGTATTCGTCGAAGTTCCCGTAAGCCACTATCCTGAACGTCACCCGGCCGCCCGACTTGGCCCTTATCCTATATACGCCCTCGCCCACCCTCTCCACGTCGACAGGCCCATCCACCGAGTACTCTATGTCGTAATCCCTGATCAGAACCGATAGGTTGGAGAAGTCGATAAGGCCCTCGCCCTTCACCTTCGCCGCTACGGGATAGGCCTTCAGGATCCTCAAGATCTTTACATCATGCTCAATCTTGTAAACAACATATAAACCTATACTAAAAATAAAAATAAAGAAAATTAAATCTAACGTGATATTCATCTATATGATTCAAAAATCATCGAAGGAGTCTGCGGAGTGGTCTTAAGCCCGTAGAAGGCATTGAAGCTCACGTCGCCGCACCAGCGAGGCACTATCTCCACCTTGTCGTCCCACAGCACCACGTTGTATGCCTCCGGCCTGTAGGCGCGCTTCATCTTGGCTATCAGCTCCTTTACGTCTCTGGCCAGGCCGACGAGCTCGCCGTCTGACATCTCGACGATCTGTTTACGCAAGTACATGACCACATGGCCGCTGTTGAGCGGCACCTCCGCCGGCTTTACCGTCACTAGGTCGTCGCTCTTTATGATCATTTGATGGGTATCTTTATATCGAGCGCCTTCGCCAACTCCTTGTATCTATTCCTGACAGTGACCTCGGTCACGCCGGCCGCTATGGCGAAATCCTTCTGGGTCCTATTGTCGCCGTGCAGCAGAGAGGCTATGTAGACAGCCGCGGCGGCAAGACCCGCCGGGTCCTTGCCCGCGGTCAAGCCGGCCTTCTTGGCCTTGTTTATTATCTCGATGGCGGTCTTGACGACGTCGCCTGTCAGCTTGAGCTGCTCAGCCACTCTAGATATATACAGCACCGGGTCGCTTATGGGCACTCTGACGTTCAGCTCGCGTAACAACAACCTGTAGCATCTGGCGACCTCCCTCCTGGAGGCCTTGGTGAACCTCATGAGCTCGTCGAGAGGTCTGGGCGTCTTGAGCATCCTGCAGGCCATATACAGCGCGGCGGCCGCCATGGCCTCCACCGACCGCCCTCTGACGAGCTCCTTCTCCAACGCCTGTCTGTAGATCTCCAGCGCCTGCTCCACGCAGGGCCTCGGCACCCCCATGGAGCTCTTGAGCCTCTCCAGCTCCTGCGCAGCCTGGACGAAGTTGCGCTCGTAGGAGGTCTGCACGCGGGCCCTGGTCTGCCACTTCCTCAGCCTTATGACCTCCAGCTTCCGCCTGAGGTCTAGCTCCTTCCCCGAGACGTCCTTATCCCTCCAGTCGATGACCGTGGTCAAGGCCTCCGAGACCAGACGCGTTATGGGCGCGCCTGTACGCGCCCTCTGTCCCTTCTCCTCATTGGTGAAGGCTCGCCATTCGGGGCCTAGATCGACCAAGTTCTCCGAGATCACGGTGCCGCAGACGACGCATACAATTTCGCCTCTCTCATAGTTGTAGACGAACTTATCGTTTCCGCAAACGGGACATATATACGGCTCTCCGGTCTCCGTGATCAAGCTTAAATATCCATCGGTACTTTTGGCCACTCGGAGCTTGTGGGGCACGCCTTGGGAGCCGGACTGGGAAGACATCCCTTATAAATAGTTTATCCATATATAAATTTTTCGTTTATTTAGTATAATTATTTTATTTATGCTATATTATATTTAACTTTTCTTATATGTATTAATTGTCTTCCTTATTTTTGCTAATAATCCATATATTTGAAGTAAACCATTTGCGCCACGCAGGATCGCGTAATGAGACCTCCCCACCTCGAACGCGAGGTCCGGCTTTAGGTGCTCCGGGACGTCTAGCCTGAGGACCTCGCGGTGGATCTGCCTCACGAGCTCCAGCTCGCCTACTCCGCCGTCGGCCACCAGTCCATATATCTGCGACATGGCCTTGCTGAAGCTGCCGCCTACGGCCTCGGCGATTATCTGGCGCAACATGGACGGGCTGACGTAGCCGAGGGCCTTGGCGACGGCCTCCTCGTCTACGGATTTGGTCATGGAGCTGGCTATCTGAAGCGCCGTTATTGCCCTCCTCATATCGCCCTGCGTGAAATCGAATATCGCGTCCAGCGCCTCCTGCGAGGCCTTGACGCCTTCCTGCTCCGCTATGAATTTCAGCCTAGACGTAACCGCCTCCTTGGGCAGAGGGGAGAACCTGAATATGGCGCATCTCGACTGTATGGGCTCGATTATGCCGGATACGTAGTTTGCCAGCAGTATGAACCTTGTGGTGTTTGCGTACATCTCCATTATCCTCCTCAGGGCTTGCTGGGCGTCCGAGGTCATGTTGTCGGCCTCGTCGAGGACGACCAGCTTGAACGGCGCCTTTCCGGCCGGGGCCGTCCTGGCGAACTCCTTCACCCTCTCCCTGATCACGTTTATGCCCCTCTCGTCCGAGGCGTTGAGCTCCAGCGTGTTCTCGCGCCAGGCTGCGCCGTACAGCTCCCTCGCCAGCACGAGCGCCATCGTCGTCTTGCCCGTGCCCGGGGGGCCGTAGAAGATGAGGTGCGGCATGTTGCCGGCCCTGGCGAACTCCCTAAGCCTGGCCTTGACCTCCTCCAGGTCGACCACCTCCTCAAAGGAGCGAGGCCTATACTTCTCGAACCAGAAGAGCTCGCTCATGTCCTAAACTCCTCGGCCAGCTGCGTCGCCACGTATTTATTGTCCTTCTTTATTACGTAGCCGAGTCTGTTGAGGATCTCCAACAGCTCGTATTCCCTCTCCCCGAGGCTCTCGGCCTTCTCCACATCTAGCGGTAGGCGGCTTAATAAATCGGACACGATCTTCTTGGTCGTCGCGACCTCCCTGTTGGCCCCCTCATCTCTGAGTAATACCACCACGCCCCGCTCGAGGAGCGCCCTCAAGGCGTTCTTGGAGCGGATCTCCTTGGTGTCAAGGAACTTCCTCTCCTCTATGGCTCTGAGCAGGGGATGTCCGCCCTCGTCACGCGCCCTCGCCGCGCCGCCTCTCTGCTCCAAGAGGCTCCTTATATCCCTCAGCTCCTCTAGGGCTAGGTTGACCAGCCCCTCCAGGGCCTCCACCCTCTCCTCAAGCTCCTTCAGCCTTCTGGCGCATTCGTCTTCAGGCATGTATCTCCACCACGTCGCCGTCCTTAAGCCTATACTCCAGCCCCACCCTCTTGGGCCATTTGGGGTAGGCCTCGCGGCGCCACACCACGGCGTACTTGAAGTTCTCGTAGAGCGAGCTGTGTATGAGCTTCGCCACATCTCCGACGGTGCTGCCCTCCCTCACCACGAGGGGCTTGGGCGTATAGCCGTCGCTATGTATCTGCTTCGTGAAGACCCTCATGAGGCCTAGGGACTTCAGCGCGAGCGACAGGAGGCGGCCCCTGTCTATCTCGCATCTGGGCAGGTCCACGTTGAGGTAGGCAATGCCGAGGTCCCTCAGAGCCGCCTCGGCCTCCTCGTCGCGGCCTGAGAGCACCGCTATGGTCGGCTTGTAGAGATGCTCCGAGAAGACGGCGTCCTCCACGTCGTCTAGGGTCGCCTCGCCCTCTATGTAGACGGCCGCGTGGTGTATTCCATATTCGTGGAGAAGCCTCTTGACGTCATCGAGGGTGGCGTCCTTGAGGCGGCCCACTATCTGTATCCCGCCGAGCCCCCTACGCTCTATCCTCACCATGGTCCTAGGCCTATAGATCGATATTCCGGCGTCGTCGAAAAGCTTGATCACGGCGTCGAGGGTCTTCCTGGGCTCCATGTCGGCCCTCAACACCAGGAGGAGGCCGTCTGCGTTTCTCGCGAGGGCGTACGCCGACGAATTTATATCGCTTGAAGGATCGCCGAGAACCAGGCTGGGCGCTTTTATCAACTGTATATATACATTATCCTCGACAAACATAGCAGGGACGGGCTCGACCGTGCTGAAGGGCACCTCGTCCGGCTCCAGGGGCGCCGACGTGAGGCATTTAAGCAGAGCGGTCTTCCCGCCGCTCGGCGGACCTACGACGACCAGCTGGACGTCGCCGTCTTTCTTCACATAGTGCCCGCCACCGCCGCGTACGCCGCGCTCCTTGGCCCTACGCTCCTCCGTCTCCCGCCTCAGCTCGGCCATCCTGCGCCTTACGAATTTGATGAGCTTCTCCGTGCCCTTATGTCTAGGCACGGACGAGAGGAACTCCTCCATGGCCCTAATCTTCTCCTCCGGCGTCTTGGCCTCTACGACCTTCAGCCACTTGGCCCTAGCCTCGGCAGGCAGATTGGCGGGCACATACGTCTATGCAACGGATATATTAGGGCTTCTCCGGGCCGGCATGTTTAACTCTCGGCCTAGGCCCCATGCGTATGGTTATTGGCCTACTCGGCCATGAGCTTTATATATTTAGTTAGTACGATTCGATAAATATGAAAATTCTTCGTTATTTCCTAGAAAAATACATTTTTATAATGCTAGTTATTTATATTGAGCTCTCCATGCTATCTTGTCGTTTAACTCGAGACACACTAGACGAAAGATAAGAATTTAAAAGAGCGAAACGATTTCCGTCATGTCAGATTACCTAGAGAAGATAAAGTCGCAGATACCCAACCTACAGGCCTACGCCGGAAAGTACGCCGATCCTATCGAGGGCGAGTACGTCGTCTACACAGGGCCCGGCCAGCTCAAGGTGCCGGATAGGCTCGTGGTAGGCTACATAGAGGGCGACGGGACGGGGCCCGAGGTGGCCTACGCCGCTATAAAGGTCGCCAACGCCGCTGTCGAGAAGGCGTACGGCAAAGCCCGCAGGGTGCTGTGGTACGAGGTCCTTGTGGGCTCCAAGGCGGAGAAGCTGTTGGGGAGCAGGTTGCCCGACCAGAGCGTGGAGGTCCTCAAGAAGGTCAGGGTGTTCCTGAAGGCTCCTCTGGAGACTCCGGTGGGCGGCGGCTTCCGGAGCTTGAACGTGACGCTTAGGCAGATATTCGACCTATACGCGAATATAAGGCCTGTGAAGTATTTCCCGGGCCTGCCGTCGCCCCTCAAGAACCCGGAGAAGGTGGACCTCGTTATATTCAGGGAAAACACCGAGGATGTGTATATGGGCATAGAGTGGCCTTGGAACGCGCCTGAGGCGGCCAAGCTCCGCGACTTCTTGAGGAGAGAGCTGAAGGTGAACATCAGAGACGACGCGGGGATAGGCATAAAGCCCATAAGCAAGTTCGGCACCCAGAGGATAGCGAGGTTGGCGTTGAAGTTCGCGATCGAGAACAAGAGGAGGTCGGTAACCATAATGCATAAGGGCAATATCCAGAAGTACACCGAGGGCGCCTTCAGGGACTGGGCCTACGAGCTCGCTAGGACCGAGTTCAGAGACCACGTGGTGCTCGAGGAGGAGCTGCCGCAGTACGGCGGGAAGGTGCCGCCCGGCAAGGTCCTCGTCAACGACAGAATCGCCGACAATATGCTCCAGCAACTCCTCACCCGCACCGGGGAGTACGACGTGATTCTCGCGCCCAACCTAAACGGCGACTACGTAAGCGACGAGGCCGCCGGCTTGGTGGGCGGCCTCGGCGTAGCGCCCGGCATAGACGTAGGGGATTGGGGGATGATGGCCGAGCCGGTCCACGGCACGGCCCCCAAGTACACCGGCAAGAACTACGTCAATCCTACAGCCACCATTCTGGCGCTTGAACTGCTCTTCAGATTCATCGGATGGAGGGAGGCCGCCGACATGATACTTAAGGGCGTCAGCAAGACCTACGAGGCGGGCTACTTCACCGGCGATCTGGCCAGGCAGATGACCGAAGAGGAGAGGAAGGTAGTAAAGGAGGTTCTAGGCACCCAGGAGTTCGCCGAAAAGGTCGCCGAGATAATAAAAACTGAGCTCTAAAAACTATACCTCTTTTGCATATATAGATTCAATAGGTCTAAAGTTCATCTTTTTATAGAATTCTATAGCTATTTCATTGAGAGCGGGGAAGTCGGCCATGATCATCTGCGCGCCCTTGCGCCTCAGGGCGTCCATGGCCTCCGACATCATCCTCTTGCCCAGACCCTTGCGTCTAAACTCCGGCAGCACGTAAAACTCCCTTATTATGCCCGCCATCCTCGGCTCGTAGAAGAGCCGGTCCTCGACGTCGCCCACTATAACCCCTACGGCTCTGCCGTCCACCTCGGCGACAAGCACGACGGAGCTGGGGGACGATATTTTCGACTTCACGTATTCCTTGGACGCCGCAAGTAGGTTTTCGGCCGGCTTAAGCAGGGGGTCGAACTCGCCGTTGAGCCTCTTCAGGCGGGCTATCAGGTCGGCCAGAGCATCTACATCGCTCTCCAGCGCGGCTCGGATCACTATGTTTGGATACATGGCAAGGACCGCCAGAACTGTATTAAAGCAATGCTACGTCTAGATTGGAACTATATAGCGCCTATCGCCTATCTCCACGTAATACGCCGCGCCGTCTCTGGAGCCGCCGGCGTCCACCTCTATTCTGCCCTCGGTGTCGGCGAACACGCCGCCCCTCACCTCGCCCTTCACGCCCGTCCCGATCCTCTCGGTCTTAACCTCGGTGAATCGATGGAGCGGAATCCTCGCGCGGCCGCCGCTCGATATATCCACGACGTAAACGCCGTCGCGCCCAACGTCGAGGACTAGGTAGTGGCTAGACCCCCTCTTCACCACATCGCCCTTCTTGACGGTTATTATATAGACCGTTGCCGTGTAGTGGTAGATCTCCCTGTCTTTCCTCCTCCCCAACTTCTTATAGCTCTCTACGTAGTCGCTGGGGACTATCTCGTGTATTCTATGGGCCATGTGCCTGGCCAGCCTAGGCTCCGTGGTGGATATCTCTAGGGATCTGCCCACGCGCTCCACCGATATCACCGAGCCGAGGTTCTTGCCCCTCGCCTCGAAGGCTATATGTTCCAAGATGGACTCTATCTTGACGAAATCCCTGTCGTCGAGCTCGTCGGGGAACCCCTTGATCCTCAGGAGGCCTCTCTCAGAGCCCCAGATGTTCCTCCTGCAGTCGGGACACACGTCCAGGACCACGTCGGCGATGTATTGCGCCGAGAACCGGCGCGGCTCTATGAGCTCGTGGGGCGACCCCACGCCCGATATTCTGTAGACCACCTTATCGCCGCTGGCCTCCACGTCCACTGAGAGCAACCTGCCGCCGGCCTTGACGCTGTCTCTGAGCAGTCTCTCCAGCAGAGCTCTCTCGCTCTCTCTGCCCGGCCTTATCCAGCGCCCCCTAACGTACAGCGCCCCGCAGTACCTGCACTTGACCACGTTGAACCTCTTGATCTCGAGGACTGGGTGTCTCTCCAGGTAGCAACTCTCGCACATGCCCTCCACGAGCCTATCCGTAGGCCGCCCGCATATCGGACAGACGACCGTGGGCACTGCGGAGAGGCGTCAGTGCAATATATCTTTGATGTACTCGGCGATGGCTTGCGCCAGCGGAGGCGGGACGGCCTCGCCGACTTGGTTGAACTGGGAGTCCTTGGGCCCGAAGAAGACGTGGTGGTCGGGGAAGCCCATCAGCCTCGCCTGCTCCCTCACCGTGAGCAACCTGTTCTCCTCGGGATGTATGAACCGCCTGCTGCCCATCACCGTGGGGGCCGGCTCGTCCCATCTGAGCCTTATGTAGTTTCCGTACGTGCCAGAAGCCCCTCTGAATTTCATCAACGCCTCTCCGGGCCTCACGGCGGCTATCCTTTCCGCCTTCGACGCGCTCAACGTCACGGTCTCGTGGTTCGGGAGGCCGGAATCCACGGGCGGCAAGCCGGCTAGGGCTTGTCTAACCGTCATCGGCTTGCCCCGTCTGGGCGTAATTTTTATGTTAGAGACAAATACTCTTTCTCTATGGCTAGGTACTCCATGGTCTTCTGCAAATAAAATATTGAAATATATCTCATCAAAGCCCACCCTCTTGAACTCCCTCTCCAGGGCCTCCCTCAGCGGGCCTTGGGCTATGCCGGGCACGTTCTCCAGCACGAATACCTTGGGCTGCAGCTCGCCGACAAGCCTTATGAAGTGGAGAGTCAACTGGCCGAGGGGATCCGTGTAGAGCCTGTCCAGCGGATCCTCCATACGTCTCGGGTTAGTGGCCGTAAACGGCTCGCAGGGCGACCCGCCTATCACTATATCGATCCTGCCGCCATGTCTTTCCACATCCCTATAGGTTATCGCGGCTACGTCCTCCTCCAGGACGACGGCGCCGGGGAAGTTATAGCTGTACGTCCTCGCCGCATCTGCGTCGATTTCCACCCCCACCACAGCCCTAAAGCCGGCATCTACAAACCCCCTCGAAAATCCTCCGCCTCCAGCGAATAGATCCAGTACGTTATACACCGAGGATCTATAGTAACCTTTTTATATAGATATCCCTAGTTGGGTATGTCGCTACGCAGATTGAGGCTGAGGCTCAGCGACGCCTTGGGCTTGCCCAAGCCGGACGAGCTTAGCTCTAGGTACGGCAGAGCCTTCGAGAGGGCAGTCTTGATGTTGCTTAAGGCGAAAGACGCCGTGGCGGCGTTAAAGACCTTCATAGAGAGCTACGGCGAGCCCCACTCCGGCGCCTTCAACAAGATAAGGATGTTGATCCCCTGGGCGAAGAGGGTGAGGGAGGTCTCGGAGGCGCCGCCTGTGGTGGCCAAGATAGGCGACGCCGTCCTGACGGCCCAAGCCGATTTCCTCATATCCTACGAGGACGGCAGGAGGGAGATCGTGGAGCTGAAGAGCCACATCCTCAAGAGGGGCGAGTGGAGGGTGAAGGCCGAGTGGTCATTCGCGGCTAAGGTCATGAGGATGCTGTACCGCAAGGCCGGCTACGACTACCCAATCCGGCTCATCTACTTCGTCGAGGAGAGAGGCGGCGTGAGGCCCGAGCAGGAGGTGTACATGTACCCCAACGACGAGAAGGACGACCAACACCTCCTCAAGGCCCTGGAGGAACGTATAGGCAAGATCAAGCAGGCCCAGGACGGGGGGCATTAGGGGGCCGTCCGGGCGGCCCGGCTGGGGTCTGCGGACATTAACTTCTTAACTGCGCATCGTCTACACGTCCATGAACGCCGACTACGACGTCGTCGTGGTGGGAGGCGGAATAGCTGGATTCTCAGCCGCGCTGTACGCGGCGAGGCAGAGGCTTAGGACTCTCGTAGTGGCGAAGGACGTGGGGGGTCAGCTGAACATGACCACGTTGGTCGAGAACTACCCGGCCATAATGAAGATATCGGGTCCCGAGCTTGTGGCCAGGGTGCATCAACAGGCCGAGCGGTTCGGCGCCGAGGTCATATTCGACGAGGTCACCGGCGTGGAGAAGGAGGGGAATATCTTCAAGGTCAAGACCTACGGCGGCGATGAGTATAGGACGCTGGCCGTAATACTCGCGTTCGGGAAGACCCCGAGGGAATTGGGAGTGCCGGGGGAGGCGAAGCTTAAGAACAAGGGCGTCTCCTACTGCACCATATGCGACGCCCCGTTCTTCAAGGGGCAAGACGTGGCGCTCGTGAGCTGGGGCGACTTGGCCAGAGAGCCCGCCACCATTCTCTCCTCAACCTCGAATAGGTTCTACTGGATATTCCCCGGGGAGAGGCCGATACAGGACGAGGAGTTCTTGTCGACAGTGCTCGGCGCCGGCAGGGCGGTCTTGGTGCCCAACAGCGAGGTGGTCGAGATAAAGGGCGCCAACAAGGTCGAGGCGGTCGCCGTCAAGAATAGAAAGACGGGCGAGGTACAGGAGCTGAAGGTAGCCGCCGTGTTCGTCGAGGTCGGCTACGTCACCAAGACCGACTTCGTCAGGCATCTGGTCGACCTCAACGATAGGGGCGAGATAATTGCCGACTGGGAGGGCAGGACAAAGACGCCGGGCGTCTTCGCCGCAGGCGACGTGATACAATACCCCTACAAGCAGGCCGTCATAGCCGCTGCGCAGGGAGTGGCGGCGGCTCTGTCGGCCACCGCATACGTGATGGGGCTAAAGGGCAGGAAGGTCGTCTCTCTGACCGACTGGCGCGCCGAAAAAGCCTAGCTGGCCAACAGATCCAGTAGCTCTGCCATATTTCTGTCCTCCAGATGCCACACGAACTCCACGACCTCTCTCTGTAGACGGCTCGGCAGAACTCTCCTGGTGTTCGCGAGGAACTTCTCCTCGAGCTCCCTGTCGCTCAGCGGATTCTTCGGATGGCCTTTGGCGTAGTCCACTTGTTCTGTGTATCGCGCTCCGCTCTTCGCGACGACGGTTATCCTGTTGGGATGGGCCTTGGGATACATCTTGTCGAGCTCCGGGTCGACCCTCACCTCCATCTTCTTCATGAGGGAGAGGATCTGCGGGTCTCTGATGTTCTCATAGCTGTCTATAGTTATGGGGCCGTAGAGCAACGCGGCGGCGGTTACCCACATTATCGAGTGGTCGGCGGTCTCCTTCGTGTATGGGTTCCACTTCTCGGGGTCCTTGGGCCCGATTATGTCGTAGGCGGCCTGGAAGGTCTCTATGGTTATCTTCTCTATCTCCTCAGCCCTCACCTTCTCCCTGAGCCTCAACGCGGCCTCGACGGCCGTCTGGGCGTGGTACTCCACTGGGTACGGCTTTATGTAGGTATCCAGAATTCTATGCGGCGGCACCAGCCTCTCGATCTCCGCCAGAGGGCCGTAGTCGAATTCCCCCGATAGCAGCTGCCTTATGAACCCCATCTCGCCTTCGAACGGCTTGAAGGGGCCTGTGAACCCCTCGGCGGCCAACAGGGCCGCGAATACGGCGTTTCTGGTCGCGTTTGCGGCGGCCGCGCCCTTCCACATGCTCAGCTCCCCCACGCGGGTCTGCCGCATCGCGGCGTGGGGGACGGCATATATGGCGAGCGCGTGTTGCGTCTTCTCGCTGTCTAGCCCCAACAGCTTGCTGGCGACCAACGTGCTGCCTACGCCCAGATAGTTGACGTGATCCCAGCCGTGTTTTCTGAGGCTGGCCGCGTCGCATAGAGACACGGCCGCCTCATAGCCGATGGCTATCGACGTAATTGCCGACTTGCCGTCGGAGCCCAGCACGTCGCCTAGCGAGAAGGCAGCCGCTATCATGTCGCTGGGGTGGAGGGGCTCCTTGGAGAGATATGTGTCGTTAAAGTCGTGGTATCTTAACATCAGCCCGTCGACGAAGGCCGCCCAATCGGGGGCGACCCTATACCTAGTGCCCAGCACCCTGGCGCCCCACTGGGACTGGGCCCTCGAGATGGCTCTACGCGCCAGCGCGACGGGCTCGTTGTTGTAGGCCGCGAACGCGACCGCCAGGGAGTCCAACACCCTCCTCTTGACCTCGTGGACTACGTCGGTGGGCAGCCTGTCGTAATTTATGGATTCGGCGTATTGGGCCAACGCCTTAGTTATCCTGTCCATGGACCTTATCGGGCCTTAATTTAACAGCTAGCCTTCTGTCGACCTCCTCGGCGATCTTCTTGTCGAAATCCTCGTAGTCGTAATAGCCTATCAGCTCGTAGAGCTCTTTCCGCGTCAACATCCTCGGCACCAAGGGCTCCTGCGTGCCCAGCTCGGCGATAGTCCTCAGGGCATCCCTCACGGCGCCCAGCGCCACTCTGAGCAGAGTTACCGGGAATATGACAAACTTATAGCCATATTCCTCCAGCCTCTTGGCTGGGATCAACGGCGATTTGCCGAACTCCGTCATGTTGGCCAGCAACGGGGCCTTTACCCTCCTGGCGAATTCGGCGAATTCCTGCTCGCTCTCGAGAGCCTCGGGGAATATAACGTCGGCGCCGACCTCTAGGTACAGCCGAGCCCTCTCCACGGCGTCGTCGAATCCCGCGACGCCTCTTGCATCGGTCCTCGCCACTATCACGAAGTCCGGGTTGCGCCTCGCCTCGACAGCGGCCTTTATCTTCTTCGCCATCTCGTCGGGAGAGACCAAGGCCTTGCCGGAGAGATGGCCGCATTTCTTGGGCAACACTTGATCCTCTATCTGGACGCCGGCTGCGCCCGCCCTCTCGAACTCGACCACGGCCCTCACGACGTTGAGGGCCTCGCCGTAACCTGTATCTATATCAACTATAAGAGGCATATCTACCGAGGACGCTATATATCTAACCACGCGGACCATCTCGTCCATGGTTACTATGCCCAAGTCGGGGAGCCCTAGAGAGGCCGTCACGGCTGCGCCAGAGACGTAGCCGGCTTTGAAGCCCATAGATTGTGCGAGCAAGGCGGTTATCACGTCGTAGACGCCCGGCACCACGACTATCCCTGGCTTTTTCAGCTCGGCCCTCAGCTCAGCGACGACGTCCTTCCTGTCTTTCCTCAAAATGGGGGCCCTCACGCCATAGACCAGCTCCCTATATTAATTATGCGGAAAACGCCCATGGACCGTATAGATGCCGAGCTATCGATGCGGGCGCAGTACGGCTTTCCGCTTGTGGGCCCTTCTAGGAGGTGGGCAAGGCGCCTGGGCTAGACTGGGACGAAATTATAGGCTGAGGTTTTGGCCGAGGCCGGCATGCTCAGAGGCCCCGCCTGCGACAGCCTGGTTCGAGGAGTCGACCCAAGTGCTGAGAAGCGCGGCGTCTGGCGAGCGGGAATATCTTGGTTACTTCGGTGTACGCGCCCGGTACTGAGGGGTATCAAGCCGGCTCGCGGACGGATACTCGGCGTTGGGGATCTGCTGGGGGCAGGCCATATCCAAAAGGATCGAGTCGGTCAGCAACTAGGAGCGCGCCTCGCCTTGATAGCACCAGATGCCTCGTTCCCTCTGGATGAAGCCCTTCCGTCTCAACATCACGCTGTTGAGGTTCTTACCGTAGTATTTCCTCACCTCCGAGAACGTGAGGCATTTATCCGGCCTCTTCAGGGCCTGGTTTATCACCGCCTCCCAGCCTCCCTCATATCCCTCGGCCATGAGCTCCGGCTTTATCTCCTGCAGGACTTCGGGCAACTGCTCGGCGAGCGAGTCCTTCACGGCCTTCTTAAATAGATCGTACAGCCGCTTGTCGTTGACGAACTCGTTGAGGGCCTCCCTGGCCACGTCTATCAGCTTTATCTTGCAGGGCTGCTCCAACAGGAGCTTGATGGCGTCGTCGTAAGGCGCGTCGGGCCTCGGGAGGAGCCTACGGAGACGCTCCACTAGGGATGGGTCCTTGACCTCTATATGCATGGCTTCCCCGAGGACTATGTGATATATAACTTTTATATCGACGGCAGCTACTTGAACACCTTGAGCTTAAGCCTCTTCGGCGCCACGCCTTGGGGCAGCTCGACGCCTATGATCTCTATGTTCACGGTCTGCTCGTTCCACGGCGTAGATCTGCCGAAAGCTCTCGGCATATAGTTCCTGATGGTTATGCCCCTATGCGCCGCCGCGTGTATTATCACGACTCTATCCACGTCGAGGCCCTTAAACTTGGCGTTGTTCTCGAGATTCTCCAACACCCTTAGGTAGTTCTCCGCCACCTTCACGGGCCATTTGGCCACAGGCCAGTTGCCCCAGGGCGTCGCGTGGTGGGCCTGCTTCTTGGTGAACCTTCTGAGGGGTATCGGCTTCTTCAGGCTGACCGTGTCCTCAAGCCACTGCCTCGCCTGCCTCAACGTCATGTATTTTATGAAGCGCCCCACCTCGACCGATTTCTTCCACGACATCCTGAACTCGTTGCCGTAGGCCCTCGCTATTTGATCCTCGGAGATCTTCACCCCGTATTTCTCGAAGACCAGCTGTATCACATCCTCGTCCGACATGCTGTAGTGAAGCCTCGCCACGGGGGCGGGTATAGGATTATTTATAAGTCTTAGCGTCGGTGACGGCGTGCGCCAGTACTGGCGGCTCATCAGGGGGGAACACGGCGTCTTGACCGCAATATCGAGCGTGGCCTCCTACCTCATCGCCGGCGGCAGAAGCCCGCTGACGTCGGCTCTGGTGGGCATCAGCGCGTTTCTCGCCGAGGCCGGCATGTTCGCCCATAACGACGTAGCGAATCTGCAGGAGGACAGAATAAATAGGCCGGACGCGCCGCTGGTGGCGGGCTCCGTGAGCCTTGGGGCGGCCAAGGCCGTGGCCGTCGCGTCCTACCTCTCGGGCCTCGCGCTGGCGTCCCTTCTGACCTGGCAGGCCCTGGCTGTATACGTAGCGGCGGCGTCGCTCGGCGCTTTCTACAACGAGCGGGGCAAACGCATACCGTTTGTGGGCAACTTCATAGTGGCCTTCCTGACCTCCATGGTCTATCCGTACGGCATGGCGGCCGCGGGCGCCGTAGACGCCTATCTGGCGCTGCTCTTCGCGGCGTCGTTGCTCGCCAACTTCGGCAGAGAGCTCGTCAAGACCGCCATAGACTATCGGGGCGATCTGGCGGCTGGAGTGAGGACCGCCGCGATGGTTCTAGGCCCAGAGCGGGCGGCGGGCCTCGGCGCCTACCTCGCGCTGGCCTCGTCCGCGGTCGGGGCCTACCTATCCTATGCGCTGGCATCAAGCGGAATGTATGTCCTGCTGGCCGGCGTAGCGCTCACGACGGCCCTCCTAATAGTCCTCTCGGTCCTGTGCATAGACGGCAAGTGGCAACTATTCCGCAGGGGCTCGCTCGCCGCCTTTGGAGCCACGCTGGTGGCTCTTCTGGCGCAGGGCGTTATCGTCGCAATATTTTAGATGGGGAATCTCACATGGGCTTGGTCCTGGTGGATCTCGACGGGACGTTGATACCGCTCGAGGCTTGGGACCCCGTGTTCTACGAGATCTCGGCCACCATGGCAGGTAAAATCGGTATACAGCCGGGCGAGTTCTGGAGCTTGGTGAAGGCCCTGCACTACCAGCTCATGAGGCGGTTTAGCCCCAGGGCCTTCGATTGGCAGTACTTGATAGAGTCGGTCGCCTCCAGCTTCGGCATATACGAGGCGCCGAGGATCGAGGACGTGTTGGCTAAATACGTGGCTGGCTTCCCGGTCATAGACGGGGCGTACGAGTTCTTGAGGGGAATCAACGACCTCGGCTTGAGGGCCGCGATAGCCACGAACGGGCTCCGTAGATACCAGTCTATCGTGGTCGAGGCGCTCGGCTTCTCTAGATATATAGTCGGGCTGAGGACTTCTGACGACTACGGCTGCGTGAAGAACTGCAGGGAGTATTTCGAGGGGGCGTCCTTAATGATAGGCGACAACCCCGTGTTCGACGTATATTTCCCCAAGAAGTTCGGCCTGAGGACCGTCTTCGTCGGGGATTGGCATAAGGCCGCCCGGAGATACGGCGAGTTGCTAGGCGTAGATCTATCCGACGTAAAGCCCGATAGGGCCGCCTCAAGCCTCGCGGAAGCCCTGGGCGCGGTAAAAGAGCTGACAGGCTATTTATAGCCCCCCTATTATAGGGCCGTGATAGTGCTCAACTTGACGTTGCCGCCCCTATTGGCCATATTCCTCGGAGCCGCCGTCTTCTCCAACGTATCGCTGCCGGCGCAACCCGCCTCGGCCGTCGCGGCCTTCTGGCTCAACAACACGCCGATACCCTGCTGGGTGCTTCAAGATAGGCTCTACGTGCTACAAAACGGCGAACCAGCCTACGTCGAATACGTGCCGCAGTTCCTCAACGCCTCTGGAACGTACTCGATATCTATCAGCGCGCCCGACGGCGCGGTGGTGGCGATCCCGCCCGGCATAATCGCGGAGCTGAGCCCGAATAACTATACATTAATATCTATAAATAGAACAGGTCTATACATATTTATAAAAGCTAATAATATATCTATTATATTTTATCCAGCTAAAATAATCACCTCGAAGACCAACAGAACGGCCGCTCCGCCTACAGCCGCCACGTCCATGGCCCAGACCGGGAGCTATGCGAACACCGGCACATCCACGCCGACGGCCGTCGCGACGGTCGTCGCGTCGGGTCCCTCCGGCGGGGCGCCGTCTGTCGCGCCCATCGCGCTTATTGCGGCCGCCATAGCCGTCGCAGCCTCGGCGGCGTTGCTGGCCAGGAGGCGCGGCGATCGGTGCGGCCATCTGGGCGACACCGACCGGCTGATCCTGGGGGCTCTGGAGGAGGCGGGCGGCCGTATGCAGAGGGCAGAGCTGGCGCGCCGGCTGGGTCTGCCCGCCTCAACTCTGCATAAACATCTGCACAAGCTCTCTCGATACGGCTATCTGAGGCTGGTCTCGGAGGGAGGGGCCCAGAGGGTCGAGCTTCTGAGGAGGTGTTCAGACGGCTAAAAAGCGTTCATCGTCGCCGCTCAGCGGACTCATCACCAGCCCCTTAACGGCCGCGATTTATATTCTATGTGGGGGAGCGTCAACATGGCCTCGAAGGCCAAGTTCGAGAGGTGGTTGAGGAGCTTCGCCGTCTCCCTCTCTCCCAGACCCACCGCCCTCCTCTCGGCCCACCTG
>NZ_LCWM02000059.1 GCF_002077075.2 Thermoproteus sp. CP80 | reverse complement strand
GGAGGCCACCTTGGGGGCCAGCCCCGCCGTCGGCTCGTCCAGCATCAAGAGCTTCGGCTTCTTCATGAGGCCCATCGATATGGCTAACATCTGCCTCTCGCCGCCCGAGAGGAACTTCCCCTTGCGGTTCTGCAGCTCCTTCAGCTTGGGGAACAGCTCGAGGACCTCCTTGAGGGTCCTCTCGGCCTCCTCGGGCCTCACGCCTGCGGCCGCCGCCACCAGGTTCTCCCTGACCGTGAGCTCGGGGAATATGTTGGGAGTCCCGAAGTTGTTCGGCGACTGCATCACGTAGCCAACGCCTACCTTCTGTATCTCGCTGGGGCTCCTCCCGGCTATGTTGCGGCCGTCCACCTCGATAACGCCGTTGTAGATCGTAGCCAGGCCGGCCACCGCGTTGAGGAGCGTGGACTTCCCGGCGCCATTCGGCCCCAGGAGGACCGCCACCTCGCCCCGTTCGATCTCCAGCAAGACTCCGTTGAGGACGTGGAACTTGCCGTAGCCGGCGTCGAGGCCCGAGATCTTGAGGAGCGGCATATCACCCGCCTATATAGCTTTCTATCACTTTTGGATCTCTGGCGACGGCGTCCGGCGTGCCCTGCGAGATGACCCTGCCGCTGGCCATGGCGTAGACGTAGTCCACGTATTTGAAGGCTATGTCTATACGGTGCTCCACGACCCAGAACGTGATGCCCTTCGAGTTTATGTCGCGTATCGTCTGGAATATGGAGTGGGCTTGCGATATAGGTATCCCGGCTATGGGCTCATCCAGAACTATCAGCTTCGCGCCTGCCATCAAGGCCCTGGCGAGCTCCAACAGCTTCATCTGGCCGGCCGAGAGAGAATAGGCATAATGGTCCCAGACATCGCCGAGCCCCACCGTGTCCAGTACCCTGAAGGCCCTCTCGGCGAGCTCGCGCTCCTGCCCGATCCAAAGCCCCTCCCTCACGGCCTTCGTCACGTCCTCGCCGATCTGCCCCCTGGCCACAACCAAAAGATTCTCGATGACGGTCAGTCTCTGGAAGACCTGCGGTATCTGGAAAGTCCTCACTATACCCGCGGCGAAGACCCTATGCGGCGGCCAGCCCGTTATGTCCAGCTCCCGCCCGTCGTCACGGAACACCACGCGCCCTGCCTCCGGTCTGTAGACGCCAGTCACCACGTTGATAAGCGTCGTCTTGCCTGAGCCGTTCGGCCCGATCAGCAAAGTCACCTTGCCCCTCTCAACAGTCATGTCCACGCCGTCCAGCGCCCTAAAAGAGCCGAACTGTTTTACTATACCCTTTATCTCAAGCACGCAACAAAAAAGAAAAATATTTTTAAGCTATATTTGAAGACCTAAGAACCGAATAGCGACTGTCCCTGCGGGAACGCTGTTATCTGTCCGGTGGTGCCGTTGTAGAAGCCGGCGTTGATCCACGTGGGAGTTCCGTTGACGATCGCCACGCCCATTATCAGATAGCTCGCGTATATTCTGTCGTGGTATTGGTCGAAGTAGACGGGCCCGGTCACGCCTACGTAGGTTCCGTTCTTGCCCCACTGCTCGAGGACGGAGTTTATGACGGTAGGATCGGTGGAGCCGGTCTTGGCAATAGCCTCCATGATAATCATAGCGGCGTCGTACGCATACGGATCGTACGCGACGGGGGACTGCCCGCAGAACTGCTTATACTCCTGCACGAAGTTTACATAGTGCGGGTCGTTGGGGTTAGGCGCCGCTATCGTGGCGAGGAACTTGGCGTTGGCGAGGGCCGGGCCGGCCTGTTGCACTAAGACCGTCGAGCCGGCCACGCCGTCGGTGCCGAACCACCTGACCTTGGAGAGGACCGGGTCGTTGGCAGCCGCCTGGGCCGCGGCCACGCCGTCGGATTCAAAGGTAACCAGCACCAGAGCTGCGTCGGGGCTCGGCGAGCCCAAGGCCGCCGACGCTTGTTGCACTGCAGCCTGCGCCGAGGCTGGTATAGCCGACGGGTCGTAGCCGTAGACTCCCAATACCTGTATGCCGTATTTAGCCGAGTCGTTGGCTATGGCGGCAGACAGGCCCTGGCCCCACGTATCGGATCTATAGACTATTACTATCCTCTTAATGCCAAGATATTTGAGCAACGTAGCTATGGCGTTACCTTGGTAGAAGTCGGTGGGGACCAGCCTGAATATATACGGCTTGGGCACCGCCAGAGCCGGCGAGGTGGAAGACTGGCTGATCTCAATTATGTGGTTCTGCTCGGCGAAGTTCATTGTGGCAGACACCTCAGAGCTGGCCATAGGCCCAGCCACGAACCTCACGCCCTGGGAGTAGAGGGTCTGCAGCATCTGGAGGGCAGTGTTGGGATCCGTCTTGGTGTCCTCCACGACCAGCTGGAATTGTATGCCCTTGCTCGCAAACATCTTGTTGGCGTCTTGCACCGCCAGCTTAATGGCGCACTGAGATCCAAGTCCATAGCTCTGTAGATCTCCCGAAAGCGGGAGCAACGCGCCTATTGTCACGGTCTGTGTGGTTTGGGTTGTTTGCGTAGTTGTCTGCGTTGTTTGTGTGGTTGTCTGTGTGGTTTGGGTTGTGGTGGTGGGCGTGGTTGTTTGGGATGGCCCTTGCGAC
>NZ_LCWM02000058.1 GCF_002077075.2 Thermoproteus sp. CP80 | reverse complement strand
GACGTCCGCCGCGGCTCTTAAGGGCGAAGGCGCCCGTGGAAACCCGTAGGTCGTGGGTTCGAAGGGGGATGGCCCCGAGAGTCCCACCGGGCCCGCCATGGTTTTCTCGGCTATATGTAGTGGCGCACACTGTCTGATCAGCGGCTGGATGACTCCGGCAACGCCGCGGCGTATACGTCCAGAAGGCCGGCCTGCACATAGCATCGATACGCCACTCAGCGACGCCCGTCTATCAGTATCGCGTTTAGGCTGCAAATCGTCTTCTGCAGGTCTCGCCAGGGTAGCGGCTGGGGCTACTGCCTCAACCTAAACGGCTTGCCTTCGTAGAGCGCCTTCTCGGCGAGCTCGGGGGCGGCCTTCTCGAGCTCGTCCTTCAGATATACTGCCTCTCTGGATGCTCAACGCGTTTAATCGCCAAGAGGCGGAGGGGAAACGTCTTGTCGTAGGGGCAGGCCAAGGCGTCCATCAACCTATACTTCATAGGTCGTCAATTACCCGATAATAAATTTGGGCCGCGCCGGGTCTCAGGCCCCCTACGAGCCGCGTGCTCTGTGGAGGGCGTACGCGGCGGCCGCGGTTGGGGCTAGGGGTATCAGCGGCCAGCCGTTTAGGGAGTAGACGACATAGCCGCTTGGGTTGGGGACGAGCCAGAGATACAGCGACACGACGGCGGCCCCCGCCAGCTCGTTTATCCTCTTCCTGCCGTCCCAGAGGAGCGCGGCGGTGGCTAGGGCCTTCGCGGCGATGGGTACGGCGAGAGGTATGGCGTAGTAGGCGTGGAGTATGGGCGGGTAGCTCAGCGCCATCCATCCGCCCACCAGGAACTGATCCGCGGCGGCGCCCAGCGCTAGGAGCGGCAGAAACGCCAGCTTTGCGGGCCGGCTCTGCACGGCGATTAGCCCGGCGGCGCCGGCTAAAACCAACGCGGCCTCCATGAGCCTGAAGTGGTAGGTGTCGGCGAGAATAACCACGGAGTCCACGGCGGCGAAGGCGAGGCCGAGGTGCCATCGGGAAGGCACCGCGGAGGCTACCGCCGCGGTCAGCATTATGAAAAAGTAGCTGTACACGGTGTGGGGCAGGAGGGTGATGGCGACGGCGTATGCGTAGGCCACGGCGCCGAGCGGCCTGCGGATTTCCAGCGCCGCCATGCCTATGGCGGCCAGCTCCAGGAGGCTCATGAAGTCGCTGTACCCGCCGTGTAGCGCCAGGTAGAGGAGGGCCAAGGCCGACGCCGCCAGCGAGTAGCGGTCTCTCTTCAACGCCGCGAGGAGGTAGGGCGCGGCGACGCCGGGCCAGAGGTAGAGGAGCTCCCCCGACTCGTGCGACAGCACGAGGAAGGCTAGGAAGATGGCCAGCGCGTGTAGCGCAGTTGGTCGCGAGAGGGCCACCGCCTCCTACTGGGGGTCCCCACTTAAATTTTTGACGCGGCCTGCGCGACGAGGGCGTGGAGCCTTCTGAAGGTGGGGGGCGTGTGGAGTGTATGACGACGAAGGCGTTGACTAGGGCCCGGTACTCGAAGCTGGTTCTTATCCTCTCGAAGAAGTCCTCCAGGAGGGGGAAGCCGCGGGCGTTCAAGAAGTTGTGCAGCTCCTCCAGCTCGCCATCTTTGGGCTTCGCCTTTCCGAAGTTGACTCTGCGGTCTGTGACGTGGCGCTCGCCCTCGCCGGGCAGGAGCACCTTGCCGTACGCCGCCTTGAGGCGCCACGTGGCGCTGTCTGTGCTGTCTACGCCCACCGCCGCGAGGATGGGCGTCACGGCGGGGTTCCCCATCCCCAGCACGTGGATGGGGCCTTTAAACTCCTCCCTAGCCCTCTGTATTAGGCGTAGCGCCAGCTCTCGAGAGCCTCGGGGGACGCCCCGCGTGATTAAGACGTAGGGCACCGCGGCGCCTATGGCCAGGGCGTGCGTGTCGCGGTACAGCGCCAGGAACCTCTCGAAGAGGGCGGGGTCGCGGTAGACGTGTAGGACAGGCACCACCGCGTCGCCGACCGCCCTCCTAAGCCTCAGCCAGTAATGATATTTGCCGCGTAAAATACTCTTTCGTACGGCCTTCCCATCCCCAAGCCACATTGTTAGCAGGGGCGCCCACTCCCCGCGCCTGAGGTGGCTAGCCACCAGATCTATGGCCTCCGCCTTACTCCACCTCTGCATCCAGCCCCTCGCCTTGATATGTATCGACACGCCTGCCCCCTCGCGCGTCAAGTTGGCCGAGGCGACGTATGCGTAGAGCTCTCCATATCTCGCCGCAGTCCAGGCGAACATCTGCCAAGGCTGTGCGGTCTCACGCCTCCACCAGCTTGACGGCCCTAGCGACTGCCCCCTCGCCCCTCACGTAGAACTGGAGGCGCCTCGCGCCGTCTCCCTCGCGGGTTAACGTCATTCTATACTCCTCTACGGCGCCGTCCATCTCGGCCTCGACCACGGCGTATAGCTCGCCGTCCTTAACCTCGCCTCTCTAATGTGGAGCCTCTCCGCTTTGCCTTATCGACCACTTGCCGACAACAGCTTCGACCGGCTACTACTGTTTTAGCCTAAACGGCTTGCCTTCGTAGAGCACCTTCTTGGCGAGCTCGGGGGCGGCCTTCTCGAGCTCGTCCTTTATGGACTTTAGGAACTCTACCTCGTCCTTTTCGTTCCTCAACTCGTCGGGGAGCATG
>NZ_LCWM02000080.1 GCF_002077075.2 Thermoproteus sp. CP80 | reverse complement strand
TCCAGTATCTGCTCCTTGGTTTTGCCCTCTGTGTTTATGCCTAGGTTCTTGGCCACCTCCAGCAGCTTCCTGTATTCCTCGTCCTCGCCTGCGGCCAGGCCTTGGGAGGCCCTTCTGAACTCGTGCAGGGCCTGCCCGAGGCCCTTGGCCAGGGCGGGGAGCTTTGAGGGGCCCCATATGAGGAGGATGACCACGGCGATCAGTATTATGAGCCAGTCCTGGCCCGTGATGAACAGCCACATATACGGCCAAACCCCACAACCATAAAAACC
>NZ_LCWM02000057.1 GCF_002077075.2 Thermoproteus sp. CP80 | reverse complement strand
CTCGTGGACGCCATGGCTAGGCTGGGCTACGACTTGAGCGGGGCGGAGGTGTGGGAGGCAGTGCTGACGGACCCCACGTCCACCTTCAACCAGCTGTCGCACATAGTCTCGCACAGCCCGCCCAACCTCCTGGTGCTGGACTCCATAACTCAGCTCCAGGGGATCGACGTGAGGGCCAACGTGACCAACCTGATATACCGCGCCTTCAAGTTCGCCGGGATAGACGCCGTCATAGTGTCGGAGGAGCCCGTCGGGGCGCTGGGCCATATAGCCGACAACCTGGTGAGGCTGTCGCTGGAGATCACGCCGAGGGGCGTCGCCGTCAGGCGCGCCTACGTGGAGAAGTCCAGGGGAGGGCCGGCCGGGTACGTCAAGGAGTTCGAGATAGTGGAGGGCCGCGGCCTGGTCTTCCTGGACGAGCTGTCCCCGGCGCCCCGGGAGGCCCCCTCCAGGCTCGCCCCGGGGGTCCCCAAGCTCGACGAGTATCTAGAGGGGGCCAGGTCGGCCTTGGTGGTCGGAGGCCCGGAGGCCGCGGCGCTGGCGGCGGGCTGGGCGGCGGCGCTGGCCAGATCCGGCGTGAAGGTGCTGTTCAGGACCTACAGAGGCGCCGCCCCCAAGGCGGCCGGGGCCGTTGTGGACGTGCTCTCGGCGGACCCCAAGACGTACGGTCGGCATATCTACGACTTGGTCCAGCGGGTGGAGGAGGTGGGGGCGGAGGTGGTCTTCTACGACGGGATTGAGGCGGAGGCCTTCGCCTACGGCGCCCCGCACGCCGCGTCGCTGAACGCCAAGAAGCTCGCCGTGCTGTCCAAGGCAGGGGTCGCGGCCGTCCTCTCGGGCGCTAGAAGCCTAGGGCTCGCCTCGGCCGTCGACGTCGCCGCCAAGGCGTCGGGGGGATCCGTCGCGTTCTCCCGCCCCTACTTCCAGCCGCTTTCATGCAAGCTAGAAGGCCCGTTGCCCCAATGCTGAGGCCCCCGGCCTCTAGCCGGCGCCGCCGGGCGGAGAGGGAAGGCGCCCCCGCGGCGTTGCGGGTTAGCTCCTCCTCCAGGAGAGGGAAAGCGAGACGGGCCTCCACAAGCGCCTCAAGAAGCCGGGCCTCTACATACGTAGCGTCGGTAGGCTTGGGAAGCGGCTTTTCTATGGCCTCGATGGCCATGGGGAGTCCGCTCGCCAACTAGATATTTCTACTGTGCGCGCCTCGTCAGCGCTCGCTTCAGCTCCTCAAGGGCCCTCTCCAGCTCGCCGCTCCACTTGATGCGCCCCCTCAACGCCTCCGCGCGCCTCGCCAGTTCCTCTAATACCGACGTTACGTCGGCTACCGCGTCCTCTCTGGTCGCGTATTTAGAGAGTTCGCCGCTTAGGTCAAGCCCGTGGTACTGGTAGTCGTGGAGGTCGAGGATGACCGCCACCCAGAGCGACATGCCCCCATGGCCCGCCTCCTCGAGGAGGCGGGCTAGAGTCTTCATCCTCCCCGTCGGAACTCTGGGCACGGCCGTCGATTCGAGCCAACGCCTCTCCTCATCGGTCTTGACGAGCGTCTTCAGCCTCCCCAGCTCGAGCCGTAGCAAGGCGGCGAGAAGGGCCCTCCATGCTTGAAAGGCCTTTCCAGCGGCGTTTCTCGTCAAGCAGCGCCCGAGGAACTCAAGCGCAAGCCCCGCCTCGGCCAGGGCCTCGAGGAGCCTAGCCTCCACATAGCCCTCGTCGGAGGGCTTGGGCAGAGGACGCTCCACCGCCTCGACGGCCATGGAAACTGAGGAGCGCCAGTTTAAGTGTTTTACCTATGATGCCCACCGCGCCGAAGCTCGCCCCGACGCTCAAGGCCTCCTCCACCTCGCTCCCTGCCTCATGCATTAGCCGCATCCACCCGCCAAGCCGCCTCGAAATTACGTATTCCGCCGCCTCCGTCCTCTTTAGGGAGCCATATCCAGCCGGGCCGCGGTGTCGGTTGCCGTGCGGCTCCTAGAGATCCAGGCCGCGGCGGTCTGCGTTCCGCCTTCTGAGCAGAGGCGATGCCGGATGTCTGGGGGATCTGCCGTCCGTCTCGGGTGCGATGGGGCGGGCTGGCTGGGGGCTATGCCTGCCGGCGAGGCGTGACGTGTTGGGGGTAGCTGTGGGGATCCGCGCGGCGTCGGGGGCGGGTTGGGTGGCGTCGGCTTGGGTCTGCGTATTTGCCTATGCGCGGCGATCTGCGGCGCGGTTGAGGGGTTTTGTCTTGGATGGTCGAAGTTTTAATTCTAGATGTTGGCTGGGATGTGGAGAGGATTAGGCTTGAGTTCGCGCCCGGCGTGGAGACGGAGTTCACGGACAGGGACCGCGCCCTTGCGCAGGTGGAGGAGTGGGCGGAGAGGGGCACGTGGGCCCCCCTCGTTATATTCGGCCCGGAGGGATGCGGCAAGACCGCCTTCCTGCGGCAGGCCGCCTCTGGGCTGAGGGAGCTGGGGTACGACGTCTTCTACCTCCACCCCCTCGACCGGGCCTTCTCGGCCGAGGTGGACGATCCCGACGTCAAGACGCTCTTCCTCGACCTCGTGCGTAAGACCCTTGAGGACGAGAGGTGGGGCCGCCTTGCTCTGGCCGTCTTCGACTTGGTGAGGGAGATCCTTAAGAAGAGGAGGCGGAAGGTCGCCATAATTGCCGACGACGTGTTCCAAGCAATAGGGCTGGATAAGGCCGCCGCCTACGTGAAGGGGCTACTAAACACGATTGAGCACCCTGTATATAGGTACGAAAGAATCGTCGTACTTGTCGCCACCAGCGAAGGCATCAGCAGACGCGAAATTGGAAGACATAGATGGGCCGAGCTCGTGCCCATGTGGAACATGCCGAGGGAGGGCTTCCAGCGACTATACGAGAAGCTACCTGGCCCCAAGCCCTCGCTCGACGAGGTCTGGCGTTGGACAGGCGGGAATCCCTACATGCTCCGCGAGCTCTATGTGAAGAGATGGGACGTGGAGAAGGTGGTCGAGGGGGTCGTAGGGACTAAGGAGTTGACCGCGGATTTCGCCAGGCGTTGGGGGAGGTGGCTGGGGGAGGCCGTCGACGACCCGGAGGCGCTTTGGGGCCGCGGCGCGCCGCAAGAACTGCTGGACGAGCTTATCGCGAGAAACCTGGTCGTATATAACATGTACGAGAGGGACCCGTACCTCTGGGTCGACCAGCCGCCCCCCGAGAGGGATCCGGAGCTGGGCATAGGCAAACACGTGGCGTGGCAGACGCCCATACACAGGGAGGCCGTCAGGAGGGCGCTGGAGGACTAACGCGCCAAGGCCCT
>NZ_LCWM02000011.1:28701-45625 GCF_002077075.2 Thermoproteus sp. CP80 | reverse complement strand
CGGGGTCGGCCCCAAGCGCTATGAGGACGCCTATTAGGTCGTAGCGGCTTATGCCGAACTCCTCCATGATCTTGACGCCGCGCTCCAAAAGCGCCGAGGAGTTCCGGACGGGGCATTGTATGTCCACCACGGCGGACTCGCAGACCTTTATCGCGAGGCTTTGGGCCATGTGGATATATACGCCCTATTAAAATTAGCCCCGCAGCGGCCGTCACCCGACTCTGCCCAGCTTCGAGAACTCCAGCTCCAGCACGCGCTGTAGAACCACGGCGTACTCGAAGGGCAGATCCTTGACTACGTCGGACACGAACCCCAGCACTATGGAGGCCTTGGCCTCGTCCTCGGTGAAGCCCCTAGATCTGAGGTACATGAGCTTCTCCTCGGATATCCTGCTGGCGGTCGCCTCGTGTGTGACGACCGCGGTGTCCTCGAACACCTGGTCGTGCGGCATCGTGATGTTGGCCGAATCTCCGTCGAGGACCAAGGCGTCGCACTGCACGTGGCTTCTGGCGTTCTTGGCTCCCTTGGCCACGTAGACCATGCCCCTATACACGGAGGTGCCGCCCCTGGCCGATATGCTCTTGTTGACCACTCTGCTCCTCGTGTCGGGCGCGAGGTGCCACACCTTGGCTCCGTTTTCCTTCCATAGGCCGCCGTTGGCCGCGGTTATGCCGTAGATCTCGGTGGAGGCCCCCTCGCCCTTGAGTATAGTCGACGGGAACGTGTAGGTCGTCTTGCTGCCTATACTGCCCTCCACCCACTGCACGTGGGCCCCCGCCTCGGCGACCGCCCTCTTGTTGTTGAAATTCACTATGTCGCGCGACCAGTTCTGCACCGTGGTTATCTTGAGGCCGGCCCCCTCGTGCGCGTAGCCCTCGACCATGCCGTTGTGGAAGCTGTACTTCAGGAGGCGGGGGGCGGAGCAGGCCTCTATCCAGTGGACGTAGGCGCCCCTATCGGCGACCACGATGCTGTGCTCCATCTGGCTCTCCATCGATCCTCCGATCAGGAAGAATGTCTCCAGGGGCTGCTCTATCTTGACGCCCGGCGGCACGTAGATGAACGTGCCCCCGGACCAGAGGGCGCCGTGAAGCGCGGCGAATTTGTGCTCGGCCGGGAAAACCCTCATGAAGTACTGCTTGACCAGATCAGGGTATTTCTTGACGGCCTCGTCCATGGGCAGCATGATTACGCCCTTCTCCTGCAGCTTCTTCTTGAAGTTGAAGTAGACTATCTCGCTGTCGAACTGCGTGGCGAGGCCCAGAAGGGCCTTGGCCTCCATCTCGGGCAGGCCCAGCTTCTCGTAGTACTCCTTTATCTCCTTGGGAAGCTCGTCCCAGCTCTTGGCGGTCTCGGTCTGCGGCTTGGCGTAGTGGACCAACGCCTCGAGGTCTATCTCGCCGACCCCTCTGACCCATCTAGGCGTCGGCAACTTCTCGAAGAGCCCCAACATGCTGAGCCTGAGCCGCCTCATCCAGTCGGGCTCGCCCTTGAGCCTGCTGATCTCCTCGACCATATCCCTGGTGATCCTGCCTTTCAGCTCCACCGCATATGGCACCGGCTTGGCGACGCCGAGGAGCTCCGAGGCGTGCTCCGCCCCCGCGACGACGCCGCGCAGCTCAGCCAGCTCGTTTTCCATGGCCATAAGCCGATTGACAGTTAAATCGTTGTTGTCCCAATCCGCCCGACAGGGCCCGACCCTCGGCGTTTGGAGCTCAGGCGCCGGGCCTACGGCCTACTGCGGCCCCAAGCCCCGATCTCACACATAGCAACAGCGACCGGATCCATCAGCTGCGAGCCCGCCTCCAGAAGACCGCCGTAGCGAGGCGCGCCCCATCGACGCCCGACGGCGTAGGCCGACCTCAGCGCATCCCCCGCCGATTCGTAACACCGCCAGCCGCTGCCAGCCCGCCTCAGCCCTCGCCGCAAGGATCCCCGCCGAACCAGCCGATATGCAAATTGTTGTTCGAGCCGCCTTTGCGACGGCTCTATGAGGCGGGCCCTGGGCGGATCCTGCCTAGGCAGTGGCTCCGCGGACGGCTATATGGACAAAGCCTTCTGGCGGCCTGGCGCCGGCGGGCTCAGCGCGCCTCCGGCCTTCCGCCGGAAGTCGGCGTGTCGAGCCGCATCGACGGAACGTCCGCCCATGTAGCCGCCTATGTGAAGCCGACTTTACGAAAAGCCTTATATCTTTCAGCGTTCGCTACGCCGTGAGTTTCGTCGTCGGCAGCGGTCTGCGCAAGAGGTTCGTGACTAGGGAGAGGCTCGGCCTCTTCAAGTCCAGGGCCAAGATCGTCGACGCGCTGAACGGCGTCGATATATCCATAGACAGGGGGAGGCTGCTGTCCCTAGTGGGCCCCAACGGAGCCGGCAAGACGACGCTCGTGAGGATCTTCGCGACGCTCCTCCTGCCGGACGAGGGCAAGGCCTACGTGGGAGGGCTCGACGTGGTTGGAGACGCGGACAGGGTGAGGCGCCTGGTGGGCCTGATGCTGTATCCCGACAAGGGCTTCTTCGGGAGGCTCTCGGGCCTCGAGAACTTGATATACTACGGCATGCTCTACGGGCTGGGCAGGCGGGAGGCGCACAGGCGGGCCGAGGAGCTGCTGAAGTCGGTGGACCTCTGGGAGGCCCGCCACAGCCCCTTCGAGGAGTACTCCATGGGCATGAAGGCGAGGCTCGGCTTGGCCAAGGCGCTTATAAACAACCCCGAGTTCCTGTTGCTGGACGAGCCCACCGTGGGCATAGATCCCGTGGGCGCGAGGAAGGTGAGGGAGCTGATACGGGGGTTGAAGAGAGAAGGCATAACGATACTCTTCACCTCCCACAACCTCTACGAGGTGGAGGAGCTCTCCGACGAGGTCGCCCTCATCGTGGGCGGCCGCATAGTCGCGAGGGGCCCTCCGGACGCGCTCAAGCAGAAGCTGGGGTTCGAGCCCGTCGCCGTCGTCAGGGCCGTGTGCAGCGGCGAGGAGAGGACCCTGTCGAAAAACGGCGACGGGAGGGCGCTGGCCGCGCTCGTGAGGGAGGCCGTGGAGGCCGGCTGCGAGGTGCTGGAGGCCTACGTCAGAGAGCCGCCGCTGGAGGAGGCCGTGGTTAAGACCTTGGGGGGCTCATGAGGGCCGGCTTCTACCTAGCCTTGAGGCTCAACCTGCGGCAGTACGGCGCGCTCCTCTTGGTGTCCGTGCTTGTGCCCTTCTTCGCGGCCCTCTTCTACCTCGCGGGCTGGACGGCGGCCGGCGGCAGGTCCGACCTCGACAAGTTCCTCTACCAGCTGGTGGGCATGGTGTTGCTCATCATGGCGCAGACCGCGTCGTCGAACGTCTTGTGGCATATCGGCGCGCTCACGTCGGGCGGCCAGCTGGAGTACCTAGCGGCATCGCCATCCAGTCCTCTGGCCGTCCTCCTGGCGTTTTACCTGCTCGACCTAGCCGTCGCGGGGCTGGGCGCCGCCGCGATCGCGGCCGCCATAATAGCCGCCTTGAGGGGGGCCCTCTTCGCTCTGGCGACGCTGTTGGCGACGGCGATAGCCTCGGCCACCTCTCTGCCCATCGTGGGGCTCGCCCTAGCCCTCGCCTACTTCCTGCCGTCTCTGCGGAACCCATCGCCTCTCTCAATGATCCTGAACGTAGCCGTCGTGTTTTTCGGCGGGGTGCTCTACCCCGTGGGAATCCTCCCGGCCTCACTGCAAGCGCTTTCCCGCCTGCTCCCCTTCGCCACATGGGCCGAGTTCGCCAGATCCGTGGGGCTGGGCCTGCAGGCGCCGCTTCGGGAGCTCGGCCCGCTGGCCGGCTACCTTGCGTATTTCGCCTTGGGGGTAGCGGTATGGGGCGTGCTCATGAGGAGCCTGAGGAGGTCGGGGCTCTACCATGTCTGGTGACATACCCCGCGAGCTCTGGCTGGCCGTGCGGCTCCGCCTCAGACCTCTGCCGCTCTTCCTGGCGGGCATCGCGTCCACGGCCATGTGGCTCGTCGTGGTGTTGCTCGCCGTGGCGTGGTACGGCGGCAACGTGGCGTACACCGTCCGGTTTCTATTCTGGGGCGCCGTAGTCTTTCTGGTGTTCTCCGAGCAGACGTGGGGAGCCGCCGCGTTCGGCGACCTGGCGAGGAACGGAGTGATGGACTACGTCGCGGCCTCGCCTACGAGGCTGCACTCGTACCTACTCGCCGCCTCCCTGGCGTCCTCTCTGGCGGCTACGCCGGGCGTGTTTATTCTGCTGGGGATCTACTATCTGATACAGGGCGAGCTTCCGCCCCTGGCCCAGCCCGCCTATTTCGTCGCCGGGCTGGCCATTTTCCTAACCGCGACGGCCCTGATAACGTCGTCGTTCACGCTGGTCTTCATAAGGCTGAGGAACCCCAGCCTCGCGGCCAATGCGGTGCAGTGGGCGATCCCGCTATCCGGCGGGATGATCCCGCCAACGGCCATGCCGCCGGAGGCCGCCAAGGCCTTTCTCTTCTCGCCGTTCCAGTACGGCGTCGCGCCCGTCGTGTATTCCGCCACCGGTTCGTGGCTGGTCGACCCTCCCCTGGCGCTGGCCGCAGGGGCTGCGGTGGTGGCCGTGCTGTACGTTCTGTCCGTCCGCGTCGCCGAGTCGGCCGTAGAGGGGTACAAGACCGCGGGGAAATGGGGCGTGGAGTAGGCCTGATCCAAGGTGGCCCATACGGGCCGCCCGTCTCCCAGGGACGGCCCCCCTACCTCGTGGAAAACGTCGGCGCTAGATCAGCTAGATCACGCCGGATTCCTTGAATATCCTCTCGTAGCCGCTCTCCTCCACCTTGCGGGCTATTTCGGGTCCTCCCTCGAGGACGAGCTTCCCGTCGAACATTACGTACACCCTGTCCGGCTCTAGGAACCGCAGTATCCGCGCGTAGTGGGTCGATATGAGGACGCCGGCTCCCCCCTCCACGAGCCGAGCGAGGGCCTTGCTGATGGCCGCCATGCCGTCCACGTCAAGGCCCGAGTCCGGCTCGTCGAGAACAGCCACTGAGGGCCTTACCATCAGGGCGAGGAGGACCTCCGCGCGCTTGAACTCGCCCCCGCTGAAGCCGGCCCCCGTTCCTCTGTTGAACACGTCGCGCCTAAGCCCCAGCTCGTCGGCGAGCTTGTAGACCTCGCCGATCCTAGGGTTGGCGTCGCCGAGCTTCTTGCCGGCCTTTTTGTTGAGCATCGCCTGTATCAAGAAGGCGAAGCGCACCTCGGGAACCGCTATAGGCGATTGAAACCCGACGAAGAGACCTCTGGCGAATCGCTCCTCGGGGGCCATGCCCCTTATCGACACGCCGTCGAGAAGGATGTCCCCCTCCACGACCTCGTAGCGAGGGTTGCCCGCTATGGTCTGGAACAACGTGGATTTGCCGGAGCCGTTGGGCCCCATCAAGGCCGCTATCTCGCCCGATCTTATGGCGAGAGAGACGCCCTTAAGTATCCTTTTGCCCTCAACCGCGACGTGCAGATCCTTGACCTCCAACACGGCCATATTCGGCTCTCCGATGTGTGCTTAAAAACTTCAGATAGGGTTACATGCGGTGATTGGGGCTGGGTTGCGGAGGGTCCGCCCGGTGACGATTTAGGAGCCAGCTGACTAAATAGGGCTATATAACTTTAATAGAAGATAGAACATATTGATCATGCCGCCGAAATGGCACTGGACCCAGGTGGACCCGGACAAGGTGCCCTCGATGAGAGTCGAGCCGCCCGGCCCTAAGGCCCTCGAGATAATACGAAGGGACGAGGCGGTGCTTATGCAGTCCTTCGTCCGCTGGTACCCTCTCGTCGTTGCCAGGGGATACGGTCCCGTGGTTGAGGACGTCGACGGCAATCTCTACATAGACTATAACGCCGGCATAGCCGTCACGGCGACGGGGCATGCGCACCCCAAGGTGGTTGAGGCCATCAGGCGGCAGTCCGAGCTATTCCTCCACTACTCGCTCACCGACTTCTACTACGAGGTCGCCGTCAAGCTGGCCGAGAAGCTCGTCTCGATAGCCCCCATCTCCGGCCAGAAGAAGGTCTTCTTCACCAACAGCGGGACCGAGTCCATAGAGGGCCTGGTCAAAATAGCTAGGGGCTATTTCAAGGGCCAGAGGCCCTACATAATGGCGTTCTACGGGGCCTTCCACGGCAGGACCTACGCCTCCATGTCCCTCACGGCGTCCAAGCCTGTGCACAGAAAGTACTTCTCGCCGGTTATGCCCAACGTGATACACGTCCCGTATCCCCATCCCGTCCATTGTCCCTTCAAGGCCAGGGACCCCGAGGAGTGCGGGCAGTACGCGCTGGAGTTCATCGACGAGTGGGTCTTCAAGAGGCTCGTCAGCCCCGACGAGGTCGCCGCGGTGTTGATAGAGCCCATACAGGGCGAGGGCGGCTATGTGGTGCCCCCGCGGGGCTTCATGCAGGGCCTCCGCAAGATGACCAAGGAGAACGGGATACTTCTGGCCGTCGACGAGGTCCAGACCGGCTTCGGGAGGACCGGCCGCTGGTTCGCCGTCGAGCACTTCGGCGTGGAGCCAGACGTGATCGCGACGGCCAAGGCCATAGCCTCCGGCCTGCCCATGGGGGCCATAATCGGCAGGGCGGACGTGATGTCCCTCCCCAAGGGGGCCCACGCCAACACCTTCGGCGGAAATCCCGTGGCCGCCGCCGCATCCCTCGCCACCATCGAGGTTATAGAGGAGGAGGGGCTTCTGGAACACGCGGCGAAGCTGGGCGACGGGATAAAGAAGGCGCTGGCCGAGGAGCTCAAGGGCAGACACGACGTGAGGGGTCTCGGCTTGATGATAGGGGTCGAGCTGCTCGACGAAGGTAGGAAGCCGGCTAGGCACCTAGACGAGGTGCTGACCAGAAGCTTTAAACGCGGCCTAGCCGTGATAGGCGCGGGCCTCTCGACCGTGAGGATCGCGCCGCCGTTGGTGATACCCGAGGGTATGGCGATGAGGGGGGTGGAAATACTATTGGACGTTCTTAAGGCCCACTAGGCGTTTTTTGACGGGCCTCCGCCCCACCTCGTCCTCTAGATACCACTCCAGGACGAAGTCCTCCTCGTCTGCTATCAGCAGGGCCGCTTGGTAGGCCTCATCCCAGCTCTCCGCCACGTACTCCACGTCCCAGTCCTCTGGCTTCTCGACATGGGAGGGCTCGCCGGTCACCAAGACGCGGCCCTCCTTCCAATCGACCAGCACCAGGTACATTGTACATATTGCGATATTAATTTAAAAGAGAGCTTTTTAGCTAAGCTTTAGCGTCCCTGCCGAGGTCCGAAAAGTGCCACTGAAATATATAAACATTAACATTGTCATTAATATAATGGTTTTATCAATAAATAGGTAAAACTAGCCGAATATATAAGGAAAACTATTTTTTATATATCAGTATTACAAGTAAATTATCTCCGCATATCGGTAGATGAGCTTTCGCAGCTACTCTTATTTAAAAGTTTCTCCATCAACTCTCCGGGCTTCACCTTTACGAATTTTAGGTTATACTCTCTAAGATAGTGAAAGGCCGACGAGGTTATATCGGACGCCACGAGGATTCCCCGCGCCCGCCCGCGGGCCTTGGCCACCGCCTCTACATATCTGCGCAGCTGGAACACAGCCTCATGATCGGCCACATCCCTCTTGACCTCAACGACTACATATTCGCCGGCTCCGTCGACGGCCAAGATGTCTATATGGCCGGCCTCCGTGGGGACCTCTACGCCCACCACGTCGAGGCCCGGCTCCACGACCTCCATGTTCTTAACCAGGAAATCGACGAGATCCCTCTCGGTGCCGCGAAGCCTTACGGAGGAGCTCCCCGCATCGAAGAGGGCGATCTCCAGGACCCTCTCCATCTTGAGGACAACGGACTCGCTGGGCCTAGGCCTCAGGGACTTCAGCAACAACGTCCCGCCCTCCAGCACGGCCATGTTGGAGGAGCCAGGCGGGTTCCACACCAGCGGCGTGGCCTTCTCAGAGCCGTGGACCAGGAGAGTCCCGTCGGGCTTGATAACGACCAGATAGGGGGCAACCGGGAGCTCCGCCGCGGCCCTCCCCCTGTACGTGCCTCCGCATATGCAGAAGATGGCGATGAGCCCCCTCCTGCGGTTGGTGTTTATGAACGCCGCTGCCTCGCGCGGCTCCGGCTCCAAGATCCGCATCACGAGACTTAAGGCGCACGATAAATAGAGGCAGGAGAGAAAATACGTCTCGGGGGCCGTGGGGCTAACCGACGATTTCTTTTAATAATTGGCGGAACCCTCTACATGGATCTGGCGTCGCTCACAGGGGCCTACGGAGTTTCGGGCTTCGAGGACGACGTGAGGCGCAGGGTCTTGGACGCCGTAGGTTCGGCGTCTGTGGACGACTTCGGCAACGTTATCGTGGGCGGGAGGTCGAGCGTGGCCTTCGTGGCCCATATGGACGAGGTGGGGCTGTTGGTGACCTCCATAGAGGAGGACGGGAGGCTCAAGTTCAGGAAGGTGGGCGGCGTAGACGACAGAATTCTGCCGGGGGCCGCGGTGACCCTCTACGGCGACGGTTTCAGGATAGAGGGCGTGATAGGCGTGGCCCCTCCCCACTTCCAGCAACAGCAGCAACAGACCTCCTGGCAGGATCTATATATAGATATAGGCGCGACAAGCAGGCAGGAGGCGGAGTCGCTGGGGGCCGCGCCCATGACGCCTGCGGCCTTTTCTAGGCGTTATGCCGAGATGGGCAGGTTCGTCTCCGCAACCGCCATAGACGACAGAGCCGGGTGTTGGGCGCTTCTGGAGGCCTACAGGAGGGGGGCCGACGCCACGTTCCTGTGGACCGTCCAGGAGGAGGTGGGCCTCATGGGCGCGAGGGCTCTAGCCAGTAGGTCCAACGTCAAGAACGCCGTAATAGTGGACACGACCGCCTGTTGCCACCCCAACTTCACCGGAAACGTCAAGCCGGGACAGGGACCCATAGTCAGGATCTTCGACAACTACGGCGCCTACAACAACAAGCTCGCCAAGAAGGTGCTGGAGGTGGCCAGGAGGAGGGGGATTCCCGTCCAGATAGGCGCGGGAGGCGGAGGCACGGACGCCGCGGCCTTCTTCGTCTCGGGAGTGCCGGCTGTCGCCATAGGCATACTCACTAAGTACTCGCACTCGCCGGTCGAAATGGTCCACAAGGACGATCTGAAATACGCGGTGGAGCTCATGGTGGCCCTCGCCGAGGAGCTCCGCTGACGTTAGACCAGACCTGCGGCACGCCTGGCGGGCTTTAACGGGCAACCTTAATATTACGTGCCACATTCCGGGCGTGGAGATCGTGCCGATAGCCGAGGAGAGCCTGGGGGTGAGGTCCATGGCGCTTTTCGTGAGGACCCGCGATACGGCCATATTGTTCGACGCCGGCGTCTCCCTATCCCCCCGGCGCTTCGGGCTCCCCCCGCATCCCCTCGAGCTGAGGAGGGTGCAGGAGCTGCGGGCTAAGTTGCTGGAGTACGCGGCGGCCGCCGACGTCGTGACGGTCTCCCACTACCATAGGGACCACTTCACTCCGTGGTATAGGAGCGTCTACATGGCCACGGACGACCATACCTACGTCGAGGTGTATAAGGGAAAGCTGGTCCTGGCGAAGTCGCCGCAGGGCATAAACTGGAGCCAACGCAGGCGCCACTACGGCTTCAAGAAGGCCGTGGGGAAGATAGCCGAGATAGAATACGTCGACGGCAAGAGCTACAGGTTCGGCCGCACGACCTTGACGGCCTCCCCGCCGTTGCCCCACGGGCCGGAGGGCGCGAGGACGGGCTTCGTGGTGGCGTTCGTGGTGGAGGACGGAGAGGAGCGCCTCCTGTACATGCCCGACGTGCAAGGTCCCGCGAACGACGCGGCGCTCGGCTTCGCCCTCAATGCGGCGCCGACGATCGCAGTTGTCGGCGGGCCGCCCACCTATTTGAACAACATCGAGTGGGCAACCGGCATTAGCAACCTCGAGAGACTGGCGTCGGCGTCCGGCTTGAGGACTCTCGTCGTGGCCCACCACGCCCTGAGGGATCTCGACTGGAAGACGAGGCTGGCGCCGGTCTTCGAGGCCGCGTCCCGGTCGGGCGTCAGGGTCGAGACCTACGCGGGCTTGTTGGGCAGGGAGGACGAGCTGCTGGAGGCGCGTAGGAGGGAGCTGTATCGGTTGATGCCGGCGGAGCCCAAGAGCTTGGAGGAGGGCGGAGAGGAATGAGGCGGATTACTCTGGCTCTTCTGAGGACAATATCCGAGCTCATCTTCATCGGGGTGGCTGGGGCGGCGGTCTACGTGCTGATAGACCTGCTCGCCGCCGGGCTTAGGGGCCTGCCGCCCTACATCTTCGACGTGGCTAAGGCGGTCGTCATCATCGGCGCTGGGGTGGCCGGCGTCAAGGCATTGGGCGACTTCATAATAGCGGCGCTGAGGCCGATGATAGGCGACAGGGCCTACTCCGTGGGCAACACCTTCAAGGTGCTGGGCTATATCGCCGCCATAACTGCCGGGTTCTTCAAGATAGGGGCGACGAGCCAGATAGCGTTGCTCGGCGGCACGGTCGCCGGCATAGTCCTCGGCCTTGCGCTTCAGCCTACCCTGGGCAATCTATTCGCTGGCCTACTCATAATAGCGACGAACTTCGTCAGAGTGGGCGACACGGTGAGGATAATCAATTGGCAAGTGCCCTACCAGTGGGCCTTCAGCCCTCCCTATAAGTACTTCTCGCCGGATTATATATATCCGGCCTTCATGGGGAAGGTGGTCGAGGTCAATCTGTTCTACACCGTGGTGGTGACGGATCGAGGCGACGAGTTGAAGATACCCAACTCCATAATGCTGGGGGGAGCGGTAGTCGACGAGTCGGCGTCTCAGTGGTCGCAACAACGCGTGGTCAACGTGAGGGTCGAGCTTCCGCTGTCGGTGGTAGACCTAGACAGGCTAGAGGGCGACATCAGGGAGCTGTTGTCGGACCTAGACGTGAGGGGCATCTACCTCAACGAGCAGAGCGACAAGGACTACGTGATAGTTCTGATAAGGCTAGCCGTCCCGAAGGGAGGCGACTGGCGCCTCGTCAAATCGGAGGCGCTCAAAAGGCTCTTGAAGATGAGGGCGGAGCTGATAAGGGCGAACGAGCAGCGCTTCCTCTGTCTCACCAAGGGGGTCTGTAAACAGCCTTAGCGCCGGCCGGCGGCGACCGCCTCGCCGATGCGCTTGATCCCCTCCACAAGCCTCTCGGGCTTTTCGGCCACAAACGAGATCCTCACAGCAGCCTTGTAAACGTCGCTGAAATAGCTCCCGGGCACCAAAGCCACGGAGTACTTCTCCAACATCTCCTGGGCGAACGCCTCGCCGTCGGCTATGTACTTGGACAAGTCGAGGAAGATGAACATGGAGCCCTGCGGGATCTTGAACTTGCCCTCTGGAACATAACGACGGAGGGCATCGACTGCCGCATCCCTCTTGGCCCTATAGACGGCCACAAATTCCTTGACATATTTAAGCCTGACGTCGGATCTGAGGTATATGGCGACCATCTTCTGGGCGAACGAGGGGGGACAATAGACCATCTCCTCGTTGGCAAGCTTCACCTTGGATACCACGTCCTTGGGCCCGTAGACGTAGCCGAGCCTCCAGCCGGGTATTGCGGGGTCCTTGGAGAATGTGTTTATGGATATCACGTGTTCCGGCGCTAGCTTGTATAGGTAGACGTGATCGCCCTCGTATATCATGGTCTTGTACGCCTCGTCCGTAACTATCCATATGTCGTGATCCATCGCCAGGTCGGCCAAGGCCTTAGCCGCCTCGGGCCTCAGCAATCTGCCGGTGGGGTTGTCCGGCGAGACCAAGATCACGGCCTTGGTCTTCGGCGTGATCTGCTCCTTCAGCCTCTCGACGTCCGGCTGGTAGTCGCCCTCTAGGTACGTCCTATGCCTCACTATCTTGGCCCCGAAGTATTCCAGGAGGGGCTTGTAGCCGAAGTAGGTGGGGTCCATCAATACCACTTCGTCGCCCGGCTCTATTATGGTGGCCAGAGTCGAGAACATGGCTGCTTGGCCTCCCGCCGTTATGGTTATCTGGTCCGGCGGCACGTCGAGGCCGCCCAGCCTCTTCAAGTCCTCGGAGATGGCCTCCCTAAGCTCGTAGATGCCTTGGCTCGGCGTGTAGCCGTAGAGATCCATGCTCTCCTCCTGCAGAAGCTCGGCCATCCTCCGCCTCACCTCGATGGGGGGCGGTATGCTCGGCTGTCCGGTGGACAGTATTATCACATCCCTCCCCTCTCTCTTCAGCCTTTCCCTCAACGCGTCGATCTTCCTCGTCGGGCTCTCTTTTAAGTAGGCCAGCCTCTCCGAGAAGGTCCTCACGGAACCCGAAGAATTGGGGTGATTATAAGCCGTCATGCTCAACTTATACTAAACAGACGCGCGCTACGTGGTTATATTTATCTCGTAGCCTCCTGGTTGACCGCCCTAAGTACTGGCACCCCGAACTCCGAGTAGTCCAGCTCCCAAATCTCGAGGGTCCTCCTGTCGACAACTCTGACCTTAGTCCCGTTTAGGCTGATCTGGTATGGCCCCAGCTCCTCCACCGAGTAGCCCGACACCGTGGAGGCGAGCGCTATCGACGCGACGACCACCGGCCCGCGGAGCGTGGGGATCAGAGCGGCCGCATTCCCCGCAGGCTCGCCCTTAACGTCCTTGAGCATCTCAGTGAACTTATCCAAGGCGTCTCTATCGCCGAGCAGCTCCAGCGCGCGCACGGCCCACTTGACCGATATGCCGGCCTCGAGGCCCAGCCTGGCGAAAAACCAAGCGTCGCTGGTGTTCGCGGCCAGTTTGGCCCGCTCCATCTCCAGCATGCCCAACAGCTCGCGGGGAGGTATCGAGGGGGCCGCCTCCCTCGCGAAGTCCTCCGCCCTCTCCCCCAGGAGGACCTCCACGTATTTCTTCAAGAGCATCCAGCCGTCCACGCCCCGGCTGTTGCTCCACCGCTCGAACGCCTCATCCACGGCGTCGTTCAGCCAATTGATGGCCTCCCTCAGGGGCTGTCTCCACGGAGCCGGGCCGCCGCATCCGCAGTCTCTGGTCCATCTGCCCAAGCCGTGCGGGCAGCTCCAGGAGGTGCCCGGCACGATCTCGACGACGCCCAGCGGCTTGATCCTATCTGCGGCGTGCCCCAGATTCGCCATGTAGGCCCCGTATTTGGCCGTCGCGGTCGCCAACACCCTCTCCTCGCCCTTCTTGTGGTGGCCGAAGGTCTCGCCGTCGAGGGCCACCAACGTCACGCCGTCGCGAGGCGCGGCCTCCATGGCCTTCGGCAGCTCGTCGGGTCCGCCGAATGCTATCTTGTCGGAGAGCGCCTCGTCTCTGACGAAGACCAAGATCTTCCTGCCGGAGGGCAGCAGGACCTCGTAGGGGCCTCCCGGCCCTCCGCCTTTTATCTGTCTCTGCGTAAGGATCGTGAACTTGATGTCGTACTGGGCCAACACCTCCAGAGTCTCCACGTCGACGGCCATCTCGGGGAGCCACATGCCTTCGGGATATCTCTCGAAGTGCCTCTCGAAGTGTTTGATCCCCCACTCCACCAGCACCTCCTTATCCTTCCGGTCGAGCAACGGCAATATCGCGTGGTAGTAGGGATGGGCTATCGCGTTTCCGTGGCCCCACCTCTCCCGCCCTATCTTGTCGGCCTCTATTACGGCGCCGTAAACGTGCGGCCTCCTCCGCCTCAGCCAGTCGAGCAGGGTCGGCCCGAAGTCGAAGCTGATCCAGGTGTAGTTGCCGAGAAGCGCGTTGGGCTCGTAGCACTCATAGGCGATGCGCTCGTTCCAATGCCTATACGGCGCGGCCGAAGGCTCCGGCAGTATGGTCTCGAGCCAAGGGTCCTCTCTGGGGGGCTGATAAAAATGGCCGTGGATAATAATCATGCGGGTGCGGGGTCGTAAATATATAAACTTGAGCGGCCGAGGCGCCGTATTATGTCGGTCCTGGAGGCGTTGATATACGCGACGGCGGCATACGCGCTCGCCGTAATTGCGACATATCTCTTCTTGGTCAGTAGAACCCCCGGATGCAGGGGAAAGGTCTTGAGATGCATCAGGGCGAAGGAGCTGGTCGCCGTGGCGATCATAGTGCTGGCACAAGCGGCGCTGATGGCGCTGATGGCCGTCTTTCTGCTCTAGCAGTCGAGGGGCACCGGCCTGGACAGCTCGATCTCCACGTCGTCGCCGGGCCTCGCCGAGCCTATATACGCCCATATCCGTTGTCCGTCTATATCGAGGAGGGTCTTGACCCCTCCGGCCGACCTCATGGTCTGCACCACGCGCCCCCTTATGCCGCCCGACCCCACAACCACGTCCTCCGCCCTAATACCGAAGCACCTCCCCTCGAGCTTGATTATCTGGAACCCGACGAGTCTAGCCGTCACGGCGTGTCTAGGCCTGGCGAAGACCTCCTCGGCGTCTCCCACCTCCACGATCTTCCCCCCGTGCATGACCGCCACCAGGTCGCCGAGCGAATAGGCCTCGTCTCTATCGTGCGTCACGTGGACGACAGGTATGCCGAACTCCTGAGACAAGCCCCTCAGGAGCGGGAGGGCCGCCTCCTTGATGTCTGGGTCGAGCCCGGCCATGGGCTCGTCGAGCAGAAGTAGCCTAGGCCTCACCACCAACGCCCTGGCCAGCGCAACACTCTGCCTCTGTCCGCCCGACAGCTGTCTAGGCGTTCTCTGCAGCAATTCCTTTATGGCGAGCCTTTCCGCTATCTCGACGACAGCCTTCCTCCTCTCCTCGCGCGGGACGCCGCGCATCCTCAAGCCGAACTCTATATTGGCGTAGACGGTCATGTGGTCAAACAGAGCGTAGGTCTGGGGCACGTAGGCCACGTTCCTCCTCTCCGGCGGCAGTCTCGACACGTCGAGGCCGTCGAGCACGACCGAGCCCTCGGCCCTCAGAAGCCCCGCTATAGCCTTGAGCAAGGTGGTCTTGCCGGCCCCGTTGGGCCCCATCACCACCAAGTAGCTGTCCTCCACCATCAAGTCGATAGGGCCCAGTTGAAAGCCGCCGAGCTTGGCCTTAACTCCCCTCAGCTCCAACATACCTAACGGCGAGACGGTAGGCGAGGAACACCCCGAGCACGAAAAGGACGAGGGCCGCCGAGAATCTGACCGCCTCGTCGAGGCCCAGGCCTATATACGCTTGATATATGTATATAGAAGCTGGATATATGGACGTATTGCCCACCACGATGTAGTACGCCACGACCAGCAGGGCGCCGGCCTCCGAGACCGATCTGGCCCAGGATAGGACCGCCCCGTTGATCACGGCGCTCTTTATATTGGGCAACACCACCGAGAGGAACGCCCTGAACGGCCCGGCCCCGAGGGTCCTCGCGGCGTTTTCGAGCTCCGGGTCGAGCAGCCTTATGGCGCTTTCGACGGTCCTAACCGCATATGTCGCCGATAGGTAGGAGACGGCGATCACCGCGCCTGGCAGCGCGTCCACGATCTTGATCCCGAGCGCGTTGAGGGAGGGGCCGAGGCCGTACGCGACGAAGGCCAGAACCACCATGAGGCCCACGACGGTGTGCGGCACGACTATGGGTATGTCCATCGCCACGTCGACCAGCTCCTTGAGCTTGAACTCGTAGCGCGCCAGGACGTAGGCGGCGGGTATCCCGAGGATCACCGCGGTCAGGGACGCCGCTGTGGATATGAGGACGGTCAAGCCCAGGGACTGCAGGAAGGGCCCCGTCGAGAGGGCCGCGGCGAGGCTCCCCCACCCTAGATATATCAAGAGCAGGGGTGGGTACAGAAAGAAGAGCAGGAGGACGCCGAGAAGGGAAAAGACCGACGCCTTGAATAGATCCATTAGGGAAACGCAGGGGAGTACTGGGGCACCTGCGATAGGGGAACTACGTAGGGCTTCAGCTGGGCGGGCACGTCTGAGTAGTTGCCGTAGGCCACGCCGGGGACTATGGGCTCTATGCCGAAGCTCCTGAGGATCTGCCGGCCCTGCGGGCTGAAGATAAGTAGGGCGAAGTCCACGGCGGCCTGCGGATTCGGCGCCGTCCTGGGCACCGTGAGGGTATATATGACGGGGTTGCACTGGAAGGTCTTCGTGGCGCCGGCCTCGGTCCAGGACACGCTCACCATATGGTAATAGGGCACGTAGTCCAGAGAGCCCAGGTTTATCTGCGGCGGCAGCGTTATGTACGCGAGCCCCTTGTACTCCTCCACCTGCGGTATGGCGTTGGATAGATAGGCCGAGAGGACGAACTGTATCTGGCCGGCCGCCATTAAGGACAGGAGGTCGACCTCCGTAGTCCTCATGACGTACTTAGAGGGGTTGCCGTATATGGCGTTGAAGAGCGTGCTCGAGTTGCCGAAGAAGGTGAGGCCCGCCAGCTTCAACACGCACATGGCCTGATAGCCCGACGGGTCCGTGAAGGGGTCAGACACGCCGACTGTGGTGGAGCTGTTCAGCGCTATTATCCCCAGTATCTGCCGCCACGTGGCGTTCCATTGCGACGAGAGGGGCTGCAGCCGCTGGGCTTGTTGCCAAAGGCCGTAGACCTCCCTGCCCGCCGTCGTGTTCAAATCGACCATGATGGCCATCTGCGTGAGCCCGAAGGCTATCTCGTAGTCGGTTAAATTGTTCTTGAACAAGACGTTGGGTATAGTCGTCGTGTCGGCAACAGCGAGGAGGCTGAACTGCTTGGTGGCCGTCTCGTCTTGAGCCAGCTTGCCGCTACCTTCATACAGCGGCTTCCCCAGAGGCACCGAGGGATATAATTGCGAGTATACGTCAAGCAATTTGTTGAAGGCGAATTTCAGCGTGCCGGCGGCCCCCACGGCAAAGGCCTGTTGTCGGCCTGCGGCCGCGAGGGTCTGTGTAGCCGTCTGCGGGGGCCGGTAGCCGCTCTGTAGCATATAGGCGACGCCGAAGCCCACGAGCA
>NZ_LCWM02000011.1:0-28291 GCF_002077075.2 Thermoproteus sp. CP80 | reverse complement strand
AACTGTCTGCGGGACCCGTTGTCGTAGACGACGAACTCGGCCTTGCCCTCCGGCGCGTCCCCGGCCTTTATGTAGATCCGATATCTTCCGGCCACCTCCAGGACCTTGAAGTCCCCCGTGGCCTCAACTCCCTCGACGAATACGTCCATGGAGACGACCCTCAAGTCGCCGAGGTCGATAACCCTCGCCGCGTTTTCGCCGCGCTCATCCCTATAGATTGTTATCACGCGACGGCTCGAGGAGCTGTATTAATCGTTATCGGCTCTTTGTCCTTCAGAGTCGCCCTACCGGCGGCTTGTCTCCTTGAACCGCTTCGCTATGGTCGTACAGTTCGGCGTAGCGGGCGAAGCCCTCTATATTTTGTGCTCTCTGCGTTCTCCGTTTTGCGCATCGACACACAGGAGGCCGTCCGGATATGTACGGCAGCGGGCCCTCGAGAGGCGCTCCCCAAGGGCCCCGGCTGCGAGTAGGGCTGGAGGGCTAGGCGGACGAAGCCCTCCTGCGGGAGAGATGGGTCTGGGCGGCGCCTGGCTCGCCGCATATCGGCTGTACGTCGACCGACCGCCAGAGCCGCCGGCGCGGCTACATACCGCATCAAGCCGCAAAGAGGCTGAAGATAGACGCGCCTCTTAGGCGGAGCTCAATCCCAGAATGCCCTTGTGGCGGCGTATTGCCTCTCGGCGTCTATTATGGCGCTCCACAGATCGTCGCCGGCCGCCAGCCTGTTGAGTATCTTGACGGCGGTCTTGGGCCCGACTCCGTGCGCGAGCTGCACCAACACGCCCACCTTGCCGTGCTCCAAAACTATCGACGCGCTTCGCCTCAGCTCGTCGAGCTCCTTGGCCTCCTCTCTATCCAGCTTGCGTCTAGCCTTGAACTTGCTCCATATCTCCAGGGCTCTCTCCAGACCGCCCTTGACGACGGCCACGGCGCCGACGCCGCACCTAGGGCAATTTATCCTCTCGGGGAGGAGGTATGCCTTTCCCCTGAAGGTCCAGCCGCAGTTGAGACACAGCAGGGCGACCTCTCTGTTCAATATCCTCCTGCGGGCTAGGTCCCTCACGGCCTCCTGGGACAGCCCCCTGTAGGTGAAGTCCACGCGTAGCGCCTCCTCCAGCAGCGGCTTATCGACCGCCGTGGGGCCGGCATACCTCTTGACCTCTATCTTGTATCGGCCGGACCTGACGCCGTCTATTAGGTCCAGGAGGGCCCTCAGGTCGAGCCGCTCCACGAATATCTCGTTGGCCGCCTCTATGCCCGGCAGATCGTCGATATAGGCCTCCACAAGCTTCGGCGGGATCTCCTCGGCGTCTCTTGACAGAAGACCGACCCTTTGTGCTACCTGTAAAAATCTATATTTGAACATCCGAGAAGCTTTTACGGCATTCACCAAGGTTTTCTGGACATATATATCATCCCTATGGAAGGCCTCAACGAGAGGTTTCTGCATGATGGGCTCCCTGTGGATCAACAGGACTCTGTAGGGATCCGACCTGTAGCCTATGGGCCCCATATAGGATAGGTGGTGGGATAGGTACATCCCGAGGGCCTCGTTGCCCTTGGACCCGAGGCACGTATGGACGACCGCAAACCTTCCGAATAGGTGTATCCTCACGACGTCCGGCGTGGGCACGTCCTCCTCGGCCAGCCCCTCGACGTCGGCGATACCCGCGTAGCCTCCCCTGAGGGCTTCCCTCAGCGCCGCGGCCCTGCGCCTACAGACGTCCTCGGCTATCTCTCTGGGCACCGGGATCTCCTCGCCTATCCACCCCGGCAGAGCTCCCGCAAGATCCAGCTCCGGGTAGAGAAAAACGGCGTCGCCCTCGATCTTGGAGATGGTCCACGCCCTGCCTGCGAGAATTATCTTCGTCCCCGGCCCAACCGTGAAGACGAACTCTCTGTCCAGCTCCCCGACGACCCTCCCGGCGGATTGGTCGACGGCTCTATACCTCTTCTCATCAGGTATGGTCGATACGTTCTCGAAGTAGTACTTTATGGAGCCCTTCCTGGGCCTGAGCTGGTCGAGGAGGCCGTGCCTCTGGGCGAAGTCGAGGACCAGCCTCAAGTCGTCTGCCGTAAGGCCCGCGTACGGGTGGGCCCTCCTCGCTATCCTCAAAATATCGTCGAAGGAGATGGGCCTTCCGTCAAGCCTGGCCTCCAGCGCCATGCCCACCACTTGGTGCAGCAGGACGTCTAGAGCGGCCTCGTGGTACTCCACGGCCCTCTCCAGCTCTCTCCTTAAGGCCCTCTCGGCTATCGCCTCCGCCTCCAGGTAGTCCTCGAGATCGGACGCCACGACGACGCCCCTAGAGACGGCGTCGAGCCTATGTCCTCCCCTCCCCACCCTCTGCACCAGCCTGACCACCTGCCTAGGCGAGCCGTACTGAACCACCAGCCCTATGCTGCCGATATCTATGCCCAGCTCCAGGCTCGACGTGGCGATCACCACCTTGAGCTCGCCCGACTTAAGCCTCTCCTCGACCGAAAGCCTGTGATCTCTGGCCAGGGAGGAGTGGTGCACCTCCACGCCTCCGCCCAGCAGAGCCCTCAGCTTCGCCGCCAGGAACTCGGCCCCGTCCCTGGTGTTGGCGAACACAAGGACGCTCCCCCGCTCGCCCCTCGCCAGATCCGCCACGTACTTCAAGCGGGCGAGGGTCTCCGGAGTCACGTCGTACTTCTCCGCCGAGGCGTAGTCCTCCTCGGAGGGAGTAGGGGCGACGACCTCCACCTCGTAGCGTTTCGCGGCCGACACGTCGACGATCTTGACGTCGCGCCCGGAGCCGCCCAGGAAGCCCGCGACGAGCCCGACGTCGCCGACAGTCGCCGATAGGCCGATCCTCTGGAACTCCCCCGCGAGCTCCACAAGCCTCTCAAGGCCGAGGGCCAGCTGGACCCCCCGCTTGCTGCCGACGAGCTCGTGCACCTCGTCCACCACCACGTGCCGCACGCACCTCAACGAACCCCTCAAGGATCTGTTGAGGAGGACTATCTGTAGGGACTCGGGGGTCGTTATAAGCATATGGGGGGGCGATCTGTAGATCCTGCGCCTAGCCGCCTCGGCGGTATCGCCGTGCCTCGCCTCCATCCTCACCCCGACCATGTCGGCGACGGCAGTCAACCTCCTCAGCAGATCTCTGTTGAGGGCCCTGAGGGGGGCTATGTACAGGGCCTGGATGCAGCTCTTGAGGCCCTCGTCGAGCATTTTGGATAGGACCGGCAACACGGCCGCCTCGGTCTTGCCGGTGCCCGTCGGGGCCACTATCAGCACGTGGGCTCCCGACAGCACGGCCGGGATAGCCGCCTCCTGTACTGGGGTGGGCTCCCTATAGCCCAGAGCCTCTATAGCCTCCTGCAGATCTCGCCTCAATAGACGGAAGGCCACGTGGCCCCAAACGATAAATAATAAATACCTTAGGCCAAGGCATGGCCATCGGCGCCGTGTCCTTCGACGTGGATGGGGTGCTGGTCGACGCCTCCCGGCGCCTGTCCATATGCCTAAACGGCGGCTCGGTGGACTGGAGCTGCTTCCTAGACTGCGGGAAGCTGGCCTTGGATCTGCCCAAGAGCCGCTATATAGATCTGGCCGCGCGTCTACACGGGAGAGGACACAGGGTAGTGGTGGTCACCGGAAGGCCCGAATACATGAGGCGCTGCACCGAGGCCCAGCTGAGGTCCTACGGAGTCCCCTTCGACGAGCTCTACATGAGACCCCAAGGCGACCACAGACAGGACCATCTATATAAGGCCGACGCCATCGCGAGGCTCATAAAGAGCGGGGTGAGGATCTGGGCCCACTTCGACGACAACGCGGAGACGGCGAAGGCCCTAAACGCCATAGGGATAGACGCGGTGCTAGCCTACTAGTCCCACTTCAGCCCCGGCACCAACGCCTCGCCTGTAGTCGCCGAGACGGGCCCAGCGGGGTACGGCATCCCTTGCCTCTGCCTGCATCGTGCGTCCGTCAAGGATTCCCAGGCATGGCCCGTCCCTGCGCCGGGCGTGCCCTAAGCCCGAGCGGAGGAGCCCGTCCCGATGGGGGCTCTGGGAGGAGAGCAGAGGGCGCCGTCCGCTGCGGCTACGGCGACAGCTCCTCGAGGGTGAATACCTCGACGTCGCTGACTATTGTCGTTTCGTCGGACGAGAACTCGGAGCCGAGGAGCCTCCTGTACAGTCTGATATCCTTAAGCCACTGCGGCTCGTCGACGCGATATCCCTGCTGCGCCGCCCTATCGGCGATATCCATCAGCTGGATCACCTTGGCGTGGATGGCCCGCCGCGAGCCGGCGGGCACTACGTCGACTATATGCACCCGGGAGAGGCTACGCGCCATCTCGCTCAGCTCCTCAAGCCTCCTCCTGGACCTGTAGGTGCGCACCAGCCGCCTGGCGCGGGCCGCCACCTTGGGGGCGCGCAGTATCTTCACGCCGGCTACCACAAGCCCCGCGAGGCCTAGGACCGCGCCGGGGGCGTTGAAGAGAAACGACATGAGGAACGCGGCCACCGCGGACAGCCCGACGAACAGGGCGAGGGCCTGGAGATCGCGTATCAAGTAGCCGCCCAGGGCGGTGAACAACGCGATCAACAGGGCCAGGTAGAGGTCGTTCATAGCTCAATAACGTGGCATGTAGATATAGCTACTATTTGTAAGTAATTTACAGCAGATTCCTTAATCTTATCTCGACATTGCTTCAATATATTTAGCTTATTATTTATATATTTATCCAGATGAGGATCCTTCCCTCTGAGGGAAAGCAGCTTCGCCGCTTCTTCCTCTATTGCCTTCAGGAGCTCCTCGGGCGTTCCGTAGAGTATCACGGCATCTTCCGCTTGAGTCTATAGTACTGTCTGACGGCCTCCGCCACCGCCTCGGCGTCGAGCACGCCTTTGTCGGTCAGCGCCTGCAGAAGCTCGGCGCGCGCCGTGACCTCCTCCACGCCGCCCAGTCTCTGTAGCCAGAACGAACGCTTGAGGTCTATTGTGAAGGTATCTCTGGCGCGGTCGTAGCTGCCTATCTCCACAAGGCCGAACTCCTCCTCCTTTATCTTTATTCTGTTCAGCGCCGGGTAGGGATAGGCCCTGAGCCAGACCACCTCGGTGAGCGACGTGACGCGCCTGCCCCAGTCGAACTTCCTGACGACGGCGATGGAGCTGAAGGCGGATATATGCTCGGCCGAGACGCCCATGGCCTCGCCGGTCATCCTCATGAGGGCCTCCACCAGATCCTCGGCGTGGAAGGTAGTCGCGCCGCCGTGGCCGGTCAAGATCCCTTGGATCAGTTCATGTATCTCGCGGCCGCGGCTCTCGCCTATCACCACCAGGTCGGGCCTGGCGCGCAACAGATAGCGGACCAAGTCTATCAGATATATGGCGGACTCGGAGCCCGGGAGATTCTTCTGGTAGTCGTAGAGAGGCGAGGTGAACAGAAGGACTGAGTTGGTGAAGCTCCTGGGGAGGCGTATCTCCGGGGTCTCCTCGGCCACTGCGATGCGCTTGTGGGGGAGCAGCACCAGCAGTGCGTTGAGCAACGTGGTCTTTCCGGAGCCCGTGCCGCCTATAATCATTATGGACTTGAGGTTCTCGAGCAGATACCAGAGGTAGGCGAGCCCCAGCGCGGTGATGGTCTTGTTCTTGATGAGCCTGGTGGGGGATATGGGCTCCGGCGGCTGGACGCGTACCGAGACATACGGCGGATTGCGCGACGTCCTGGTAGCAGAAGCCGTCCTCGAACTTATGGATGGTCACCCTGGCGCCCTCCACGCCGTACTCCTCGACGGGTATGCCGGGGCACTGCTCGATACGGAACCCAAGCCCGCGCGGCGCGCTCATGGCGCCCCCGCAGATGGGTTGCTGGGCGGCTTCACGGCAAGACGGTAGGCGAGGAACGCTCCGAGGATGAAGCCATATCTGCAATTTGTTAACATGTAGCGGTTCGAGGAGCTGTATTAATCGTTATCGGCTCTTTGTCCTTCAGAGCCGCCCTGCCGGCGGCTTGTCTCCTCGAGCCATTTCGCTATGGCCTCCGCGAGCTCGGCGTAGCGCATGAAGCCCTCCAGGTGCTCTCTGCCGCATTCCGCCACTATCCTGTTGCCCATGCGGCGCACCCTCGGCTTCTTTCCCGTGAGGGCCTCCACCAGCGCCGAGAGCCTCTCGGCGTCCGCCTCCCTGCCGCCGGGGGCGTCCGCTCTGGCTATGGCGTGGCCCTTAGCCGCGTTGCCGGCTCCGCGCCTGCCGAAGGTAATCTCATAGACGCCCCTGACGCCGCCGACCTCAGCCGTTATCTTAATCCTCAGCAACGTCTTGCCGCTATTGCTCCTCTCGGGCTGGGCCCCTCCGCCTATTACCTTCACCAGGCGGCCCCCAACCTCCTTCTCGAAGCCCTCCAGCTTTAGGGAGCCCACCTCCCTGCCCCTCCTCACGACCTCCAGGGCCTTTTTGTACACGGCGCCGCCCTCCTTCTCGGCCCTCTTCAGTATGAGGTCTACGAAGTCCGCCGCAAGTTTCTGTTGGTCGCCGGAGCCGTGGACTGAAAGCCAGGCGGCGCGCTCAAAGCCCTCCCTGAGGATGTACACGTAGCCCGCCTTCCCGCCATCCGGCATCTTCACCGTGAAGTGTATGTCCTCCACGAGGCCCATGGCCCTAAGCCGCTTGACCTCCCGCTCTATGTTGCCGAGGTTGGTGGATTGATATTTGACCTCAAGCGCGCCCTCGTTCAGCCCCACGTGGTACTTCGGCCAGTCCTCCCTCAGCACGCGCCCGCTCTCCAGCTTCTCCAGCCAGCGCTCCGCCTTGCCCGCGTCCACCCAGCCCTTCGCGAGGGCCTCCTCGACGATCTCGGCGAGGGCGTCCCTAAGCTCCTTGCGGCCGGCCGCAAGCTTGTCGGTGGTGGTCCAGACTTGCCACACGCCTCTACCGCCCACCTTCTTCACCTCCGCGCCGACGCCCGCCCGCCTTAGGAGGCGGGCCGCGAGCTCGGCGCGGCCCCGGTCCGTCGAGACGAATTCGAGCACGATCGCATCTCTGCGCAGATATACGTTGTACTTCACCTCGACGTCTCCCTCCGATATTGTCAAATCCGCGGCGACGGGGCCGTCCTCGGTCCTCCTCCTCAGCCCCTCCCAGCGGATGTTGAGGGCCCCCTTTGCTCCAAGCTCCACGGCCCTCTCCAGCTTGTGGCTGATAACCCTTTCGTCACTCCCCTCCAGCAGGGGAGGCCCGTAGAGGAAGTAGAGGCGGGCCAGCCTGATGGCATCATCGCCGGACGCGACGACTTCGAACGCATTCCTGGCGCCCCTCACCTCCGCCTTTATGCCGTAGGCCCTAAAGGCGGCCCCCCAGAGCAACGCGATTCCGCGCTCGCCGCTGGCCAGGCCGACCCCCTTCATCGCCGCGGACACGTATCCATCCCCGCCTACGGCCCCGGAGACCACCGCGGCGAAGTACCTCAGGGATTCCTCATTCACGCCCAGCTTCTCAGCCTGTATAAGCAGGAGGGCAGGCGCAACGGCCTCCCTAGCCACCTTGTCGTCGTTCAGCCTACCCTTCAGCGCCTCTAGCTCCTCCCGCGCATCTCCGCCCAGACGCCTCACGGCGGCCTCCACCACCCCGTCCCAGCGCTCGGCAACCTGCCGCTTCAGCTCGTCCCAGCTCCTCGCCTCGATGCCCAGCCTCTTGAGCCATCCGCCCTCCGCGCTCCTCCTGACGGCCTCGTCGAGACTCTCGAGAGAGGTGTATGCGTGGAACTGCGGCTTAGGCCCCTCAAGGGTCAAGCTCACGCCGGGCACTGCGACGCGGGACCAGCCGAACAGGGCGTGGGTCTCGGCCAGCTGCCACAGGTGGGAGGTGGACATCTCCAACGCCCTCTCGTTTCCCTTTCTGCTTATCGCCACGTCTGAGGCAGGCCAGCCCGCCATGTAGGCGAAGGGGTCCTCGACGGGCCAGCGCTCTTTAAGCTCCTCCGCCACCTTCTTCACCATCTCGAGCTCTTGATTAAAGAGCCCCCGCCACCTCGCGTCGAGCATCAGGTCGTAGACTATGCCCGCCTCCTCTCCCACCTTTACAATCCTCAGCCTCACGCCCTCAAGCTCGGCGAGCCTGCCGCCCCCCTCGGGCTTGAGGAGCCTAAACACGAGGGACGTGTCGGTTTTCTCCTCCTCAATCAGCGCCAGCCCGCCGCTCCCCAGAAGCTCGACGAAGTTGCGGTAGTAGTCGGCGCCTGGCTTCAAGAACAGGCGGCGAAGGGTCTCGGCGATCATACCCTCCACCGCCGCGGGCCTCTCCGCCTTGGCCCTCTCGGCCTTGTCGTACGCCGTCCTCGGCGCGTAGTAGAGGAGCCAGGCCGACCCGCCCCCCTCGAGCCAGTACCTAGCCGCCGCGCCGTATGCGCCCCTCCTGCCCAGCGCGTACTCCCTATAGGCCAGAAGCGCCGCGTAGGCCTTCACGCCGAGGCTCACGCCGCTGAACTTGGAGAGCTCCGCTACCTTCGCCTCAGCCAGCCTCCTCGCCTTGCCCTCATCGACGTCCAGGAGGTCCCCCAGATCGTGCTTGACCGCGTACTCGTTGAGCCTCTCCCTGAGGACCCTCAAGGCCTTCTCGAAGGCCTCCTCTTCCTCGGCCAGCCGCTCCAGCCTCCCGAGGTCGGGCACGTACACGGCCCTCTTGAACGGCCCCTCACCGACCTCCACCCTCTTCACTGTCTCCTCGAGCCCCGCCGCGACCTCTCCTAACGCAGACCTGTAGATGCCGAAGGCCTCCTCAAGGGCCAGCGCCGCGTAGAAGAGGGCCCTCCTCATCCTCTCGTCCGCGGCGTATCTGCCGTAGAGCCCGGCGCCCCCTCCACGCATAAGCCCCCTCTCCTCGGACGGCCTCGGCGCTATCAGCCTCCTCAGCGACTCCCAGGGCTCCGCCAGCCCTATCCTCCCGGCGTTCGCCGCCTTAGCCACCTCAAGGAACTTCCCGTAGGGATCCGGCGCCCCTTTAAGTAGCCTAAACGCCTCCTCCCTAGAGCGCTCGACCCCGCCGAAGGCGGCGAAGGGCATCAAGGAGGCCGCGTGGGCCAGCCTGCCCAGCTCGATGAGGCCCCACAGGCCCATGGCGGCGGAGGCCGCCACCAGCCCGGCCGCAACCGCGGCAGTCAGGAACAGATACGCCTTGTGGGCGTCTACCCAAGCCAGAACCCTCGTTATTGCTTCGACGAAGAGCTCCGCCGGCCCCTCCACGGCTCCTGGCCCCCTCGAAAAGCTCCTTCGCCGTGCGGCTGATAGCGTGGTCGATACCGGCCCCGAGTGGCGCGCCTGCGGCGCGTCCAGCTGGCGCGCATCCGCGCGGCACCCCTCAGGCTGGTGAGCAGGACCGAGATCGGCGTAAAGGCGGAGCACGGCCCCCGGTGGCTCTCGCCAGCTTCGACAGGGACGCCCTGCACGGGAGGGAGGCGAGGCTCGCGGCGATAGGGGCGGAGGTCAGCAGGATCAGGGAGCGCGCAGGCGCGCCGCACAGCGTCGCCGAGGCGGCGATGGCCCTCGTGAGGAGGCACATATACGACCTGGAGGGCCTTTCGGCCGGGGCCGTCGCTGTGGCGGCCCTCTGGCTCGCGGCGAGGGATCTGGGCGAGCCCCGGCCGTTGGGCGACTTCCTCAAGTGCAGCAAGGCGGACAGGTCGGCCGTCAAGAGGGCGGCCTGGAGGCTTAACGAGGCGGCCAGGGGCAGGAGGCCGCCAATTGAGGAGTACGTCAAGATAGTGGCCGCGAGGGCCGGACTGCCGGCTCCCGTGGTGAGGAGGGCCCTTGAGATCCTTGAGGGAAACAGGAGGGCTGCCGCGGGGAGGAGCCCGTGGGTCCTGGCCGCGGCGGCCCTATGGCTCGCTACCCACAGGAAGCACGGGATGCCCATCCGCCTGGCGGAGGCGGCGGGAGCGACCATCGTGGGCGTCAAGGGCGCCGCGAGGAGGATGAGGGTATGAGCTCGGGCGACGGCGTGGACGCGGGCGCGGTGAGGAGGCCTCCCGAGCCGGCGGATCCCGTCGAACGGCTCCTGAGGGAGTATCCGGAGCTGGAGGCGTTCGGCGTCGATTGGCTGAGGACGTGGGCCCCCCGCGCGGGGAGGCAGATCGCGGGGATAGCCAAGGTTCTGCGGAGATATCCCTGGATGGCGGAGCTGATAGGGCAGGGGCCCGTGGGCCTCGTGAACCCGTACTCCGTGGAGGCCTACGTCGCCAGGGACGGCTCTGAGGCCTGCATATCGTTGTTCGGCTGGGCCTACTGCTCCGCGGATGGGAGCAACGTTAGGAGGCTGGAGCTTGAGTTCAGCCGACTGAGCCCCATGAAGGCGGGGTGAGGGAGGTCTACAGGCCTAAGAGGCGGTCGATATTCGCGAGGGCCAAGGAATACATACGGATACTGTGAGGCGCGGGCGTCGGGAGCGTCGAGAGCGCGGCGAGGAGGATCGGGACATGAGCGGCTTTTAGGCGAAGGGCGCTTCTACGACATATGTAATTACATTAATAAAAATGCGATATCGCCACTGCGATGAAGTCCATGGTGTTGACTAGAGGGAGCGCCGCTGTCTATCAACCCGCAGATGGGTTGCTGGGCGGCTTCAACACGCTGGTTGTCGCCACGATCACCAAGAACATCGAGATATAAAAGAGTGTGAGGTAGATGAGCCCGCCCCTAGTCGAGAAGCTGACTTTGGCGAATAGGAAGTAGTAGCCGACGGCCAGCATGCCGAAGGCCAGGTAGAGGAACTGCATGCCGATGCCCCCGCCTCCGAGGCCGGCCGCAGGGACGGGGCCGCCGCCGGCGACTCCCGCCATGGCCTGGGTCATGATTATCATCGAGGCGTTGACGAACGCCACCATGGCGGCCCCCAGCACCGCCAACAGCCTCACTATGCCCAGAGCCTTGCCCAGCTGCTCTCTGTAGTCGAAGAGCTTGGCGACGAAGTTCTGCAGCTGGTCTATGGTGGAGCGCGGCAGCGTGCCGAGCCTGTGGATGTCGAAGAATACCCTGGCGACCACGGCCATTATGGGCTGCATGCCTCTTATGACTACCTCCTCCAGCTCCGTCATGCCCGACTTTATGGCGTTCAGCATGGAGGCCGCCCGCGGCGTGAAGTCGCCGAAGTTGCCGTAGGTCACCGCGTTCTCCATGGCCCTTACGACCGAGGGAGATCGCTTCAGCTCGTCGAGCACCACGTACGAGAAGTCCATGAACCCCCTTTCGAAGGAGCGGGCGTTAACCCTCTCCTTGGTCGCGAAGTATCCCAGGGCGGAAACCGCCGCGGTCGCGAGGGGCGTGTACACGCCGAAGTTGAGGAAGAAGCCTAGGACTATCATGGCGGCGCTGGACACCAGGGCGAATATAAGGGGCCAGAGCCTGAAGTCCATCTTGAGGAGGGGCACGTTTATGACCATACCCATCACGGCGCCCATGACCGCCGGCAGGAGCCCGCCCATCAGAACGAAGACGCCGGCGTTGCCGCGCCCGACCACTATCGCCGTGACGGACACCATGGCGAGCCCCACTATGGACGCCGATATGGCGGAGACCAGGGAGTCCATCCTCCTCTGCATGCCTGTGGAGAACTCAACCATATCCATATCCATATACAGCGAGAGCTTGGCTATTATATCCTCGCCGACCCTAAGCGCCGTGTAGAGCGAGTTGAAGCGGTAGATAAGCTTCTGAGGCGCGAGCTTCTCGACGGCGCGCTTCAAGGCGTCCAGCGGCTCCATGCCCAACATCCTCGTGTTGTTCCAGGCGGCCGCCGCCAGCGTCTTTATCCCAGGCAGTTCCCTGTACCTCATCATGCGCTGGATGGCCAGCTCCAGAGGCGCCTTAGTCGCGAAGGTCATCTGCACCAATACGGTGAGGAACGGAATCTCCATGTTCAGCATCTCCCTTATCGAGGACGCCCGAACCCTTATGATGACCTTAGGCATAAATATGAGGAATACGCCGAGCCCGAGGAAAAGCGGTCCCAACGGAAACGCGTTGACTAGAGTGAAGAACGCGCCCAGAGCCGCCAGAGCCGCGCCTCCCAGCAACGCGAGCCTTATGGTCTGCCTAAACTTCAGAGGGTCGAGGTCGGTCCTCTCTATGCCCTTCATAAGGAAATTGTATATGTTCACGTGGTCCCCGGTTTGCCCAAATATATTTTTTCCGTCAAAGGGTTGTCGCCGCGCGGCGCCAAGCCCCATCCCAAGACGTCGCCTCCCCATCGCCCTGACGCGGCCTCTGAGGCCCGGCTTTGCCATATCCGGAAGCCGTCCGAGGCCTCCGGGGGAGCTGAGGCTGAAATCGGGCGCGTCCGGCCTGCAGAGTTAGCTTTTTTAGGCAAGAGCAATTCTACGATGTATGTAATTACATTTATAAAAATGCGATATTGCCATCGCGATGAAGTTCGTGGTGTTGACCAAGGCGGCCGTGCCACTCTCCACGGCGATAAGGATAGACCCGAAGACGGGCACCTTAGTCAGGGAGGGCGTGCCTCTGTCTACTAACCAGTGGGATCGCGACGCTGTGGAGTTCGCGCTCAAGCTTAGAGACAAGTACGGAGGTGAGGTCATAGCCATATCGATGGCTCCGCCGTCCGGCATCCCGGCCCTGGAGAGCTTGATAGGCATGGGGGTCGACAGGGCCATACTGGCCACCGACAGGGTCTTCGCCGGCGCCGACACCTGGGCGACTTCGTTCGTGCTGGCGAAGACCATAGAGAAGTACGTGCCGGACTATACGTTGATTCTGGCGGGCGAGGAGACAATAGACAGCACGACCGCCCACGTAGGCGCCCAAGTGGCGTCCCACCTCAACATACCCTATGTGTACTACGTCTACGACGCCGAGATACAGGGGAATAAGGTCAGGGTGAGGCGGTTCCTCGAGGACGAGGGGGTCGACGAGTTCTACGAGATGGACCTCCCTGCCTTGGTGTCGGTGGCCAAGGGCACCCAGATGCCGAGGGAGATCAGCCTCTCTAGGAAGCTCAACGCCAGAGAGAAGATAATGCAGGTCACCAACAAGGAGCTGGAGCTGGACGCCGAGTGCGTGGGCCTGAAAGGCTCGCCCACCTTCGTGGCGGCGCAGACAGGCGCGACGTTCCCGCCGAGGAAGAGGAGGATATTCCAGGGCGATCCGCGCGAGGCCGTCAGGGCCCTCGTCGAGGAGCTGAAAAAGGAGGGGTTGTTGCAGCCATGACCTGCAAGCTCTGGCCCCAGATAAACAAGGAGGAGTATAAAGGCGTTTGGGTATATTTAGAGCACGACGGCGCCAGGCTAAAGGACGTCGCCCTCGAGCTGTTGGGCAAGGCGCGGGATCTCGCCGCCAAGAGGGGGAACGCCCAGGTCGGCGGCGTCCTCGTGGCCGGTAGCGACGAGATGGCGCAGGAGGCCATATACCACGGCGCAGATAAGGTGGTCGTCGTGGTGAATCCGGAGCTGAAGGTCTACACCCCCTACGAGTACGCCAACGCCGTGGCCAAGGTGGTGGCAAAGTATAGGCCCGAGATCTTCTTGATAGGCGCCACCAAGAGGGGCCGCGAGCTGGCTGCGTTCATAGCCAACACCTTAACGACGGGCATAACGGCCGACTGCACGGCGCTGGAGATAGACCCCAAGACGGGCGACCTCATGCAGATACGCCCGACCTTCGGAGGCACGCAGATGGCGACCATAAAGACGCCGCACAGGAGGCCCCAGATGGCGAGCGTGAGGCCGGGCGTGTTCCCCAAGCCGCCGCGCGACGTCAACAGGAAGGGGGAGATAGTACACGAGGCCGTGGAGCTAAACGCCAGGAGGACGACCTTCCTGGGCGCCGAGAAGAGGATAGAGCACGATATAGCCGATCTGCCGCCGGTGGAGTCCTCCGACGTGGTCGTAGCCGGCGGAAGGGGGCTCGGCTCAGCCGAGGGCTTCAAGTGGCTTGTGGAGCTGGCCAAGCTCCTCAACGGCACGGTGGCCGCTTCGCTGATGGCCGTGCGCGCGGGCTGGGCGCCGCATACGAGGCAGGTGGGGCAGACGGGCAAGACCATCAGGCCGAAGCTCTACATAGCGGTGGGCATATCGGGCGCCGTACAGCACATGATGGGGATACAGGAGTCGAAGCACATAATAGCGATCAACTCAGACCCCAACGCGCCCATAGTGCAGAACTCGGACTACGCGATAGTCGGGGACTACAAGCAGATAATACCTCTGTTGATAGAGGAAATCAAGAGAGCCAAGGCCCCCCAGTAAAGCCGAGAACCGAATCTTTTACTGATTCGGTGTTGCACAAGGCATCTATAGACGACGGACGGCCCCTTGAGGCGGAGGGGGACGTCAACGGGGGAGTTGGCGTGCGGCCAGCTGCGGTCTGGGCCTTATAAAGGCCTTTTCTAGAGCCTCCGTGGGTCTCTTCGTCGCGGTGGAGGGCATAGACGGGAGCGGTAAGAGCACGGTGATAGAGGAGCTGCGGAGGCTCTTACCGATATACGCCACCAAGGAGCCCAGCGACGGCCCTATCGGCCGCCTCATAAAGAGCTGGGCGTTGAGGCGGGGGACCTCAGATCCGTATACAGATGCTCTGCTGTTCGCCGCCGATAGGCTGGAGCACTACCAGAGGGAGATAGCGCCTGCTCTGGGCGAGGGCCGCGTGGTTGTGACCGAGCGCTACGTCGAATCCAGCGTGGCCTATCAGGGGGCCGCCGGCGTCGATATAAAGTTTATAGAGCTGATAAATTCCCGCGTCCCGACGCCCGACGTGACCGTGCTCCTCGACATAGAGCCCGAGAAGGCCGTGGCGCGCATAGAGGCGAGGGGCGGAGACGCGGAGAAGTACGAACGGCTGGAGTTCCTGAGGGCTGTCCGCTCGATATATCTGAGGAGAGCCGCCGAGCGGGGCTACGTCGTCCTTGACGCCGAGGAGCCTCCCGCAACTATCGCGAGGAGGATCGCTGAGCTGATAGGGGCTAGGTCCTCGCGAGCTTGAGGAACCTCCTCAACACCTCCAGGCCCCTCCTGCCGCTCCTCTCGGGGTGGAACTGAACGCCGTAGATGCCTCTGCCCTCGTCGCATACAGCCGCTACGTACCTCCTCCTCAGCTCTATATACGCGGCCTCATACGGCGCGCCGCCGGCCTCCACGCCGTAGCTGTGCAGGTAGTAGTAATAGCCCCTATCCACGAGGCCGCACGTGCCGGCCGCCGAGGTCAGCTCCCAGCCTATATGGGGTATCCTCTCGGCGTCTATCCTGACGACGCGGCCCGGGAAGAACGAAAGCCCCTGCCCCTCCCCCTCCTCGCTGGAGTCGAAGAGCAGCTGCATGCCTAGACATATGCCGAGCATCGGCTTGGAGCCTGCGTATCCCTTGACCACAGCCGCCAGCCTACTCGCCGCGGAGAACGTGCCCACCCCCGGCAGTATCACCGCATCTGCCTCTCCCAGCCCCTCGCCCCTCGAGATGAAGGCCTCGGCCCCGGCTCTCCTGAGGGCTGAGATCAAGCTGCCGATATTGCCGACGGTATAGTCCAGTATAGCTATCTTCATTTTATCAGCTTGTCGAGAGGCACTATCACCACGTCCCTGGCGCCGGCCGCCTTGAGCCGCATTATGAGGTCGGGCAGATAGTCCTCGTCGACGACGGAGAACACCTCGTACATATCGCCGCGGGCCAGGCGCGCCACGCTGGGGGACTCAAGGGCCGGGAGGACCGAGATGACGTCGGCTATCCTGTCGGCAGGCACGTTGAGGAACACCATGCGCTTGTTCTGGGCGTTCAGATAGCCGTTGATATACGCCGCGAGTTTCCGCACCACGTAGTGGTCGGCCCAGGCGCGGCCCGCGACCAGACGCGCCGAGGTGTCCAGTATCTTCTCCAGGGGCTCGAGGCCGTGTAGCGCGAGCGTGGTGCCGGTGGCCATTACGTCCACCACGACGTCGGCGACTCCCAGCATCGGCATGACCTCGACGGAGCCCGAGACCTTGACTATTCTGACCCTCTTGTTCCGCTCCTCGAAGAACTTGGAGGCTAAGTTGATGTATTTAGTGGCGACCTTTATCCCGTCCGGCAGATCGTCCACAGACCTCCACTTCCCCTTCACCGCGGCCACCACTATGGAGCCCCTCCCTATCTTGAGGTCCAGCAGCTCGACCAAGTCCGAGTCGGCGCCGGACTCGACCACGTAGTCGTGTCCGGTTATCCCAGCCGCCACGTTGCCCGCAGCGACTATCTGGGGAATGTCCTCGGGCCTGAGCCTCACTATGTTGAGGTCCGGCCACGTGGTGGGCAGGATTATAGACCGCTCGTCCGAAGCCAGAAGGTCGATGCCGGCCAGCTCGAGGAGCCTGAGGGCTGGCTCCATCAGGCGGCCTTTATTCGGGACTGCGAACAATATGGGGGCTGTCCGCCTCCGGCATGGCCTCCCTTGACGAACGCTATATAAGCTTTATCCCGAGCGCCTCCCCCAGCGCGGCCAGGAACTTCTCCATCACGCCCATGGGCGCCACAGTGAACCTCAGGCAGGAGCGGCAGAGGGGCCTGCCGCCGAGGGCCCTCACGGCGAAGCCGCGCCGGTAGAGCTCGGCCGCCGCCGCCTCGGCGCCGTCGAGCCTCAGGGTTATGAAGTTGGCCTCGCCGACGTATTTATCGAGGCGTAGCCTCCCCGCTACCTCGTCCCTGACCGCGCGCATCTCCAGCACGGACCTCCGCACGTATTCCTCCAGCCCCAGAGCCTTCTCGACGGCCTTCGCCGAATAGCTACTTATGGGATGCGGGTACGCTAGAGCCCTAAGCGCCGAGGCGAGCCTACCGCGGGCGATCAGATAGCCGACCCTGAGCCCGGCCAGGCCCCATGCCTTCGAGAAAGTCCTCATCTCGACGACGTTGCCGTACTCGTGGAGTTTAGGCCTCCAGAGCCCCGCGAACTCGGCGTAGGCCGCGTCGTATATGAGCAGGCCCTCAAGACGGGAGGCCAGCTCCTCGAGCTCCTTCACCAGATGCCCGGTGGGGTTGTTGGGCGAGCAGACATATACGGCGCCTCCTCTGGCTATCTTGACCGCCGTATCCACGTCGAGGCCTAGATCCGGCCCGTAGGGCAGCTGCACATACTCCACGCCTAGTTGCTCGGCGAGTATTCTGGGCATGCTGTAGGTGGGCTCAAGGACCACGAGCCTCCTCTCCTCGGCGAAGTGGAGGAGCTGTATCGCGAGCCTGAGGCCATCGTCGGCGCCGGCGGTTATGACGACAGACCCCCTCGGAAGGCCCATGTGGTCCTCTATCCTCGCGGCAAGCGAGGCGTTGTTGGGCTGGGTGTAGAAACGGGCCTCCCAGCTCTCAATGCCGCCGAGGACCTCCCTGTAGTATTCCTCAGGCAGGAAGAGGTTCTCGTTGAAATGCAGCCTGTAGACGTCGTAGCCTACGTCGGGCTCCTCGTAGAACTCCGGAAGCCGCTTGAACGCCATGGAGATGCAGGAAGAGGTAAATAAGATCTGCGCGTCGTCCGCCTCAGTCCGGCGGCAAGCCTCCGCGCTGGGGCGCGTCCGTGCCCACTGTCTAGAGGGGCGGCCTCAAGCCCCATGGGCCTCGGGCGCGGCCGGCCGAAATAGTTAAGTGCGGTATGGATTCCGTGGAGGCCAAGCCTCTGACGTCGGCGGAGGAGGCCTGGAGGATAGCGGCTAGTTTGAACTACCGCCAGAGAGACGGCACGGTGGTGGCGGTTGCTCAGGACGCGGAGACGGGCGAGGTCTTGATGGTGGCCCATATGGACCTCGTGGCGGTGTTCCTCACGCTGGTGACGGGCCTAGCCCACTACTGGTCTACCAGCCGGAGGCGGCTCTGGCTGAAGGGCGAGACGTCGGGCCACTACCAGTACGTGGTGGAGTTCCGCACCGATTGCGACGGCGATGCTGTGCTTCTGAAGGTCGTCCAGATGGGCGCGGCTTGCCACACGGGGTCGCGCTCCTGCTTCGGCTCCAGGTATTCGAAACTGCTGCCGGAGCCCGGCAAGCTCAAGTCTAGGCTTATCGCCGATTGAGGCCGGCCGCGGGCGCCCGCCGGGCCTACGCTATCTCCTCCTGCGCCTGAGCTCCGAGCAGACGTCGTCGAGGGAGAGCCCCTGGGCCGCCAGCAGGACCAGCAGATGGTAGATCAAGTCCGCCGCCTCCTCGACCACTCTGTTCCTCCCCTCGGCGAGCGAGGCCACGGCCAGCTCGACGGCCTCCTCGCCGACCTTACGCGCTATATAGTGCACGCCTTTGGCATATATAGTATAGGTATAGCTGTTGGGATCCCCCGAGGAGATCCTCTCGCGGATTACCGACTCCAGCTCCTTAAGGACGTCGCAGCTCATCGCAACGCGTCGGCGTGGCGCTTGAAGCCCTCGTACTCGGCCAGCCTCACGGCGTATTCCCGCAGCCTCGTGTCGGCCAGAAGCCAGGCCAGACCCACCGGCTTCATGAACGTCAGCGGCGTCACCGCGCCCCTCCACCTCGCGCTGCCGCCCGTGGGCAACACGTGGGATATCCCCGCCACGTAGTCCAGGAGAGGACTGGGCGCATCGACAGATATGGCTCCGGCGTTCCTCACCATCTGCGCCAGCTGGGGCGCCCCCCAGACCTCCAGGTGCTCGGGCGCCACCTCGTCTATGATCCCTGCCGCCTCCTCCAGCGACGAGACCGCCCGGGCCTCCAGAGCCCCCATGGAGCTGGTCCTCTCCCGGAGGTAGATGCCCTCCGCCGCCTCGACCAACGACCTGTCCCTGGAGAGGAAGAGAGCAAAGGAGGCGGGGCCGTGCTCGAGCTGGGCTAGAGCCCCCGCGATCGCGCGCCTGGGCTCTACGCCCTCGGCGTATACGACCAGCTCGGTCGGCCCCTCTATTCCGTCTATGCCGACGTAGCGGGAGAGGAGGTATTTAGCCGCCTGGACGTAGACTCCGCCCGGGCCTGCCAACAGGTCGACGCCTATCTGGAAGGCCGCGTACGCCAGGCCTTGAGGGCCGCCGAGGCTCACGACGCCTCTGACGCCCAGCCTCTCAGCCACGGTCAGGAGCTCCGGCGTGACGCCCTTGGGAGGGGTCACCACGTAGATCTCCCCAACCCCCGCGGCTCTCGCAGGCACGGCCAGCATCACCAAGGTCGATATGTACCTCGCAGGGACGTAGAGCGCCGCCCTCTCCACAGGCCGCCACGACACGGCCCTCAAGACTCCCTCGTAGTAATCCACGACGTCGGCGGGCCGCAGACGCGCGTAGACCCTCTCGAGCGACTTGGCGGCCTCCAGCGCCGCCTCGACGACGGCCCCATCGGCGGCCTGATCCCTCCTGGGCGGCACGACGACATCCCCAGGCTCGACTCCATCCAGCCTCCTGGACCACTCCAACGCTGCGGCGAGACCCCTAGCCCTCACATCGTCTACGATCTCGGCGGCTGCCCTCAAGGCCTCCTGGGGCAACGACTCCCTCACAAGCGCCCCTAGGGCGGCCTATTTAAGCATGACTCGCGACGGCGGAGGCGCAACGCAAAATTTATCAAAATAGATGGATGCGTACATGTGCAGTCCATAGAGCTCGCCGTGGTGGGATTCGTCATGGTGTTCTTCATAGCGATAACCTTCTACGTCGCCGGCAACCTATCGGCGCAGCCCCAGACCAGCCAGGCCGAGCTGAACGTACTGGCGCAGCAGATCCTGCAGAGGATCACAGCCTACAGCGCATACAATCTATCGCAGGACGTAGGCGTGGCCAACCCCGGCGCGCCGGGGTATCTAAGCGACTACGCCATAGACTATCTGGCCATGGCCTCAGCCCAGCTGTCGGGATATCCGATGTGCAACGTATGGAACCCGCAGAGCACGTTGGCCAGCACCGTGGGCAGCGCCGTATATATGGCGGGCTACGGCTACGTCATACCGAACCTCATACAGGGCACGCTGAACTTGACGGCCATAGCGCGCAATCTGTTCGGCAATAACTACAACAAATACGACGTAGAGATACAAATAAAGCCGCTCGTCAGGCTGGCCGTATGTCCCTACGTGACGGCCGGCGGCGTCAAGTTCATGAACAACGCGAGCTCCGTGTGCAAGCAGTTCTACAACGCCGCGGGAGGCCTCCTGGCCAACGGAACAGTCTATATAGTCGCCAGGGGCGTCGGCTCCTACCCCTCGGGCAGGGTGGCCTCCACAGTCTACTACTGCACGACCTCGCAGTGCTATCCGCCCTACACATCTACGACAAACCTAAACTACTCTCTGTCGCAGGTCGGGGGGTACTACTACAGCTACGCTAAGGCGGCTATGCCGCCCTACGTGAGCTACTCGCAGCTGGCGGGCCTCCAGTCGGCGCTGGTGGTCTACGCCCAGAAGATAGACTACCCCTACAGCGCCGCCTTCTACGTCTTCAACGCCACCTCGGTGTCGTTGATATACGGCGCGCCTCTCCCCGGAGCCGTCTCCACAACGCTGTACTTAATACACGACGCCGACTACGTCCAGCCGGGCTCCAACCTGCCCTGCGACGGGAGGCTGAACTCTAACGCTCAAGGACGTCAATCGCTCGGCATAAGGTACATCTCGCTGTATACGGGGTATGCGCTCACCATCTACGGCTCCAACATAATGCTGGATCCCGGCACAGGCAACAGCCCAGTTAGTGTGCTACAATGCAGTCAATGTACTAGTAGTGCCCACTGTACGGCGTGCTGGCTGAACCTGCCCACCAACACGCTTCTGGCCCTGGCCTACGTGACGCCGAGCTCCAGCTCCCCCAATATACCGCAGGCGGCGCTTGTGCCCATACCGCTGTTCCCCGCGCCGCCGGCCACCGACGTGGACGTAAAGACCTGGTATAGATGGGGCTTCTACAACACGCCGCAGACCTACGCCTCGTCGGCCTCGGGCGTCTTCAACTCGTTGACTACGACGTATCTCGTCAACGTGACCGTCTACGAGTACCCCAGCCCGATGCGATGAGGTGGGTCCTCGAGCTCCTCTTCGCGGTGCTGCTGGTGGCTCTGGCCATATACGCCATGACGCTTCTGCCCAGAAGCCCCGTCTCGACGACCATGGGCAGACAGGACGTGGAGACCGCCTACAATACTCTGCTGCAGCTATCGCTCAGCCCCACCTTCCTCAACGCGCTCAGCTCCTCCATATGTTCCAACAACACGGCCGCCGTCAAGTCGGCGTTGGACTCGCTCATACCGCAGCAATACGTATATAACTTCACGGTATATCTGGCGGGTAGCTCCCCGCCCCCCTGCCTCGTATGCGCCTCATGGGGCCAGAAGCTCCTCTCCGTCGCGCGGCCCACCGGCTGGGCGGCCGCCTCCTCCTCGACGACGACCTCGGCGGCCTCCTCCTCGGCGACGGTCTCGGCGGTCCTCCCCGACGGCACCCAGGTGAGGATGGTGCTCTACGTGGCGAGGCCATGAAGGGCCAGTGGATAGTGCTCACCGCGCTCGCGGTCGTGGTCGCCGTTGCGGTGATATATATGGCCTACGTCTCCTCCACCATAGTCCCCGTGGCCTCCATCCAGAGGCCGGCATACGGAATAATGAGCCAGGACTGGCCCGAGCTGGTCCAGCTGCTGTCGGGCTACGCAGCATTCCTGGCCCAGTCCGCCGCCTCCAAGATATCGGCGGGCGCCCTCAACGCCGGCCTCTACAACAATCTGCTGCAGGGACACCCGGCCGACATATACTTCCAGCTGGCCGATGCGTCGCAGTACGCGGCGTCGGCCCTATCGGCGACGGAACAGAGCCTCATACCCTTCGGCACCTTCGTGTCGGGGGGCTACGCGGTCGATCAAGGCGGCTTCGGCGGGACTTTGGGGCCCTATCCGGCCGCGGCGGTTCTCAACAACGCCTATAGCTTCTCCCAATGGTGGGGCGCAGGCGCCCTGTCGGCGCCGGGCGCTTATAGGGTATACAGGTTCGTGGTGACGCCGTACAGCCCGATCCAGAGCGGCTACGTGATATTATATTCGGCCGACATCAGGAAGCCCACGTCCGTGGGCGAGACCTACAGCGCCCCCATAGCCGACATACTGAACCAAGCCAGGTCGGGCAGTAGCTATAATGCCGGCCTGCTGAAACAGAAGCTCTACCTAATATTGGTGAACAACACGGCGCTGAGCCAAGCCCTCCAGTACTACGCCGGAAATGGCTGCAACTACCACAACACCAGCGTAGTCCAGCAGTTCAACTCGATGCTCGCAGGGGCCTTCATCCAGCTCCCCTGGTGGTCCGAATACCTCAAGTGCCCGTTCTGCCTCTTCGACTTCAAGATGCCGAGAGGCTCCCTGGCCTCGCCGGGCTCATCGGACGAGGTTATGGTGATCCTATACCAGTCCAACTCGTCAAGCGTCTACCTAACCCTCGACATACCGCTGATGATGCAGATGCTCGGCATAACGCCCCCCTCGACGGGGCCCAACTTCTGCTACGACTCGGCCAACTACCAATACGCCTACCAGACGGCGTCGCCGGCCCTCAACAACAACCCGTATGCGGTCTACAACTTCAGCGGGGTCAACGGGTTCTTCAACGCGGCGGCGATGGCCGGCTGGCCCAGCTCGGTGGTATACAGCACGTGCCACAGCGCCGGCCCCGAAAACGCGCCGCAGCCGATAGAACAGCTAGCGCCGACGTCGGTCTACGGCAACAGCACAGTCGGGCTCCTCCTCGGGGCTATCTACCCCGCCGGCACCTACGACGTGGGCTACCAGATATGGAACGGCTTCACGGTGCCCTCAAACTGGCCCGGCTTCCAGGTCAGAGTCCTGGTCAACGTGACGCAGATAGGGGCGGAGAAGATGGGCTACCTGGCGCTCTTCTGGGGCGGCTACAGCGGGAGCACCTTCCCCTGGTGCGCAGATATGGTGGCGGTACAGCCCGAGAGCTACCCGCCTACGTTCGTCTGGTCCTACCAGCCCCAGGGCTATATGACCGGGCCCTGGCAGACGTATTCCTGGCAGTACGGAGGTTCCTACGTGCCCCTGAGCGCGGGCCGTTGGTACGTCCTCTCGATATCGCAGATACTTGGGGGCAACATGGCCGGGCAGACCTATCTGGCGGCCTACAAGTTCCTCTCGAACTCCACGGGGCCTATGGCGCCCTACGTGGGGCAGTGGCTGTCCATGTCGCCGCTCCAGAGCTTCAACATAGTGCTCGGCACAGACACCGAGGACTTCCCGCAGTCAAGCACGTCGAGCTGGACCGACGCGGCGATATACGACTTCCTGGCGGTCAGGCCCTGGACCTACCCCGAGCCCTCCGCTGTGCTGACCACGCTCGGCTCGGCGCCGGTCGTCGGCTCGCCTAGGCCGGTCGTGCTGGCCTGGGGCGGCCGGTCGTACGCCCTCTCGAAGGTCAACTTGCTGGGCAACATATCGCTGGCGCTGGTGACCGATCTGAACATAACCCAGACGCTGTCTGTAAACGCCTCGGCGAAGTACGTCGTGGCCAGCCCCTACAACTACACCTACGTCCGCTACACGTACGGCGTCTTGGTGGGCGCCAACGTCCCCAGGGGGGCCCTGGGGGCCTCCTTCAACCTGTACACCAACTACGGCGGAATTCTCTACAACTACACCTGCGGGTCTGTGAGCGTATGCAACCAGACCCTGGCGGCGTACTACGGATTCCTCAACGGGGTCGATGCGGCGCTCTACAACGTCACGTTCCTCTCGCCCAGACACTCGACGTCGACGCTGGTGGCCCAGATCCTCGGCGCCTCGCTCGCGGTGAACAACATAACGGCCGTCCATCCACAGGTCTACTACCTATGGAGCGGCAACTCGCTCTATCTAGTCAACGTGGGCAACATGGACGCCGTGTTCTACTTCCCGTGGCAGTCAGGGGCCCCGATCGTGCAGTCCGTGTCGCCCAACGACGGCGTCTTCGGGGCCAAGCTCGACGTGGCTGGGCCGGGCGGCAGTAGCTGGACCCTGGTAATGGTCCCGCCCGCCAGCGCCGTCAACGTGACCTTCTACCCCTCGTATCTGCAACAAGCGCAGAGCGGCTTCCCGGGGTCGTACGCCCCCACATGGGAGCTGAACTACATCGCCCCGATCTCCCTGACATCGTCCAGTTGCCGTCTGTTGCAGGTTTACTTCCCGTCCAGCTACTCCGGCGACCACCTCGTGTTGATAATACCTCCGTCGATTCTAAATGCGCTCGGCCTCTCCTCCAAGGGTCTGTCTTTCTACATATTCTCAAAGGGAAGCTGGGTCGGCCCGCTGACCTACTCCACGGCGTATTGGGGCGACGTATGGCTTAGGGTGCAACAGTATAAAGGCTGGTTCGCCTACAGGGGAACCCTCCTGGCGGTCTGTACCAGTTCGGGGGGAAGCCCGAGCCCCATGGGATCCATCGTCGACCTATATAAATCGACAGTGACGGGCAACTATGTGTTTAACCCGCCTCTGTCACTCTCCAATTACACGTCAGGCTTTGCGGTGATCGTGAATCTGACTAATATCGCAAAACAAGGAAGCCCCCAAAACTATCTCAACTACATATATCTAACCAACACAACAAGTTCCATAGCTAACTGCTCCGTGGAGCCTCAGACTCTGGCGGGTGAACTGCTCGAGATATACAACGGGCAGCGGTGGGGGTATGCGTGGTTGAACCAATACGCGGGGGTTTGCCATAATCAGAACATATGGATCAACTATGGTAGCGGTACTGAGGTCTACTTCATCTTCGCGCTTACTCCGCAGTCGGCGAACTTCCACATAGCCACCGCGTCGGGGCCCAACCTCAACAGCTACAGCTCGTGGTGGTACGTCAGTTGGCCTAACGCCAAGTATAACAATGCGAGCTTGCCTTATCCGCAGTACAACGGGCCTCTGCGGAGCTTTAACTACACCGTCGTGTCCCTGGCATCCCAGAGTAGCTACGGCATCGATGTGATTAATTATACCTGGCCTCTTCCGTACTTCATATTAAACGGGCAGATCTACCAGACGATATGAGGGGCCTGGAGGCCTTGGAGGTGGCCATTCTGCTGTCGGTGTCGCTGGCCATAATATTCGCCGCCATTCCCTATATAGTGCAGAACATCTTCCAGATAGAGGCTGGGCTCGAGGCCAAGAACGTCGTTGCCTTCCTCACGGCGTTTGCGGACTCGCTGGAGACCGACTTCGGCATGACCGGCGTCCAGAGGATCTACCAGCTGCCCAGCTCCTACTTCGGCTCGCTCTACGTGGGGACGCCGAGACTCTACGTGACGATCCAGTGCGGCGGGTTCTCGAGCACCTACGTGTTCCGGGAGGTGGTGGTGGGCTACAACTCGACCTACGTGGAGTTCGGCAACTCGATGCTCAGAGGGCTCGACGGCTCCCTCGCAGTGCCCATAGGCGAGCCCGTGGTGGCGGTCAACTCGACCTACCCGAGGACCGTGAGGCTCTACAGCCGTGTGGTCTTCGTCAACGGGTCCGCCTCGCTGTATCTCTACACAGTCTCGGCCAACTTCACGCAGCGAAGCCCGAGCGGCGTCCTGGCCTACGTGGTGGGGCCGCTCAACTCGACGTCGATCAACTGCGGCGGGTCCGCCAGCGTGACCGTACAGAGCAGGCTCGGCTCCAAGACCCTGTACTTCAAGGGGGTCCAAACCGTCTATTTGGTGTGGAACAACGTAACCCTCGTCTGGGGATGAGGGGCATATCGGCCATCGAGGCGGCCATACTCTTCGGCTTTATGGCCGCGGCATATCTCCTGGCCTCGTACCTAGTCTGGCTGTTGTCCTACCAAGCGTTCCAGCGGGAGGCGGCCGCTACCGCGCAGCTGATGGCGCGGTACGTGGCCTCGCAGATCGCCGACCTGGCCTCCTCGTCGCTGACGCCTGGCGTGAAGTCCATAAGCTACAAGCTGTTCCTCCCGACGCAGTTCCCCAATTTCGACGCCTACTCCTACTCCATGGCGCTCATCAACAACTCGACGAGGCCCGGCGTAGTCTCGCTCTACGTTCTGCTCAACCTCACGGCGTACCGCGGGTCCTTCACGGCGAGCGTCTACCGGGTCTCGGCATTTGCCTACAGCATCAACGCCTCCTTTGCAGGCCGGAGGATCTACGCGACAAATTTCGACAGAGCCCTGGGAGGGCCCTCCTGCCTGGTCCCCTCCCCCGTCGTGCCGGGGCAATATGCGGTGAATCTCACCAGCTCGGGATGCGGCGCGCTCTGGTACGCACCGACGCCGGCCAACTACAAGCTTCTGACCATCACCGCGTCGAAGTGACGCGACGATGTGGCTTGTGGATCCGCTCGAATGGCAGCACCACATGGCGCTCGCCAGAGCCCTGCTCCCCGAGCTCTCCTTCTCGAGGGACGGCGAGGCGGCCCTACTGGCCTCCAGGCTCGGAGGGCTCTCCGTGGACGCGCTCGCCGCGTTCGACTGGTCGAGGCCGGCGGTATACATGCCGCCCTTCAGGGCGCTGGTCGAAGGCGCGTCGGTGTCGGTTGCCGTCGAGGGCTTCACGGCCAGGAGGCTCGCCGAGGCCGGCGTAAGGCCCGACGTCGTCGTCACCGACCTCGACTACGAGCCGGCGTCGGCCGGGCTGGGGTCCGTCGTTGTCGTGCACGCCCACGGCGATAACGTGGACCTCCTGCCTCTATACAGACCTCCGCGGAGGGTCTACACGGTCCAAGTCCCGCCGCCTCCCGGCACCTACAACGTGGGCGGATTCACCGACGGCGATAGGGCGGCCTATCTGGCCTACGCGATGGGCGCGCGGGAGATCGCCATAAGCGGGTTCTACCCCGACGTCCCCATAAAGCGCAGGGACTCGGTGAAGGCGAGGAAGCTGGCGTTGGCCGGGGCCCTCCTGGCCCGCCTATCGCGCGTAGTCCCAATACGCTTTCTCTGAGAAGGCCGCGAGCATATCGAGCGATCTGGCGAGCTGCCTCAGCCTCTCCTCGTCGTCCTCCAGCTCCAGGTACTTCTCCAGCTGTATCCTCATGTCCATCATGTCCTCGCCCGCTATGTAGACGCAGAGCGCGTCTCTGCAGACTGTGAGCGTGTAGATCGTCCTGTAGGGGTAGAGCTCGGTGTAGTACCAAAGAAATCCGCCCATGGCCTTGAGGGCCTCCACGAGCCTCGGATCCCTGGACAGCTTGGCCATCCTCTCCTTATCCACGGCCATATTATGGATCGCGTTTTCGGTTTCTGACCTCCTCCCCGAGGGCGGGTGCCCCGCGGGGAGGCGCCCTCGCCCCGCCTTCATGGGCCCCTCGGGCGGGGGTCATGGAGGCGGCCCGGGCCAGCATTGCGGGCCCTTTGTCGCCGGCCTTCAGCGCCTTGAGGGAGCGCCAGACGGCGTACGCGGCTGGCCGCGGAATGATGGGATTCGCCCTCCTCACGACTTCCTCCGGCACGATCCCCTTTTTCAATCTCTTCCCTACCTCCTTCGCGTCCCACCACACGCCCTTCACCCACCCCGTGGGGGTGGTTTTCCATAACATGTTGAGGACGGCCGCCGCGTCTCTGTCCACGGCGTGGCCGCGGGGACAGCGCAGTAGGTGCCAATCGCCGTTGTCCCTCAGGGGCGCGAAGTGGATGGGGCACACCTTGCTGTTGCGGTAAGGCGACACGTATACTACTACGGAACCGGTCTCCCTCGCCTTGTCCTCCACGGCCCTTATGAGCTTTTTAAACGGAATCTGCTTGATGCGGTGCCTCAGCTCTCCTTTCTTCACCCTCTTTCTTACGCCTTTTTTCGCCTTCTCCTCAACGCCTATCATCTCCTCCTGCGGGTTTTTGCCCAGATCCTCGGTCACTATCACGGCGGGGCTCCTCGCCACCTCGCGGGCGACCTGCTTGACTCGGCCCTCCTTCCGCCTCCTCTCCCTAAGCCTCCCCGCGAACCTCCTGAACTCCCTGGTGTCCGCGACGTTCTGCCTCCTCTCCTCTTCGTCTCTGCCCGCGAAGGGATACCTCCGCTTCAGCTCCTCCAGCTTTCTGTCTCTAACCGCCTCGTACCTCTTCGCGAGGCGGCCGAAGTCCGTCCTTACGGAGTAGACGGCGGGGTTTATGTATTGCCTATTCCACCGCGCCACGGCGTCCACCGTCGAGAGCAGAGGCATTCTAGCCACCGCCACCGAGTTCTCGTTTACGTCGAAGGCGACGGCCTCCGCCGGAGGCTCCCCCCTCGGCTGTACGTCGAATACGAATATCGCATACCACCTGCCCCTCCGCCGCTTCACCATGAGGGTGGACGCCAGCTCTGCCTCTCCCCTCAGCGTCTTCCACCAGTAGAGCCAGAACCTCCTGTGGGGCTTTATCCAGACCTCCCTCCTCCCGCCGGGGAGCGACAGCGCCAGCC
>NZ_LCWM02000056.1 GCF_002077075.2 Thermoproteus sp. CP80 | reverse complement strand
ACATCTATTTTTATTGTAGATCCAACTATTCTATTCAATACTTCTTGCAACTTCTCAGGGCGCACGGGCAATCGCCTGATCTCCCTAGAGGGTATCTTCACGACCGTCTCGCTGGTGCCGTCGGGCAACCACGACGTAGAGATGGTGAGGAGCTTGGCAGGCGAGACAAGCTGAGCTATTATCTCGTTGGCGCTGCCCTTCTCCACTATCTTGACGTTCCTCCCTAAAGCCGCCGCGAGGTCCTTCTCCAGCTGCATCTGCGCGCCTTTCGGCAACCTCCTAAAGCCCCTGACCACGACCACTATGAATGCATCCGTCTCATACGCCCTTACATACTCCACGTCGTTTAGATTATATTTTTTCTCTAACTTCATCAACGCATCCACCACGTCCACGTCCAGCCAGCTGTACTCGCCGCTGTCAATCAGCCCCTGGCACTTAGGGCACAGCACCTTGGTCCTGATGCAGAAGTCGCAAAACGGCTTCTTCATCAAGCACCGGATTCGTTATGATATTTAAATTTCTTAAAGTGCCGTTATTGAGACGCGGGCTTCTTCCTCCTTTCTACTACCTCTTGGCGCCTCTTATCGGAGGTATCGATATTTGTTATCATCACCTTGCTTGGATGTATAGGAGAGTAGACCGTCTCGCCCCGGCTGTTCGTCCTGGTCGCATTCTCCACATAGATCCGCGCCTCCCGGAGATCCACTCTGACCACCTTGCCGGTCACCCCCTTGAAGTCGCCCCTCATAATCATGACGGTATCGCCCACCCGCACGGGTAGCCGGGCCACGCCGAGCTTCCTCCTGAGGTCTGGGGCGAGCTTAGCCGTGAGGAGCTTGCGCCTCACGTGCAGAGGGGCCTCGGCCAGAGCCCTCCTCTGTTTTCTCGGCTGTCCGCTAGCCGTCGGCATCGCCTCCTCCTACCGACCCTATTTATAAGTTTTTGGCGTCGGCTCCGCACCGGGCCCCGTCGAGGAGGCTACGGCGCATCAACGTGCGGCCGAGGCCTTAAGCCGCTCCTCTGCCTTCTTCATGCCGCCCAGCACGTCCTCAAGAGCCTTCGCCACGGTCTTAATCTCGTCCACGGCGGAGTCAAGTCTCCGCGGCAGATCCTCCAGGAGCTTGCGGACTTGTTCCGTCTCCATGAGGATTTTTATGGCTAATATATTCATGACGTGCGCGTCAAATTCCTTGGAGGCGCCGGCGAGGTTGGGAGGGCGGCTGTGTTGGTCAAGACTGCGGCGGGCTCCGTGCTGTTTGACTACGGCGTCAATTTCGACCAGCAGGGGAGGCCGGTCTTCCCAGAGCACGTGAGGCCCAAGGACCTGGTGGGCGTCGTGCTGAGCCATGCGCATCTAGACCACAGCGGGGCGTTGCCGTCGCTCTACGTCTCTGTGAAGACCCCCATCTACGCGACTCCCCTCACCATGGAGCTCAGCGACGTGATGTATACGGACATGATAAAGCTCTCCGGCTACTACCTGCCCTACACCCACGAGGAGGTTAAGGCGACCATGGAGAGCGCAATACCGCTGACCTACGGCGAGCCCGTGGAGCTGGCCCCCGACGTGACGCTCACCGTGTACAACGCAGGCCATGTCCCGGGCAGTGCCGTGTCCGTTCTTGAGGCCGAGGGGAGGGCCGTCGTGTTTACCGGCGACTTCAATCTGAGGGACACCGCGCTCCTGAGGGGCGCAGACGTCTACAACCTGCCGAGAGAGCCAGACGTGGTCGTGATGGAGGCGACATACGCCGCCGCGGACCATCCCCCCAGGCAGGACCTCGAGAAGGACTTCGTAAACGTCGTGAGGGAGGTGGTCGAGGGAGGCGGCACCGTCTTGATACCGTCGTTCGCCCTGGGGCGCGCGCAGGAGGTCCTCCTCACTCTTGTCAAGTACGGGGTGGGCCCTATATACGTCGATGGGCTGGCTAGGCAGGTGAACACCATAGTCGACAAATATCCACATCTGCTCAACGACTACGGTCTCTACAGGAAGGCCCTGGAGGCCGCGGTGGAGATACCGAGCGCCTACGTCAGGAAGAAGGCCGTGGGCCAGGAGCCCGCCGTGATAATATCGCCCGCCGGAATGCTGAAGGGAGGGGCGTCCCTCTACTACTTCAAGAGGCTGGCGGGCGACGGCAAGAACGCCATTATACTGCCCTCGTTCCAGGCCCCCGACACGCCGGGCTTCGAGGTGCTGTCTAAGGGCGAGGCCTTCGTGGACGGTTCGGCCATAAGGGTCAAGGCCAGGGTCGAGTGGTTCGACTTCTCGGCGCATTCCGGCAGATCCGAGCTGGTGGAGTTCATAGAACATTTCGGCGTGAACTCGAGGGTGGTTCTATTCCACACGGAGCCGTCGTCGGCTCTCCAGTTCGCCAGATGGATGCGGACAAGGGGAAGGGACAACCTCTACGTGCCTCTATCGGCCGGCGAGGAGCTCGAGCTCTAGGAGTTTTTAATGATGTACAGTGGCGTGAAGCTACGTATATGGATAAGGAGGAGGTGCGACGAGCTCGGCCTCTGCGAGTACGTCGAGGTGCCGCTAGCCCGCGCCCTACGTATGGCGGATAAGATCAAGATGGAGGATCTCTACATAATAATCGACGACGTGGAGCCGCAGCTGCTGGAGGACTTGGCGTAGGTATGTGCGAGCTCTACTGGAGGCTCTTGGAGATGGGCGTCGAGGTCTTGGGCGGACCCGCCGGGCTAAGACGGTAGCGCGCCGTCCACTGCAAATACGTCTTGTCCCCCCGCCCATCCGCCGAGCTCATGCCCTGATGCGCCTCGCCGCGTTCTCGACGCTCTCGATTGCGACGCCGGCCGCCTCACAGTATCCGTATGTATTCCTTGGCCTTAGCGGTAAATGCCAGCAGGCCCTTCGGCCTATATACTTCCCTTATCCTCCCCTCGTACACGTCGTAGCGGCTGAACTCCAGCTCCAGCCTCGCCTCCCCCACCGCGCCGCCTCTTGCGCAGTAAGTCCTCAGCTGGTTTAGAGACATACACACCTCCGACCCGTCCCCAGCCACATACACCTCCACCATGTAGGGGTGGGGGTTAACGGGCCTCCGCCTCACCACCTCGGCCATCCACGGGTATCTGCGCATAACATTGGCTATCTCAACCAGCCTATCCCTGGCGTGGGGCGCCCAGGCCCTAAGCCAATCGGCGCCGAAGGCCCCCAGCTCCGGATGCTCCTTTAGGAGCTCCTCCACGGGGTCGGCCCTAATGACCAAAGCCGGCTGGGGCGGCTCCCTCATCCTCTCCACCTCGCGCCTGTAGTCCTCCAGAATCCGCTCGACGCACTCCTCCGCCGTGCGGCAGTGCGGCTGATACAGCCTCACGCCGTTCACGACGACGCCGCAGAGGACGTCGTATTGATTGACCCACACACCCGCCCTCCTGTACTCATACCACACCCCGACGTCAAAACGGCCGGCCAGCTCCCAAAGGGCGTCGGCCGCCTGTTGCCTGATGCATCCGCCTACGTCTTCGTCATCTCTGCGCCTCCTCCACCTTTCTTTTACTTCCCATTGCCTTCTATCCCTTGAGTGAACCCACACTCTGTACCGCACGCATATGCCCCTCTTGCACCCCTCAGCCGTCAAGACGCCCTCGTAGAGACAGCCGTCGCTTGTACACCACTCCCGCGGAGGTGGCTCATACTCCACGTATTGTAGAATACCGAGTTTCTGAGGCAGTTCAAAAACAGAGGCCGTGGTTTTGATCTTTTTGGCCGCTGTCGTCATATCCACTCCCTCAAGG
>NZ_LCWM02000055.1 GCF_002077075.2 Thermoproteus sp. CP80 | reverse complement strand
TTAAAAGAGACTAATACTCTCCATAACTGCTATCATAGAGGTAAACGTTAAAAGATATCGATCCTGACTCTCCAGTATTAAACTGAGTATAGAAATAATGAGATAAGATCATAGGCATAACGCCTCCAGGCTTATCAGGATCTAAGAAAGCTACTGAGGTGGGCTCTACAGTAAATAACACATTGTTCAGACGACTTATATCATAATTCTGTGGAGTAACCAATTCATGTCTAGCTCTAGCAACTCCACTACTTGGAGTTGATTCATCAAACCAGTTATAGCTAGGAGCGTTAGGCATTGCCACAGAGGTTGTCGTCGAGTAGGATACTGTGAGAGAAGATTGTCGGCCAAGTGAGAGACCTACATTCCATGTGACCGTAAATGTTATAGTCTGCGCGGTTCCTAAATTCTTCGGATTCCAGTCATCGAGAACTTGTCCAGGAAATGTAGAGGTTCTCCAATTAGTCTCAGAAATAAATTTCGATGGATAATGATATTGAGTACCACAGAACGGCCAGAAAGGCCAGCAACATGTTGTGGCATATCCTTTGGCGCTGTGTTCAATATGTGCAAACCATGCATGATATGTCTTTCCTGTTAATGTGGTCACGTTTGTGTAGAAGTAATCTACTTTGACAACATAAGTACAAGCCTCGCCCTTCAGGGCGGAGGTATATTTTATAAGTTTTTATAATATTTTTGAGGGTCGGGTCTTTGGCGGACAGAAAATTCAGGATGTCCGGCGGGGGGAATCCCCGAGGTGTGTCCGCCGAAGGCTCCGACCCTCTAGAGGCATTTAAGAAGATTGTTGAGAAGAGAAAGAAAAGCAATAAGAGAGTAGTAAGGTTAAGACTGCTTCCAGAGAAACATGAGGAAGAGATATTATTTGATATCGGCTTGACATCTGTGAGGCTGTGGAACGAGCTTAATTATGAGAAGAGACAGCTGTTCTTTAAGAACGATCTGAAGCCTGAGAAGAGAGTTGAGATCAACAGAAAATATTATCATAAATATAAGAAAATTTTAGGTGTAAATGCTGGTCAAGTAATTAATAAAAATGAGGAGGCCTGGAATTCATTTTTTGAGCTTCTGAAAATGAAGAGACAAGGCAGATTATCGCCTCATATCAGAAAAATTTCTCCGCCAGGCTATTGGAAAGATAGGATCACGGGTAAAAAGAAGATCCATATTTTGATTAGAAACGATAGATATTATTTAGAGACTGTTAATGAGGGTGAGGGCCGTCTGATTCTTAAAGATTTTAAATTAAGTATAAGATATGTCGGCAGAATAAGATGGGAAGGTAAACAGGGGAGACTTGAGATTATATATGAGGCTGACAGATGGTTCGCTTATATACCTATAGAAGTTGGTGTAGATCCTCCGAAATCAAATCTCAAAGGATATATAAAGCCTAATTATAAAGATAAGAAAAATAGAATTTTTAATCCTAGATCTATTAAACAGAGAGATCCTATTGGAGACAAAAAAGCTTTCATAGATGTGGGTCTTAACAATCTGTTTGCTGTGGTGGTCTCAGACGGATCAGCATTACTTGTCAAAGGAGGAACGATCAAATCCGAATACTACTGGTGGAAAAGAGAGATCTCTACATATCAGGCTGTTAGAGATTTATTAAAGAATGCTGGGATCTCAACATGGATGAAGTATCATGAGAAATATCTTAGAGCTTTATATAAGAGGAATGAGAGACTTAGACATCTCTATAGGACAGCAATTAGATTTCTAGCTGAGATGTTATGGAGTAGAGGAGTTGAAAAGATATATGTTGGATACCCTATTATGCTTTCACAAAACAATGGTAATGAATACAACAATAACATATGGTGGTATAGAAAGATAATATTGTGGATGATAGATGTGTTTATAGAATATGGAATAGATATTGAGATTGTTTCAGAGGATTATACAAGTATAGAATGTTCTATATGTGAAGAAATACATAGAGATGGAAGAATATACAGAGGATTATACATATGTAGAAAAACTAATAAAAAGATTAATGCAGATATAAATGCAGCATTAAACATAGCGGGAAGAATAGGATACAAGATTATAGTAACAAGAAAGATCGAGAGCTATTTGGTATCACATAATGGTGTGAAACCATTAATCCCTCTCCAGAGGGCTAACACCCGAGACCCAGAGATTCGAAACCTCGCCCTTTAGGGCGGGGAGGGGTCATATTCAGATTTAGCTGATAAAAATTTATAAATTCTGAGAGTTACTTTTATAATTTCAATAATTGAATACTGTATGGTGAATAATAAAAGAGGTGATTAAGTGCCTCTGCTGGAGGTTAAAGGTTTAAAAATATACTACTTTACTCTCCGAGGAGTTGTCAAAGCAGTTGATAATGTGTCTTTTACATTAGAGAAAGGCGAGTCTCTGGCTATAGTAGGTGAGTCAGGCTCTGGAAAATCTACATTAGGCTATGGCTTGATCAGGCTGGTGCCTCCTCCAGGAAGAATTGTTGAGGGAGAGATAATATTGGATGGGACAGACTTAACTAAATTACCTGAAAGCAGAATTAGAAGAGAGATTAGATGGAAGAGAATTAGCATGGTATTCCAAGGAGCTCTCAATGCTCTCAATCCTGTTAAGAGAGTTGGAGATCAGATCGTGGATGCTATATTGGCACATGAATCTGTCACTAAGAAAGAGGCTCTTCAGAGAGCTATGGAGCTTTTAAAAGCTGTCGGCATAGATCCTAGGCGTGTAAATAATTATCCTCATGAGTTTAGTGGAGGAATGAAACAGAGAGTTGTCATAGCAATGGCTCTGGCATTAAATCCTGACATAGTTATCGCCGACGAGCCTACAACAGCACTCGACGTAGTTGTTCAGGCACAGATACTTAATCTATTGAAGAAACTTAAACAAGAGAGAAAGATGAGTATAATACTTATAACACACGACCTCTCATTGGTAGCAGAGTTGGCAGATAAAGTGGCTATAATGTATGGCGGCAAGCTGGTTGAGATAGGATCTTCAGATGATATATATACAGATCCTAAGCATCCATATACTAAAGGTCTTATGGCGAGCATACCCAGGCTGGGAGGCAAGAAAGAGCTTTATTGGATACCTGGCAATCCTCCCGACTTAAGATCTCCTCCGCCAGGATGTAGATTTCATCCTAGATGTCCATATGCCATGGATATTTGCAGAGTGAAAGAGCCTCCCTATTATAATATAAAAGACGTTTCAGTGGCTTGTTGGCTTTTTGAGGAAAAGAAGAGCGGAGGATGATCTTTATGTCCACATATTCATATAAAGATCTGATTTTATTTGGTGAAGGACTTAAAGTATATTTCTCATTGGCAAGATCTTTGACAGAAGTGTTGACATTTAAAAAAGGTAGAAACGTGAGAGCTGTCGATGGCGTAAATATATATCTTCCTAGGAACAAGGTTACATGTTTAGTTGGAGAGTCTGGATGTGGAAAAACTACTCTCGGGAGAAGTATTATAGGGTTGATAAGACCTACCGAAGGAAGAATATATTATAAACCTTCGAAAGAGCTTGAAGAGCTAATGGAGAAGGAGGGAGTTCCTAAGAGAGAAGATTTTTATGATATAACAGATGTCTCAGGAAAAATATATAAGCTTTTAAGAAGAGAGCTTCAAATAGTGTTCCAAGATCCTTACGGCTCTCTGAATCCTAGAATGACTGTAAAAGAGATTCTTGAGGAGCCTCTCATAATTCATGGAATAGGAGAGTCTGAAGACGAGAGATTAGAGATGGTGATCAAGGCTTTGACAGATGTGAAGCTGACGCCGCCAGAGGAGTTTCTTAATTTATATCCATTTCAATTATCAGGAGGTCAGAGACAGAGAGTTAATATTGCTAGAGCATTAATCTTAGGCGCTAAGGTGG
>NZ_LCWM02000079.1 GCF_002077075.2 Thermoproteus sp. CP80 | reverse complement strand
AACCCCACCCTTCAAGGCGGGGAGAGGGTCATCTGCCCCGCGTAATCCCCCTCATCAAAGGCGAGTATGTGGGTCAACGGGGTTGCGGGGCACTCCGTGAGAAATATTAATCCACCATTCCTAATATCAACCGTATTAATGCATCACCAGTTAAAATTAGGCGTTAGGTGCATTAAAAACATTTCCACAACGAATAATACGCCATATTAAGTAATTATCAGTAGCATTCATTTAAACTACGGCGCCATTAAAACGCAGAACGGCACCATGAGGGAAAGTTTAAAATCACTCCAGCTTAAAATCAGAATAGGGCCCGTAGCTCAGCACGGTAGAGCGGCGGGCTCCAGGCTGTGATGGAGAAACCCGTAGGTCGGGGGTTCAAATCCCTCCGGGCCCACCAAACCTTGCCCTAACCACCTAACCTCC
>NZ_LCWM02000078.1 GCF_002077075.2 Thermoproteus sp. CP80 | reverse complement strand
GACGTCCGCCGCGGCTCTTAAGGGCGAAGGCGCCCGTGGAAACCCGTAGGTCGTGGGTTCGAAGGGGGATGGCCCCGAGAGTCCCACCGGGCCCGCCATGGTTTTCTCGGCTATATGTAGTGGCGCAGACCGTCTGATCCGCGGCTGGATGACTCCGGCAACGCCGCGGCGTATACGTCAAGAAGGCCGGCCTGCACATCGCATCGATACGCCACTCAGCGACGCCCGTCCATCAGTATCGCGTTTAGGCTGCAAATCGTCTTCTGCAGGTCTCGCCAGGGTGGCGGCTGGGGCTACTGCCTCAACCTAAACGGCTTGCCTTCGTAGAGCACCTTCTTGGCGAGCTCGGGGGCGGCCTTCTCGAGCTCGTCCTTTATGGACTTTAGGAACTCTACCTCGTCCTTTTCGTTCCTCAACTCGTCGGGGAGCATG
>NZ_LCWM02000054.1 GCF_002077075.2 Thermoproteus sp. CP80 | reverse complement strand
CTGAATTGTGAGTTGAACGGCTCTGGAAGCATTTTTTTCAGCAGCCCCCACCTAGAGATCTCAGTCGATAGATATGTCATTGCAGCTATTCTCGCTGCGTGAAATAGTGAGTCAAAGGCTTCTCTGATAAGTCTATCTCTATCTAACGGCTCGACAGTTTCTTTCGCCAGATCGAATATTCTTCTGGCCACCCTCAGCATTGACCTAGACTCTTCAAACGTAGGATCTTTCAGTCTCTTAACATAACTAAGTATATACTCGCCACTGCCATAAAGTATGTTGAAAGCTCCCAAGACACTTCTAATGAAATCCTCTCTAAGCTCTTTAGTAGGCTCCACAACAATAACATCAATATTAACTGGTGGAGAAATATCGTCTACAGCATCTAGATAGACATCGTAGTCTTTTGATCTTCGAGTGATCACAAGTATATCTACATCTCTAGCATACTCTGGAGCATAAACAGAAGAGCCGAACTGAATAATCTCAACAATATCAGGATCATACTTTAAAAGTCTTTCACATATCTTCTTCAGCCACATACCAAGATCTTTAGCATCAAAATTATTCATAACAACACTCTCACAATCACTCACAATTATGATACTGAGAAAACCTTATAAAATAAAACCAGAGATAAAATTATGACTTAGAGCCTATCAGTATTGAAAACGAGGAGAAGCCTCTGACATCCTCGCCCGCCCTCAGGTCATCATTAATCGTCATCCCTTTCAGGCGGATCATAGGTTCCCCTCATCTATTCGGGTTTACATCTGTCATTTGAGGGGCAGTGAGGGGGGTCAGAGCTCCCCCAGAGAATTTTATACCTAGTTTTCTCAATCCTTTTTTCCTAACATTTAGTTTTCCAATGACGTCTCTATCTGCCTCGAAGCCGCATCGAGGACATCTCAGTCTTCTATAGCCAACCTCTTCTAATCCTTTATAATCACATTTTGGACACTCTGAGGATGTTCCGTTTGGATCAACTTTTACATATGGCACGCCGTGTTTCTCAGCCTGCCAATCAATCCATCTCTCAATCCTCGAATAACCCATTATAATAAGCTTAGTCTTATGATCCTTAGGAAGTTTTCTCAGAGACTTTATAAGATTTGTAAGATCTTCTCTAGACACACCATATCCAAACTCTCTGGCCAGTCTAACTATCTCTAGAGATATCTTTTTCGTCCAATCAATTAATATGTTTCTAGCTTTCTCATGATAAGATCTTATTCTTCTCAATATACCTCTTCTTCTTCTCCAAGCGAGATATCTAGATGAAGAATATTTTCTCTGAAGATCTTCTGCAAGCCTGATGTATCTATATGCTCTATCTATAGCTGTATCCTTCTCTATATTGATAACCTCATCTCCATAGACGATCTTCTTTTCATTAATATCTACACCGACGACATCTATAGGTGTATATTTCTTTGGTTTAGGAATCCTCTTAGAGATCCATAGAATCATCTTATCTTTTTTATATATTAGTCTAGCCTCTCTATTCTCATAATCATCATATCTTCTGTCCCAACCAATTATTCTAAGTCTTATTCCGCCAATAATCTCTATGTAGCCATCTTTGATCCTATATCCTGATCCTGGGTGTAGAAGCATTGATAATCTTTTTACCACTGGTCTTTTTCCTCTCTTAGGATTATTTCTCCAGGCATTGACATTTGTAAGAGCATCTCTATAACAATCAAGAGCTATTCTAGATGGAAGATTAAATATCTCAACAAGATCTTTATATAGAAAATCATGAATCTGTTTTAATGTCTTTAGATTATTATCTAATATCTTGTTTATAGCATAGTTCAGTGCATCTCTATATCTGTGGAGAAGCTCTATGACGACAGGCTCAGGACTAACCCTCATGCCTATCGAGAGGGTTAGAAACCCCTCATCACCTGTCGCCATAAAGCCTCTCCAAAAAAGATCAGAGCATGAAGAGTTTATAAACTTTTCTGTCCATCCTCGCCCTAAAGGGCGAGGCTTTCGGTTGTAAATGGCGGGAAAAATGTGCTCCAAGCAAATTTAGCCCATCCGGGAGCGCTTAAGTTGTTATGTCTTTCTCCAGGCCTGACGTTTATTATCATTGCTGTCGAGAGATGTCCTATTGGATATGTTGTTGCTGTGTGACCGACAATCTTTGGCAGACCTGTTGTTCCTGAGGTGAAGAAAGCTAGTATATAATCATCTTGCGAAGTTTTTTCTGCAAATGCCTGATCATTCTCTCTCTTAATCTCATCATAACTAGACCATCCGCTTCTGTCGCTACCGACAACAATTTTGACACGAGCTGACACACCAGATCTTTTCAGACCCTCATCAATGACCTCAGCAGATTTAATATCTGCAATAACAGCGTCTGGAGGAAATAGCTTAGATCTATACTCAATATCTCTTGCAGTCAATGTGGTTGCCGCAGGGACCCCTATGAAGCCTGCTTTCACCACTGAATATGTTGCAATAAAAATCTCTGGAACCAATGGAAGCATTATATATACACGTGACCCCTTAGATAAGCCATGTCCTCTTAAAAAGTTTATCAACTGATTAGACTCTCTAACAAGATCCTTATACGAGATATCTCTATGCTCATTAGTATTCAAATTAATCCATCTCACAGCTGTCTGAGACTCTCTCTCAGAAAGATGTATTCCCTCAACAACATCTCTGGCCCAATTAAAATCCTCTATATATTTTATAGAGTTTAATTTATCAAAAACTTCTCTTCTATAAAGCTCTTCTTTATCTCTAGGCTCTTCAGCAGATAATATTCTAATAAAATCTTTATAAATATTCTGAATATATAAAGGGTTCATAACATATCTCCCTTCAGTTGATATATTAAAAAACTTAAAAATTTTTAGCTAGTATATTAACTAAAAATATTTCACATAATATATACATCAAAATATCACATAAAGCAGATTACATTCAATTAATTTATCAATTTAATAATTTCATAACATAAATTATATAACATAAATTGAAACTTCCAAAGCTCAGCAGTCGATATAGAGCTCGATTAAATCTCCAGGCTTTACATCTAAAGATTTTGATATGATCTTGTCTGATACTATCTCTAAAACATCTTCTTCATGTGATGATCTGAAGGGTCTTATAACTAATATTTCTCCAAGATCTTTCATCTCTCCTCTCCATATATATAATCCTCCTAATATTCTTCCGTTATAATGAAAATCTGGGATCGTCATAGTATTTTTACATTTGTTAACAAGATCTTTATAACTTATGTTTTGAACCTTTATATTAAATGTTCCTTCAAAAGGATCTTTACCTAAGTACTGTCTGAAAATATTTTTATAAGGCTCTAGTCTCATGAAATATCTTGCTTTATCAAATCCTTTGATATAACGAGCTTTTAACAGGATCCTCAATATAAGCTCCTTTTATAATCATACTCTAAACCTATATATTTTTAAATTCTATTATCAGGAACCTACACTGGATCAAGAGAATTTAAAATTTTTGAAGCAAGATTATATTATGGATGATTAAGGAGGTGATCTCTGAGTAAAAGATGATGAGGCCCTCGATCTAAAATGATTATAAATCTATGACATCGCCGACAGACGGAAGAGCAACCTCTATACCTGTCTCCTCAACTATTCTTCTTCTAAACTCTTCTCCTACGTCAGGATCTGTGTGAACTATAATGATCTTATGAAGACTCTTAAGACTTTTTATAATGCTCATAAGACCTGAGACTCCTGCATGTGAAGAGAAATCAAACCATTCTACTCTTGAAGATACTTTAGGACCATTTTCTACGAAAACTCCTTTCTCTAAAAGCATTCTACCAGGGGTGTTCTTGCCTTGATAACTGACTAAAAATACTGCAGAATTCTTTTTATCAGCGACTCTCTTGAGATAATATAACGCAGGCCCTCCCTTAAGCATTCCAGCACTGGCTATTATGACACAAGGTTCTCTCCATATTTTTCTTCTGATCTCCCAGCTATCTACAGCATTAAATTTTTCCACAGCTTTTTTCAGAAGATCTATTTTATTAATATATTTAGGATAGTTGATCATGACATCAGTTATACTTCTGATCATGCCATCATACCATATTTCAATATCTGAAGCTCTCTCTGCAAATAACATCATGATCTCTTGAGATCTGCCTAGACTGAATGATGGTATCAAAACTGTTCCTCCATCCTCAAGTACTTCTCTAACAGATCTTAAGAGATCATCTTCAAC
>NZ_LCWM02000010.1:24702-49594 GCF_002077075.2 Thermoproteus sp. CP80 | reverse complement strand
TGGTGTTTCCTCATGAGGTATGCGGCTCTGTATATGGTGTCGTCCTCCCCTATCCAGACGAAATTGCCCATGGTCCCCGCCTTGTCGACTGTGACTGTCAGCGGAGCCTTGCCGGCGATGGTCCTGATCACGTCCCTCTCGCTGATGACCCCTATGGGTCTCTTGGGGTCTCGCGGGTCTACTATCACCAGGAGGCCCACGTTGTTGTTTGCCATGGCCTCCGCCGCCTGTTCGACGGTGGCCGTCACCGGTATCACCACGGGAGGTCTGCGCAATACTTCCTTAACCTTCATGGCCTTTTGTTTTTCCAGAATATAAAAATTTTCTTCTATATCCTTCTATATAGATACACTTTTCATATATTTTTCAATATATATTTAAGGGATTCTATATCCGTCGAGTCAATCCTTATGGTCGGTATCTCGGCCTCTATCACGGAGTTGGAGCCTCCTATCAAAAGCGCCTTGACATCCCTAAACGCCATCTTCGCCTGTCTCAGCACCTCCGGGTTGACGAAGTCGTCTTCGCCGTCTGTGATCATAACCAGCTTGTAGCTCTTAAGGCCTGCATTCCTAGAATCCATGACGGCCGCGTGGACCGCCGACGTTATGTCTGTGCCGCCTAACGGCAGAACTCTGAGCAGGGCCTTGATGACATCCTTGATATTGGTCAACTGCGGATATACCATCTGGTCGAAAAACCTCAATACGACCTTTCTGCTGTGTCTCATCAATGCGACCGCAAGCGCCGTGGCCCACGTTATCTTCTGGGTCATGTCCATGGCGAACCCGTCGTAGACCGAGTAGAACATGGAGCCGGACTTATCCACAAGCATGTAGATCTTATCCCTAGTGTCGAGCGAGACGTCCTTGACCGAAAGCGATCTGGTGGCCAGCTTGTAGGCGAACAGCGTGGGCGATGCCCTGTAGATGGCCTTGCCTAAATTAGTCACCTTACGTAGATCGGAGAAGCTCCTGATGCTTCTGATGCCTGACGGCACGCCTGCCCGTTCGAAGACGGTCCCCTCGTCGACGTAGGGATCCACCTTGGCCAAGATCTTGATCAACGACTCCAAGATCTTGGCCAGCCTGGCCCTATATGGGTCTATATCTACATCAAATAGAAGATCCGCAACCTCCTTGCCCACATCGTCGCCAAGAATTTTCGAAATATACTTTCTTATCTTATCTAAATTCTTTATATTTCCTATATAGAATCTCAATAGATTATTTATTTCCTGCCTTAGGGATTGATTGTTCATCAACTTCTGCAGGTTCTTCTCATCGCCTTCCTTCATGCCCTGAACGGTGCCGCGCTCTATGCGCGAAAGCAGGCTGTTATAGGCCCTGAGCAACTTTATGGATGCAGATCTAGATATCGAATAATTATATCTACTGAGATTACTAATTTCTTGATATAGGTCGGAAGAAATATAGGATTTGAGGAATATATACCACAAGGCCTCGTTTTCATCCCTAGGGGCCGCGGAGAGTATGGGGACGCGGTAGTGGGCGTAGAATGAGTCGGCGATATATTCCATGGGTATTTTGTTCAGCTTGATGGGAAGCCCAAGCCGCTGAATGTGGCGTATTATCTCCTGGACCCTGAGCCTCGTCAGCTCGTCGGAATAGTCTACGTTGAGCAGGGCGCCCACGACTACAGCTGGCTTCTCAACATACTGAGGGCGTCCCTTATCTCCGACATCTCGGTCATGAAGAACTTATAGAGCGTGGGGTCGGCGTAGGCCTTGTCCAGCAGCTCCTCGGCCTCCCTCAGCTTCTCGCGCGCTATAGTCACCGCGTTGTTGGCTATGAGCGCCTTGATCTCGTTTATCATGTCATAAACCGCGGACAGGTTCCCCGGCATGTGGGACGCCACGAAGGCCTCGTACTCGTTTAAATCCTCCTTATCGTGGACGAGGTACTTCAAGATCTTTATAGTAGCCGCCCTTATGCTCGACGCGTCTAGGTCGCTGGGCCTGACGCCGAGGATCGTGAGATACGACATGACGTATATGGGCACCTTCACCCTGGTGCGGTTTGATATCACCACGTGGTCCAGATAGGCCGCTATCAGCGGCGATATGTGCTTCACCAGGACGTCCCTATTCTCGTAGACCATCTTGTTCACATACTCGTTGAGGCCCTTGATGTCCTCCATGGTCATCAGATGGGACATCTGGTCGAATTCTTGCCTCAGCGCCAATCCGGATTTGAGGAGGTCTTCGGTCTCTTCAGGCGAGGCGTATTTGGTGAAAGCCCTCAGGGGGAAGCGGTCGTAGAGGGCTTGTAGCTCCTCCTCGTCGGGGACCCTGTTCGACGCGCCGAAGACCGTCCACGTCTTCACCGGCACCACGGTCCCTCCGTCGAAGATGGCCCTTTCGTTTAGTATCGTCAGGAGCGTGTTGAGTATTGCACTCGATGCGTTGAATATCTCGTCAAGCAGAGCCACGTCGGCCTCCACTATGGAGTTCGCATAGATCCTCCTCACGTTGCCCTTGAGTAACTCCATCACGTCTATAGGCCCTATGATCTCCTCCAGCTCGGTGAACTTGGTGAGGAGGCGGTAGAACCACCGGGCCCTAAGTAGCTTGGAGAGCGACGCCACCAACATAGTCTTGGCCGTGCCCGGAGGGCCTATCATTATGTAGTTCTCGCGGCTCAATATGGCTATCAAAGCCCCCGTTATCTCGTCCGAGAACTTGAAGAAGTACCTATCCAGATACTGACGGACCTTCGCGACGTCTTGGATCAACACGTCCACCTCCACGCATCCCTCACGACATATACTTAAATCTTTACGCAACACGCCGTAGCGAAATCTAGATAGACGAAAGTCTGTAGAACGCTATCGAGGACGCCGCAAGGAACGCCGAGATGGCCATGGAGGGGATCGCTACGTCGGGTCCGTGGCCGCTAAACATCCAGAACACGAAGGAGGCGACCGCTATTAGGGACGCCGATGTCAGGGCTGCGGCGATGGCGAACATATATCTGCCTACATGCGTCTTCCTGATGTACACATAATTTCTCAGGCCGAAGATCGAGAAGGCGAATGCGGTTGACGCAAGAATTATGTCAATTATCCAGGGAATCATAGCCTAAATATCTGGCGGCCTCCGCAACTAAATCCCAGTTTTTCTGCAACATATCCGACAGCGTATAGACGGCGCCGTATCCCTCGCCCAGCCTCTCCACTAGGCCGTTTTTCTCCAGGACCTCTAGATGGTGGCGAGCCGTCTTGTAGTCTATGTCCAGCTCCTTCGAGAGCTGGTGGGCGTTCATAGGCCTTGCCCTCAGCCTCGCCAATATCTTGAGCCGGGCCGGGCCGCCGCGCGTGCCTAGGAGTATGAGCAGTAAAACCCTCTTGAGGCTGCGCCGATCCGCCCACAGAAAAGAAAAACATTTTTCGGTTTTTATCGTTGATCACCTAGGCCCCAGGAATATCCAAGGCACGGGCTTCACGAACTGCACGTTCACGATATAGCCGTCTCCGTAGAGCCAAATATCGGCGAACTTATACGTGCCGTTGACGATCGCCGACGTCTGCTGGACCGGCCCCGACGGTAGCCAAGTCCAGCTGGTGGTCTCGCTGGGCAGAACCGCTATGGTTACTATCGGCGAAGGCGACCCAGCCGCATTTACGAACGTATACTTGGCGCTCACAACTCCGTTGGCGGCGAAGGCATAGGCACCGAAGGGAGCCATGCCGCCTATGCCTGGCATCGACAAAGTGGCGTAGTAGATCAAGCTGAAGTTATAGGTCTTGTACATCGTCTGGCCGTCGCTGAGGTATGTGCCGGGCGGTATCACCGCAATTATGTTGCCGACTCTCAACGCGCCTCCTATCGTGCCGTTTATTGCGGCCTCGGCGATCTCGACGGGAACCAGGCCGCTGGCGGCGCTGGACATAGGCGGCTTGAACGTGGCGAACTGCGGCATGTAGCTATATGGACCTGCTGTGAAGACCCACGGGACGGGCTTGACGAACTGTATGTTCACGAAGGCGCCTCCGCCTACGTAATACCATTTATCCACGAAGGCATATCTCCCGCCTACCAAAGTGCCGTTGCTCAGCGCCTTGTAGCCGAGCCAAGTCCAGCTGGACCAGTTGTCGGGCATATAGGCTATAGTTATTATTGGCCTGGGCTTGCCCATGCTGTCGACGAAGGTCACCGCGGGGCTCACCATGCCGTTGACGGCAAACGCGAACGCATATACGGGCCATCCGCCGTCGGGAGACGCGCCGAGACCGTATACGCTGTACAGCACTATCGAGAAGCTGTAGTTAGAGAGCGTCTCGTTGCCCACCATGGCGTAGGTACCGGGCCTTATGACCGCGATTATCGGACCGGCCCTAACAGTGGCGCCCTCCGCGGCGTTGACTGATACCGTCGAGGACGAGATCGGCGCCAGGACCGGCGTGGGCATCTGCATGGAGGGCGCCGCAGTCTGGGTGACCGTCGTTGTCAGTGTTGAAGTCTGGGTGACGGTCTGCGTCACGTAGCCCGTCTGGGTGACCGTCGTTGTCTGCGTTGAAGTCTGGGTGACGGTCTGCGTTGCGGTTGGGCCCTTCGGAGCCGCGTAGTATCCGGCTACGAACCCCAGTATCGCCAGCACCACCGCGATTATCCCGAGGGTTGTTGTTCTGGACATGAGTAAAGAGCGTGTTTATCCCTAAAATAATTTTTCCAAAATTACGCCATAATCTTTCCCAAGTTAGAGAACAGACACTCTGAGCACCAACGGCAGGCCGGAGGCCAGCTTCTCGACCATGAGCCGGGCTATGTCTATCACGTAGACCTGCCTCACGGCGTATATGGCCTTGGAGCCCGCGCACGCCAGGTTGGTCGTGCCGTATTCAGGCCTGGGCAGATCTATCGGGAGGTTGCGCCACATCACCCCGTCGACCGACACCCAGAGGGGCCTTGTCGACATCTCGTGCGTGGCTAGATAGCCGCCGCACCGCACCACCGCATGCGTATAGCCTGTGGGGCCCCGGCCCATGTTGAATCTCTCCAGATCGCTCGTGTAGTAGATGCCGGTAGACGTGGAGATGTACAGCCTCTCTCTGTCGGGAAGAAGCGCGTGTAGATCCCCCCAGAAGCGGGTAGGCCTAAGCCTGCGCAGATCGCCGCCGGCCAAGAGACTGCCCTCCTCGACCGAGGCCACGTATAGGTCCTTGAACCGCGCCAAGTCGGTTATGTGGGCAGGCCCCTTGAGGAACCTCCATCCGAGCCTCTCGGCGTCTTCGGGGAACTCGGCCACCTTCGTGCCGGAAAGCGCGTCCACCAACATCGGGCCGTCCATGGACGCCACGAGCGAGTCCCCTAGCCTCACGAGGCGCCAACAGGGCGTGGACGCGAGCCTCTTGAGCCGGCCTCCGCCCACCTCGAAGAGGCCCAACCTAGGCGAGCAGACGTAGAGATGCCCCTCGAAGGGCGTCACGTCAACTATCTCCAGGTCTGGGCAACATATCCTGTGGGCGCCGCCTGTGGGGATCAGCTCGTAGACGCCCTTCTCTGTCGCCAGAAAAATCTGCACAGACCTATGGCGACTCCAAATAAAAAAGCTATTCAAACACGTTGAGATAGGCCTCAGGCGCCTTGAAGCCGGCCCTCCTGCGCGCGCCATCGCAGCACGGCCTCTTGGAGGGGCCGCCGCAACGGCGTAGATAGGCCGCGGGCCTTCCGCCGACCAGGACGCCTCTCGCTTCAGGGATGCCCGAACGCGCCCAGTCCGCCTCGCCAGACTTGCGGACAGCGGCAGCTGGCGTGCGTTGCACTGCCCGTACGGCCATGGGCTGATAGAGGCGGCGCGCTATGTTGAACAAGCTGTGGAGAACCGTGGACGGGGCTCCCGCCCAGAGGAGAGAGGTCAGATTAACACCTTCTGGCCTGCGCTCCTGACCGGCGTATAGCCGGGAGGCGGCTGCTCCTTCCTCAGGAGCTCCAGCAGACGCCTTACTGCGGGTTTGTCCAGACTGCGTCTGTTCACGGCAAAGTCGAAGCGCTCCAAGGCGACGTGCCTGTAGGCCAAGCCGTATCTCTCCGCGGCCGCCGCTATGGCCAGCCCGACGTCGGCCTCCCCCCGCGCTACGGCCTCCGCGACCTCCTCATGGGTCCTCGCTGAGGTGCTGTAACCGTTTATGGAGTCGGCAACCGCCTTGCGGGGCCTGCCCAACTTCTCGGCGAGCTTGTCCACCAACAGCTCCAGGAGGAGCCGCGTCCCCGACCCCGGATTCCGCGCCACGACTCTATATCTCAACAAGTCCTCCAGGCCCCCGAACTCCACATCAGGCCTATACACAAAGCCTATAGACCTCATGAAACCTCTATGGAGCGCCACGGCCTGCGACAGCCCCAGCCTCTCCACGTACGGAATGTTGTATTCGCCGGAGGCAGGATCCAGCAGATGTATGCCGGCCACATCGGCGAGACCCGTGGCGGCCATCATCAGCCCGCTGGCCGAGCCGACCCACCTGACCTCCACGCAGAACCCCTCCTCCCTCAGCCTATCCAGCAGATCCCTCACCAATATATCGGAACTGCCGGCGTACATGAAGTCGCACATGCCCTCTGTGAGCGCCTCCAGCCCGCCGAATCTGTTCGACACGAACTCGAGATAGCGGGCCAACAGGCGCCTGCCCTCCTCAGTGAGCTGCGCGCCCCCCGCGTAGCCCCTCCTAGGCTCCACGAGACGGACGCCGAGCTCCCTCTCGGACCTCGCGATATGCCCCCAGGCGCGGGAATAGGGCATCCCAAGCCTCCTCGCGGCCGCCGATATCGAGCCAGTCTCCTCTATGTACTTCAGAAGAAGCGCTGTCTCCGAATCCAGCGCCACCACGCCGTCTCTTACCAGCGATACGTCGACGCGGAACAGATCCACGTGCTGTATGGCATGCAGGTTTTATTTCTTTAACACGTACAGCACGACGCCCACGACCAACACGACGAAGCCGACGAAGCCCAGGCCCAGCGAGATAAGCGCGAAGAACACCGCCCTAGACAGAGACGGGCTTATAGCCACCACCGCATATCTAAAGGAGACGGGGCGCGTGCTGTTGTTGACCAAGTAGACGCTTACGCCCGGCTGGACCGCGACCGCCATGATGGTCCCCTGCACGACAACCCGTAGCGACTCCGGCACGACCTTCAGAGGCGCGGACGAGTTGACCAACAAGATCGACGGCTCCGGAAACGAAAAGCTCACGTTATCGCCGGGACCCAACACGGCGGCCTTCGTCTTGTTCAGCTGCGCTAGCGCCTCGTTGACGGAGGAGGCCAACGAGCTCGCCTGGGACCCCAAGAGGAACAGGACGGCCGCGATGGCCACCATGGCGATACCCGCGATGGTTATAGCTATCGAGAGCCTCATGGCGCCACCAAGCCATGGATATTAATATGGAGATGCCGACAGGCCGATCGCGGTTGGCGGGCCCGGCGGGATTTTTCGGCGGCTTCGCCTGAACCCGCGACATCCGCCGGCTGCGCCGACTACGGCTCCGGAGGGTCGGCGCCTTGCGGCCTACGGCGGCCGGCAAGCGCTCCGCCGCTCTATCCATGCTGAGCTACGGGCCCCTTTACGCATATCCCCCACGTTTTTAAGGCTTTTGCGGACTGCCCAACAAGGATCGGAGAATACGGCCCCTTCTCTAGGGCTAAATATTCATGAAAAATATGTATTTTATATACTTTGGATTCTTATTCCTTTATGGTGCCTATGCTGATAAACGTCTTTGTCTCCTTTACTCCCTCCTGGTTGTTGAGGGAGTCGAGCACCTTGTCCAGCACGGTCTCCTGCGTGATGACGGCTAGGTCGTACTCGCCGGCGAGCCTGAGCGCCTTCTCTATGGGCAACTTCTTGGAGAAGTCGTAGATCTTGTCCCTATATTTCGGCTCCACCTTGACCAGCACTATGACGTCGTTGCTCTGGCCCTTGAGGAACTTAACGGCCTTCTCGGTCACGTCGACGAACTCCCTGCCCGTCCTGACTAGCCCCAGCTCCTTCAGTCGCTTGAGGTGTATCGCAAGCGCCTGTCTTGTCATCCCCAGCTCGCGGGCTATCTCGTCCTGGTCGCCGTAGACGGTGTAGACCCTCATGGGCTGGGCGTGTTGCAACAGATGCTGTAGTATCTGGACCTGTCTGTCGGTTAGCCTTAATTCCTCTGCGGTTGCCATGTGCCTAGAGAAACGGTGAATATAAAAACTTAACTACAAAAAATAGGCGTTTTTCTGCGAGGACTCCATTATTGATAGGGGGCTTGCCCTATAGAAATTAATTGCCAAAGGAGGAGCCGCCGGACGCCGAGAGGTGCTTTGTGATGTCTATTTAAAAACTTTACGCTTTAGTAATACGTCCTCTACCTATTCCGAGCCTCCCCAATACGTCTCGTAGAGCTTAAGCCAAGCCCCGCTGACCAGCTTGTTCTTCCCCACCACATCGGTTATGGGCATATAGCCTATCTCGCCGTCTCTATAGGTCGTCATGACCCCGAATCTGCCCTCCTCGACGGCCTCATAGGCGGCTGTAGCGTATCTAACCGCCAGCACTCTGTCGAAGGCGGTCGGCGGAGCTCCCCTAATTATATGGCCGGGTATCGCGGCTCTCGTCTCGAGGCCCGTCCTCTTCTCCAGATATGCGGCGAGCTCGTTGCCGACTCCGCCCAGCCTCACGTGGCCGAACTCGTCCACAGGACCTCCGTACGACTTGACGCCCTCCGACACCACGACCAGCGCCCATCTCTTGGCCTCATAGGCCCTCCCTATGCGCTCTGCGACGAGATCCCAGGCGACCTCCCTCTCTGGTATCAACACGAAGTCGGCCATGGTGGCCAGGCCCGTGTGTAGCGCTATCCATCCGGCCTCTCTGCCCATGACCTCTATCACGCCCACCCTCTCGTGCGATATCAACGTCGTCTTGAAGCTCTCGGCGGCCTTGACCGCCTCGTTTACGGCCGTGTCGAAGCCTATGGTGTACTCGGTGCCCCATACGTCGTTGTCGATGGTCTTCGGTATACCTACCGCGTTCAAGATCCCGCGCCTCTGCGCCTCGCCCGCGGCTCCCAACGTGTCGTCCCCGCCTATGGCCACGACCACGTCCAGGCCCAGCTCCTCCACGTTTTTCGCGAGGACCTTGGCCCTCTCCTCGTCCTTAAACGGATTGGTCCTCGACGTCTTTATGTAGGTGCCTCCGGCGAATGCGAAGTCCAATAGCTCGGACGACGACGTCTTCTTGACCTCCTTGTTCAACAAGCCTTTCCAGCCGTGGAATATCGCATACACCTCGTGTTTCCTCTCAGCCAGCTTGGCGAATGTATATACAGCTATGTTGAGGCCGGGCGCGTCGCCCCCTCCAGTCAGTACGCCGATCTTCATGGGCTCGAGTTGACCGCCGGCTCGAGGATCTCGGCCACCTTCTTCCCCTCGTAGACCATTCGGCCCAACAGCTTGCCGAACTCCACGGCGTTCTTCCTCTGCCAGACGTTTCTGCCCACGGCTACGCCCAAAGCGCCGACGCTTATCACCTCCTCCACTTGTCTCAAGAACTCCTCGTCGGTCTTCGTCTTAGGCCCGCCCGACATCAACACAGGCACCTTGCCGGCGACTCTGACGGCCCAGGCAAAGGTCTTGGGATCTCCCGTATATTTTATCTTCATGGCGTCGGCGCCTAGCTCCAACGCTATTCTGGCGGCGTATGCCACCACCTCGGGGTGGTGCTCGTTGCCATTGTACTTTGCGTCGACCTTGCCCCCTCTCGGATAGGACCACACCACCAGCGGCATGTCGAACTTCACGGCGTCGCGCTTTATCTGAGCCAAGTACTCCACCTGCTTCCACTCGTAGTCGCTCCCGGCGTATATGGTGAAGCCCACGGCGCTTGCGCCCAGGCTCACCGCCTCCTCCACCGTGCAGTTGGGGGCAGAGACAGGCGCGCCGTTGTAGAGCGAGGTCTTTCCGTTTAGCTTGAGTATCAACGGCACGCTTCCGTCGTAGTACTTCTCGGCAACGCCTCTCTGGAACACGACCCCGTCGAATCCCGCATCGCGCGCGATCTTCAATATATACTCGGGCTCGGCCGAGTCTGGGTTGTCCAGGAAATCGGTGGGGCCGTGCTCTATGCCGTGGTCGTAGGCCAGCACTATCGAGCGGCCTCTTCTGGCAAATATCGACTTGAACTTGTCCGTCAGCGTGTATGCCCGCATAGTGTACCTACCCATGTGAGTATTTAACCTTTATAGCGTTGCAATACTGTTAGCCACATTGTAATAACTAGAGTATACTCCCTGAGGCATCCGAGGGGGGACGGGGCGCATAAACGCGACGGAGGCCGGCGGAGGACGCGGCTGGGCGCGGCGGACGGGCTCGACCTAGAGCGGGGACGGCCTCTAGCTGAACCCCGTGGACCCCCAATAACGCCTGCCCAGAAGCGGCTTGTGGATTCCATAGGTGGGGCGGTATGGGTATATGGATCTGGAGGGCCTCGGCGAATAGCCGCGATTTGAGCTATATTTGCCGTTCGGCCATATGGGTTATGTTTCTACTCGGCGTCAATTACTGGCCTCGGAGGCACAACATAAAGATGTGGAAGGAGTGGAATCCCGACGATATAAGGGAGGACCTAGATACGCTTAGGGGGCTCGGCGTGAGGGCGCTGCGCTTTTTTATACTGGCTGAGGACTTCTTCGATCCCCACGGCCGAGCGTCGGAAGAGTCTATGGCCAAGTTGAGACACTTCATGGATCTGCTTGCCGAGCGCGGGCTTCTGGGCTATCCGACCTTGATCGTGGGCCATATGTCAGGCCGGAACTGGGCCATACCCTGGGCGCCCGACTGGGATCTATACGCGCCCGGGACGGTCGAGCTGGGCGTGAAGGCGGTCCTCGAGGTCGTCAAGGCGCTTAAGGACCACAGAGGTCTCGGCGGCTGGATCCTGAGCAACGAGCTCAGCCTGGTGAAGGCCGCCAGGAGCAGGGACGAGGCTCTGGGCTTCCTTAAGTCCTTCTCATCCGCCATCAAGTCCGTCGACCCGGCGCATCCCCTCTCGTCGGGAGACGTCGCAAGCTCCTATCTCCAGGAGGCGCCTAACGTGAAGGGGCTGGTGGACTGGGTAGGCCTGCACCTGTATCAATACGATACAAATCTAGTGCGACACGGATATCTCTACCCGGCGTTCATCGAGCTTTTCTCAAACGACGGAGATGTGCCAGTTATCCTGGAGGAGTTCGGCTTCAGCACATATCAATTCTCCGAGGAGCAACACGCCGGCTTCGTGAACGACGTCTTGTGGTCGGCGTTGGCCCACGGCGCTATCGGCGCCTTTATCTGGTGCTTCTCAGACTTCCCCCAGGAGGGCGATCCGCCGTATGAATGGCGACTCCTCGAGCTGGGGTTCGGGCTAGTGAGGGCAGACGGCACGCCGAAGCCGGCGGCGGCCGTAGTCAGAAAATTCTCGCAGGACCTGAAGAGGCTTGAGGAAATGGGGCTGGGCGACCGCTTCAGAAGGCCGGAGGCCCAGGCGGCGGTCGTCGTCCCGTTCTACATGTATAGAGACTACGAGTTCGTGCCCCAGGGCTGGCGCAGCGAGCCGGGCCTCAGGCCTGCCCTGATGGGTCTGACGCTCGGCTTCATGTCCGGCCTCCGCATATCCTCGGTCTACGAGCTGTCCAGGGAAAAGCTGAGGCGTAAGAGGCTCATCGCGCTTCCCTCGGCGCCCACGGCCCTGGCGACGACCTGGCGCCTCGCCTACGAGGCGATCGCCTCGGGCGGCTTGGTCTACGCCTCGTTCTTCAGGGCCTTCGGCGACGCCGTCGCGCTGCACGACGCCGCCACCCATCTATGGCGGGAGCTGTTCGGCGTCGAGAACGCCCTATTGCCGGGGAGCGTGGGGATACGCTACGGCGGCATCTTCAGGGTCAAGTTCGTGGCCGACTTCGGCCCCATCGAGCCAGGCGAGGAGTTGGAATTCGCCGTGGATGCGCCCGTCTACACGTATGCGGTAAAGCCCGTAGATGCGGAGGTGATTGCCGTGGACCACAGGAATAGGCCGGTGGTCGTGGCCAAGAAGGGCGCCGTATTGTCGGTGATACCGTTCGAGTTGATACTAGCCAAGGCGGAGCACGTGGATTGGTTGAGAGGGTATCACAGGATCTACGCGGCGCTGGCCCAGCTGGCAGGGCTAGATATCCCCTATTACTCAATAGACCCGAGGGTGGAGGTCTCCAGATTCGAGGGGAAGGAGGGCGATCTAGTCATAGCGGTGAACCACTCCTACGAGGCGGTGACCGCTGCGGTGGCCGCGCACGGCGTCAAGTCGGTGGAGGCCGTGGCGGGCTCGGGCTCCATAGAGGGGACGGAGCCCATAACGCTAAGGCTCGGCCCCAAGCAGGCACTGGCCTTTCTGGCCAGACGCTAGCGCTTGCCGGGCCAGGGACAGAGGTCGCGGACCGGGCACTCCCCGCAACGCGGCGACCTGGCCCTGCAGTAGTCTCTGCCGAACTGTATGAGCTTCAGGTGGACCTCCAGATACCTCCCTGGGGGCAACCGCTCCATGAACCACCTGCTTATCTCGCCGTACTTGGCCCCGATGCCCCAGCGGTTGGCGATCCTGGCGATGTGGGTATCCACGGGGAAGGCCGGCTTGCCCAGATTGACCAGCACCACGTCGGCCGTCTTCTCGCCGACGCCCGGCAGAGACGTGAGGAACCGCCTAGCCTCCTCCACGTCCATCTGCGCCAATCTGGACAAATCAACGCCGGAGAGCGCCCTCGAGAGCTCCACCAACTTCCTGGCCCTGACTCTATGCATGCCGGCCGGCCTTATGAGCTCCGCAAGTCTATCCTCGCCGAGCGAGAGCAGGGCCTGCGGAGTTATCCTCCCCACGGCCCTCTTGAGGTTGTGGTACGCGCGGAACGCGTTCCTGTCCGAGGTGTTTTGGGTCAACATGACCGCCACGAGCAGCTCGAAGACGTCGACGCCCGCCCGCCGCAACACAGGCGCGACGAACTCGTCCTCCCTCAGCTCGACGAACTCGGCGACCCTCTCCACGATGTCTAGACCGGGCACTTGGGCAGAGCGCCAATCCGGTAATAACCTTTGCTTTGGCTTATGGCGTTTTTAACCAGGCACCCCGGCCACGCGTGGAGCTGGCTGTGGGCTTGACCGAGCAGGGCAGGGTCTACGTCAGGCGGAGCGACCTCGAGCGCGTCGCGAGGAAGATGGGCCTCACGGCCGACGAGCTGGCCGCCAGGCTGGGCGCCAAGCCCGAACAGGCCGGCAGAGGCGTTAGGTACATCATCGAGGACGGGTGGAGCCTCGTCCTAGGCAAGATATTGGAACTAGAGGAGAGGGTGTCGCGGCTGGAGGGGCGCCGGGCTGAAGGCGTCGACTTCGACCAGGCGCTGGACGCGGCGATAAGGCATTCGGCCGGCCCGACGGGCTACGCGCCCCTGAGGGCCGTGAAGGACTACGTCGTGAGCAAGCTCGGCCTCTCCGAGGCCGAATTCGTCGAGCGGCTGGCCAAGCTGGTGGCCGAAAGGCGCGGAAAATATATACTGCTCGAGGGAGGGGACGAGAAGATCTACATAAACGGCAGAGGATACGGCTATATAAAGAAAACAGGATAGGAAGACCGACCCCTTTGGGCTGTGAGGCGTCCTCGCCGCCTCCATAGGCCCCTCGCGCTGGATTGGGGCCGGTCGGGCCAGTACGGCGGGCCTTGGTCCGGCCAGCAAGATCCACGCTGAGCATCCGCCGCGGGACGAGCCGGCTTTTCCTATTGAGCTCCTTCGACACGAGGCCTCCATACCTCAACCTCTTCCTCGCCTGCCTTCGATGACGAGTCGTTGCGCTTGTCCACGCCGACAAATGTGGTTGATATGGCGAGTCGTTCGGCGTTTTATTTCGAAATGGCGCCGAGATGTCCTCGTGGCCATGAGGTGGATAGAGATGCGGCGGTCCTCAGCACTATCTGGAAGTTGACGCCGGAGGGCTGGACAGGGCAGTGTGGGGGACCGGGGGAGAATCTTGTCTTATCATGGAGAGGCGCCCCAGCCGAACTGAGGCCGGCCCGGCGCAGTCCGTCGCCTGGGCCGGGGAGCCCGACCCCAAGGGGCGGAGCCCTCGGCGCTATGTAATACCTATGTGTGATGCCTACCTCCTTTAATTACGGCCGGCCGGTCACTACGTGTCGTGCGCGATACCGTCGTGGCCGGTCGCCAGGCCCCGCGCGAAGCTGGCGGGCAGGCGGTGGGCCCAGGCCCTCGACGATCTCGCCGAGCTCGCCTCCAGATATCCGCTGTCGGCGCTCATAGGCAGAGCGGGGATGGGCAAGACGCAGGTTCTGTACGCCCTCTGCGAGAGGATGGACTGCATATATATAGACGCCACGGAGTTCCCCGAGAGGAGCTTGGCCTACATGGCCGCGGTAATCGCCTGGAGGCTTGCGGCGAGGTCGTCGGCTCGATCCAAGATTGTCGACGTATACAGGCGGTACGGCTTCCAGGGGCTCCTCTCGCTCGCTCAAGGAGACCCCTCGTGGACGCTCTCGGCCGCGCTGGACCTGGCCTCCGGCAGGCTGGTCGTGGCTCTGGATGAATGGATGCCGAGCCCGGAGGACCCCCAGTTCTTCCAGGCCGCCTCGGCCCTGCATAGGATCAGAAACATGGGGCTCGATAGGGCCGGGTTCGTGGCGTCGTTCCTGCCCGAGGTCTACGAAAAACTCGCGTCGAAGATCCCGCCGCTGGGCAACATCCTGACCTCCGTATCTATCCAACTGCCGGACGTCTTGACCGAGGAAGACGTGGAGGAGATAGCCTCTGCCTACTGCCCCGAGAGGGCCAAGGCTGCCCTATCCCTGCTTAGGGCCAGGCCGGACATCACCGTGAGGGAGCTCCTCATGGCCATATCGGCGACCAAGGAGGTCGAGGTCCCCGTCGAGTGAGCCCCGATCCGCCGCGCAGCCGCCCTAGCTAACGGAATGTATATATAGCCATTGGGGCATACGGTCCAATGGCGGTCAAATCCCCTGCGGTCAAGGAGATCTTGGAGCGCTACCGGACCATCTGGGCGCTTAACCACGCGCAGTCCTTGATGGGCTGGGACCGAGAGGTCTACATGCCGGAGGAAGGCATAGGCGGGAGGTCGCTGGCGGCTTCGGAGATAGCCAAGTTGACCCAGAAGCTGATGCTCGACGAGTCGTTCGTGAAGCTGATAGACAAGGCGAAGGAGGAGGATCTCACCGACGTCGAGAAGGGCATGATCCGCATGCTCGAGAGGGATCTCAAGTTCTACAGAAGGGTGCCTCCGGAGATAGTGGCCGAGTTCGCCAAGACTACCAGCGAGGCCTTCGTCGCCTGGCGCGCCGCCAAGGAGAAGGCCGACTTCAAGAAGTTCGCGCCGTACTTGGAGCGGATAGTGGAGCTCGTCAGGGTCATAGCCGACAAGCTAGGATACGACGAGCATCCCTACGACGCCCTGCTCGATCTACACGAGGAGGGCCTCACGTCGCGGGACGTCGACTCCATATTCTCGGTGTTGGAGCCCGGGATAAGGCGCCTCTTGAACAAGCTGGAGGCCAGAGAGTGGCCTAAGTCGCACCCACTGGAGGAGGAGCCCTACGACAGACAGGCCATGGAGGCCGCCATAAGGGACGTCTTGGGCCTGATAGGCTACCCCCAGGGGCGGTTCAGGATAGACGTGTCGCCCCACCCCTTCACGATAGGCCCGGCCTCGCCGTTCGACGTGAGGATAACCGTCCGCTATCCGCCTAAGGACTTCAGAGAGCCCCTGTTCTCCGCCATACACGAGTTCGGCCACGCGCTCTACGAGCTGCAGATCGACGAGAGCTATGCCTTCACCCCGATAGGCACCGGCGTCTCGCTCGGGGTGCACGAGTCCCAGTCGAGGTTCTGGGAGAACGTAGTCGGCAGATCGAGGGGCTTCGTGGCCCACGCGGCGCCCATACTGAGGAGGCATCTGCCGTTCCTCTCCAAATACAGCGACGAGGATCTCTACCATTACTTCAACGTGGTGCGGCCCAGCTTGATAAGGACCGAGGCGGACGAAGTGACCTACAACCTCCACATACTGCTCCGCTACAGGCTGGAGAAGCCCATGGTGGCCGGGGAGATCAAGGTGGCCGATCTGCCGGCCCTTTGGAACGAGGAGATGGAGAGACTTCTGGGCATACGGCCTAAGAACGACTCTGAGGGCGTCCTCCAGGACATACATTGGTCCCACGGAAGCATAGGCTACTTCCCCACGTACACGCTGGGCAACGTGATAGCGGCCCAGCTCCGTCACGCCTTCGGGCCTCTGGACGAGGCCGTGGCCGCCGGAAGGTTCTCGGAGATAAAGGAGTGGCTCCGCGATAGAATACACAGATGGGGCGCGGTATATCCGCCGAAGGAGCTGGTCGCGCGGGCTACCGGCGAGGTCTACAACCCCTCATATCTTCTGAATTACCTAGAGAATAAATACAAGTGATTTTTTATATTTATTCACGATAGCTATTGATGAAATAGTTATAATATAATCAATAACTAGAATAATTGACGGGTCAAGCGGCCAGACGCCCGTCCCGGCATATATGACTGGGGCGATCACATACTGCAGCGGCGACAGCAGCAGGGCCTGGGCTATCCCGCGCGGCAGGACTGTCGGCGGCAAGATCCCGCCGAGCGCAGGCACGACCAGCTGGAAGGCCAGGCCGGCTATCCAGGTATTCTCTATTCTCGACATGACGTACAGCGCCGCTAGGCCCGTCAGGATCGAGAACGCGAGCAGGGGCGGGACCGCCGCAGCCAACAACAACGGCTGCTCCAGCTCGGGCAATCTGCCGAAGATGGCGGCGAACACGAGGAGGAGGATCGCGGAGTCGAGCGCCGACCATATGGAGGAGTCGACGAAGAGCCAGGCCAGCATAACTCCGGCCAGATCTCCGCGCGCGGCTAATATCTGCTCCGCCACGCCCCCCTTTAGGCTAGATCGCGCCTCCGCGGCGGCCCAGATCGGCTCAGAGTATAGGGTATATGTAAAGAAGATCCAGTATATATATCTATCGACTCTGATTCTCGTTATGCCGTACCACGACATGGCCACTATGGCGGCGAGCAACCAAAGCGCCATGGATATGGAGCCGGAGATCGCCCTCAGCCAGGAGCGCGAGTTGAGGCCGGTGAATCTCAGCCACTCCCTGGCCAGCTCGTGCCTCAACGCCCTATATAAGGCCGCGGCGCCTCGCATAGGCGTTCACCGCTCTGAACACCAAGAGGCCCGTCAAGGCGTAGAGCATATAGACCCCGAGGGCGCCTATGCTCTCCACCTGTAGCTTGAGGGCCAGCGCGAGTCCCCTCACGACGTCGGCTAGCGCCGCTACGGGGAGTACAGAGGCGGCCAGCTCTAGGTAGGGCGGCAGTATCGATACTGGATATATGACGCCGCCCAGCAAGGTCATGACGGCGCCCACAGGCATCACGAGGACGTTCGGATCTCTGACTATCGGCGTTAGGGACGCGAGGATAATGCCGATGCCCAAGGTCGGCAGTATGCCTATAAAGGAGAGCATGAAGGCCAGCGCGGTGGCTACTCCATAGACGGGGCCCTTCATTACGCCGACTATCAACGCCGTGAACGCCAGCGAGAGGCCGCTCAACACGAGGGCCTCGGCGAGGAAGACCCCGTAGAAGGTCTCCAGAGCTCCGGCAGGCGACGCCAGTATGTAGTCGTAGAGGCCGTCTCTGATGTAGTCCCTCACCACCCAGACGGTCTCGCCCACAGCGATCTGGACCATGACGAGAAGCGAGGACCCGACGAGCTGATATAGGTATTTGTCCAGATCGACGGCGCCTGAGAACAGCCAGCCGCCGGCCAGCAACAGAGAGGAGAGCAGAGGGGGCAACAGAGCCACGAAGACCGCCGAGCCGTAGGATCTCGACAGAGACCTAAGCGCTGCATAAAAGCTCGCCTGTAGGCCCTTCAGCATAGCCCGTATCTCGTCAGAAATGCGCATAGATCCACGTCGTTCCACTTGTTCTCCTTGGCGAGCAACGAGCCCCATCCCAACGAGAGGTCCGCCCCCGAGAGCCCCTTCAGTATTTCGCCGATAGGCGGCGTGGTGTTCGATATGAGCCCCCTCTCTCTTGCCAGAGATATCGCGTAGTTGTTCAAGCCGACGCGCGCTCTGTAGGCCACGTAGCGCGCCGCGTCGCGGTCGTCGTAGAGCCTCACGATCCTCGCGTCGAAATAGAGCGGACGGCCGAGCAGGACGGACGCCTTGGCGGAGAGGGCGGACGGCAACACGCTTATGAGCTTCTGAACTCTGCCTCTATAGGGCGCGGCCTCCCTGTATATCAAGTTGATCTCGTCGCTGACTATATAGGCCAATACGGCGCCGCTGGCCTCGGCGAGCTCGAGGGCCGCCCTCCTCAGGGCCCGGTGGACGCCTATATTGCGCGGGCCCGGCAGATCGGCGAACGCCTTGCCGAAGCCGACGCCGTCCATCCTCACCGCAAAGGGTAGCTCGGCGTAGCCCCTCGGCGATTCCCTAGAGCGGTAATCCACCTCGAGCTCGGGCGGCTTCACGGCCAGAAGCGCGCGTATCAGCCGCTCAGCTGAAGTCATGGCGGCCAAGCCCTTCCCGCCGGGAAAGCCCTCTGGAGGGGGCGCTTCGCGCAACTCCTCGCGGCTTGCGTCCCGCACGGCGGCGCGGGCCGCCTCCTCGGCGGCAGGCCCCTCCGGCGGCGAGAGCTCGACGGAGACGGACCTCCAGCGCACATACCGCCTCTATTACCCCCATTTAAAAACGCAGTCCGGGAGATCGGCCGCTATCCGCCGGAGCTCGGCCGGGGGCTTAAAGCATCTCGATGGCCAGGGCGGTGCCGCCGCCGGTGCCGTGGCACAACGCCGCTATGCCGCGCCTGCCGCCCCTCACCTTCAAGACAGATATGAGCGTCGTTATTATTCGGGCGCCCGACGCCCCCAGCGGGTGCCCGAGCGCCACGGCGCCTCCGAACACGTTAAGCCTCTCGTAGGGGACCTGGAGAACCTTGTGGAACAGCACGTTGTTGACGGCAAACGCCTCGTTGTTCTCGAAGTAGTCAAACTGGTCGAGGCCTATGCCGACTCTCTTGACGAGCTTCTGTACGGCATATATCGGCGCCTCGACGAAACGCCACGGCTCAACCATATGCCAAGAATAGCCGAGGATCTTCGCGATGGGCTTGAGGCCGAGCTCCCTTGCCCTATCCGGCGAGGCCAGGACGAGGGCGGCCGCCCCGTCGGACAGCTGGCTGGAGTTGCCGGCTGTGAGGACCCCGTCGGGCCTGAAGGCGGGCTTGAGCTTGGCGAGCTTCTCCAGGTCCGTGTCCGGCCTGATGCCCTCGTCCCTCTCCAGCTTGACCTTCGCCCCGCCCAGCTCGCCCTCTATGGGCTCCATGTCCAGAAACCACTTGCTTTCGGTGGCTCTCCAGGCCCTCATGTGGCTCTCGTAGGCCACCTGGTCTAGCTCCTGCCTAGCGACGCCCCACTCCTTGGCCACCATCTCGGTCTCCTCGCCCATCAGCAGGCCGTTGGTTGGATCCATCAGGCCGTCGTAGACCATCAGGTCGAGTAGCCGATGCTCTCTGCCTATGAGGTGCTTGACGCCCCAGCGCGTATCGGGGGAAAAGGCCAGGGGGGCCGTCGACATGGACTCGGCGCCTCCCGCCACCACTATATCGGCGTCGCCCAACGCTATCTCCCTATATGCGTCTATCACGGCCTGCATGCCCGACGAACACACCCTGTTGACCGTGTAGGCGCTCGTCGTCACCGGAAGTCCGGCGTATAGCGCCGCCTGCCTCGCAAGGCTCTGGCCCTGTCCCCCCTGCAGGGTGGAGCCGATTACTACCTCCTCGACCAGCTTGCCGTCGAGGCCTATCCTCTCGAGCGCCTTGCGTATAGCGAAGGCGGCTAGATGGGCCGCTTTGACGTCCTTAAGCGCGCCGCCGAACTTACCTATGGGAGTCCTGGCGTAGCCCACGATCCAGACATCGCGCATATGTGCGCGTCCCCCCGCTATTTAAAACGTTGTCTTGAAGCTTCTGTTAAAACCTCAGTTAATTCTTGACGATATGAATAAATATATTTATTTATTATTATCTTTTATTAAATAGGTATCCATTTAATAAAAATAGTCCGCAGGCTAATAGTCAATACGCACCTCGATACCTCTCGACGCCAGGTAGTCCTTGAGCTTCCTTATGTCTACTATATTGAAGTGGAATAGGCTGGCCGCCAACAGCCCGTCGGCCCCGGCCAGGGCGGCCTCGTAGAAGTGAGCGTAGTCGCCGGCGCCGCCCGAAGCTATCAGGGGGACCTTGGCGGCGGAATGCACAGCCGCCAGGAGGTCCAGATCGTAGCCGGACCTAGTGCCGTCCCTATCTATCGACGTCACCAGCAGCTCGCCGGCGCCTAGCTCCACGGCCCTGGCGGCCCACTTGACGGCGTCGAGGTCCGTGGGCGCGTTGCCGCCCCTGATGTAGACGGCGTAGGACCCGCCGACCTTCTTGGCGTCTATCGCCACAACCGTGGACTGCGAGCCGTACTGCCGCGCCAGCTCGGCCACCAGCTCAGGCCTTTTGACCGCCGCCGTGTTGACCGACACCTTGTCGGCCCCCGCCTTGAACAACTTGTCTGCATCCTCCAGGGACCTCACGCCGCCGCCTATGGCCACCGGGATGGAGATCGAGGTAGCCACCTCCCTCACGACCTTCAAGAACGTGGGGCGGTCCTCCACGGTGGCGGTTATATCCAACACGACGAGCTCGTCGGCGCCCTCCTCGTCGTAGCGCATGGCCAGCTCGACGGGGTCGCCCACCTCTCTGAGGCCCTTGAAGTTAACCCCCTTGACCACAACGCCCCTCCTGCCGTCCACATCGAGACAGGGTATTATCCTCACCGCGGTCACGGAACACGTCGCGTCTATAAAATAAAAAATATTATCCCCGATCAATGCCATGATCAGAGAGACCAAGGAGACCAGGGTCTTGGTGGAGCTCACGCGGGGAGGGGCTTTGTCCGTGTCGACGCCCGTGCCGTTCCTGGCCCATATGGTCGAGACGTTGCTCCACTACGCAGGTCTGGGGGGCCGAGTGGAGGCTAGAACGCTCAGGGAGCTGGACGAGGGGCACCACGTGATAGAGGACGTCGGCTTGGCCCTGGGCATGGCGCTGTCGGAGCTCGCCGGCGATAGGCGCTCCATAGCGCGCTACGGCTGGGCCATAGTGCCCATGGACGAGGCCGAGGCCACGGCCGCCGTCGATCTCGGCGGCAGGCCCTACTGGGCGGTCAAGGCCAGACTGCCCCAGGCGACTATAGGCGGATACCCCACGTACATGTTCCCCCACTTCGTGAGGTCTTTGGCATCGGAGCTCAAGGCGACTATACATCTGAGGGCCTTCGGCGAGGATCCCCACCACGTGATCGAGGCGTCGCATAAGGCGTTGGGGCTGGCGTTGAGGCAGGCGCTCACGCCCGCCGAGAGGCCTATGACCACCAAGTAGGTTCAGCCGGATAACCGCGCGTATCACCGTTCCGACTCCCCGAGACGTCATCATCCAACGATTTAAGCACAGAGAAATTTAAGCCGATGCTGGTGATCCCCTCGATAGATCTGGAGGGCGGCAGGGCGGTGAAAAGGGTTAGAGGGCGGCGGGGCGAGTACGTGTTCGTCGGCGATCCGCTGGAGCTCGCCAGGAGGTTCTCCCGAGCCCCCCTCATCCATGTAGTGGATCTAGATGGAGCAGAGCGCGGGACGCCGGCTAATCTAGACGTCGTGGCGGCTATCTCGGACGCCGTAGGGGGGAGATGCCAAGTGGGCGGCGGCCTGAGAGATCCCGCCTCGGTTAGCAGGGCCCTGGGTCTCTGCGACTACGCGGTGTTGGGGACTCTGCCCTTCACGGAGCCGCGTCTTTTCGACGAGATGGCCAAGTCCTTCCCCGGAAGGCTCGTGGTCTCGTTGGACGTGTCGGAGGGTTGGGTGATGGGAGGCGGGTGGACCGCCAGGCTTTTGAGGCTCGAGGACGCCCTGAGGCTGCTCGAGGGGCGCGACCTAGCCGCGGCCATATATACGTCTATAGACGTCGAGGGCACGGGCGTCGGGCCGCTGGTCGCGGACGTGGAGGCCCTTAGGCGCGTCGCCAAGAGGATCTACTACGCGGGAGGCGTCTCCAGCTGCGCCCACCTGGAGCTACTCAAGAGGGCCGGCTTCGACGGCGTTATAGTAGGCTACGCGCTCTACAGGGGCGATCTGTCCTGCGTCGGCGAGGGCTTCACCTATTAACACGGCTCTATCGTGGCCGGAGGCTTTTGGGTGATCGCGTAGGCCACCATGACAACCCCGGGCACCTCCGACGTCAGCCTGGAAGATATCCTCGACAAGATCTCCTTGTCCAACTGTGGCCAGTCCGCGGTCATGGCGTCTTCGCTCTGGACTACTCTGATTATAACCACGTGGCCCACGGCCCTCGCATCGCCCTTGACGCCGACCCATTTATCGTCCCCCACTGCGGCAAAGGCTTGCCAGACCTTATCGTAGAGGCCCGCCCTCCTCAACTCCTCCTCCACTATGCGCGAGGCCCTCTTGGCTATCTCCAACTTCTCCCTAGTGAAGCGCCCCATGACCCTCACGGCCAGCCCGGGCCCCGGGAAGGGGTGTCTATTGATCAGCTCCTCCGGGAGGCCCAGAACCCTGCCGATAGCCCTCACCTCGTCCTTGTAGAAGTCCCTGAGGGGCTCGAGCACCTTGAGGCCGAGCCACCGGGGCAGGCCGGCCACGTTGTGGTGGCTTTTTATCCTGTCGGCGCCCTTCACCGCGCCGCTCTCGACGACGTCCGGGTAGAGCGTGCCCTGGGCGAGCCACTTGGCGCCCTCGATCCTAGACGCAACCTCGGCGAAGACCTCGGCGAAGGTCTCGCCGACTATTCTACGCCTCTCCTCGCAGTCCTCGATGCCCTCCAGCCTCGACAGGAACCTCTCGGAGGCGTCGACGTAGACCACGTCTAGACCCAGCCCCCTAAGCGACGAGAGGACCTCCTCGGGCTCGCCCTCTCTGAACAAGCCGTGGTTTACGAATATGGGAACCGCCCGCCCTCCGACGGCCCTCGCGACGAGGACCGCCGTCACCGTACTGTCTACGCCGCCGCTCACGGCGACCAGCACCTTCTCGCCGGGGCCCACCGCGGCGCGTATGCGGTCTATTATCCCCGGCACCTGCGAGGCGGGGTCCCAGCGTTGCGACGGCGCCAACCCCACCACCTTCTCCACGAAGTTCCTGAAGATCAGCCTCCCCTTGGCCGTGTGGGAGACCTCCGGGTGGAATTGAACTCCGTATATGGGCCTATCCGGCGACCTCATGGCCGCTATATACCCCCTCTCCGACACCGCGAGAACCTTGAAGCCGGGAGGCGGAGAGGCCACGTAGTCGCCGTGGCTCATCCAGACAACCTCCTCCCTGTCTAGGCCCTCCAGCAGGGGATCGCCCTCGAGAAGCCTCACCTTGGTGTCGCCGTACTCGCCGGGCCCCCTCTCGACCCTTCCGCCCAACATCTTCGCCAGGAGCTGGTGGCCGTAGCATATGCCCAGCACGGGGACCCCGGCATCGAGGATCGAGGGGGCTACCTCGACCTCCTCCTCCAAGACGCTCCTAGGGCCTCCCGAAAGGACCACGGCGGCGACGCCGCCCCGGCGCAGCACGTCCTCCAACTCCTCGGGCTGCGCCAGCACTGCGTATAGCCCCGCCTCTCTGAGGCGCCTAGCTATCAGATGGGCGTACTGGCCGCCGAAATTGGCGACCACAGCCTTCCCCAGCCGCTCCACGTCGGCCGTCCGAAGCCCCCATATAAATTTTTACTTATAAAATAGCGGCAGGGCTCGGGAAAGGCTCAACGCTAATTTAACTTATCGCTTAAATGAAGCCGCCGGCATATCTTAAATAGCCTCGGCCCCGCGCGCACATCATGGGTCTCATGCAGCAGTTGGTGGCCGCGGTAGCCCTCGCCGTGCTGATAGGCGGACTCGCCGCGAAGTCCAGACTCCCCCGCATACCCGCGTGGTCCATAATGGCGTTCGCGTCGTTCATGGTAGTCGCCGGCGATCTGCTGCCCGTCGGCGAGCTGGGCGCCGCCGTCGACCTAGACGTGGTTCTATTCCTCATAGGCATGTTCTCGATAGTCTCCATGGCCGAGTCGGCGGGGCTTCTCGACGCCGTGGCGTATTGGTTCCTCGCCAAGGCGGGCTCCACGAGGAGGATGCTCATGCTCCTGTCTTTGCTCTTCGGCCTCCTCGCGGCGTTTACGGTCAACGACGCCGTGGCGCTGATGGGGCCCGCCATCGCCGCGGCCGCGGCGAGAATAGCCGGCGTGGACCTCGAGCCGCTTGCGCTGCTCCTGGCGTTCTCCGTCACGATAGGCTCGGTGGCGACGCCCATAGGCAACCCCCAGAACGTCTTGATAGCCGTCCAGTCCGGCATCGCGACTCCTCTGTTGACCTTCTTGAAGTACCTACTGGCGCCCACCTTGGTCAACCTCCTCGCGCTCCCCGCGCTGATATCTCGCTGGTATAGGCTACCCGACAGGAGAGTCGACGCCTTCTTCGTGCCGTCCGAGTTCATCAAGAGCAGGCGCGACGCCTATCTGGCCGGCGGCGCTCTGATGGCCGTGATAGCCGCCCTGCTCGCCAACGACGCGTTCGCCATGCTGGGGCTTCCCCACGTCGAGAACATAGGCTTCATACCGTTCGTCGCGGCCGCCGCCATATACATATTCTCCTCGGAGCCGAGGAGGGTGCTGGAGGGCGTAAACTGGGGCACCATCGTGTTCTTCATCACCATGTTCATAACCATGAGGGGGATATGGA
>NZ_LCWM02000010.1:0-24295 GCF_002077075.2 Thermoproteus sp. CP80 | reverse complement strand
ATACTCGCGGACGTTGAAGTTCAGAGAATTCGCCGAGAGGGGCATCGCGATCACCGCGATAAACATGGCGCTCTACCTGCCCTTCCTGTACCTAGCCGCGCGGCTGTAGAAGCCGGCCTAGACGGCTCCACTGGTCCACGTAGAAGACTATGTTGAGGTTCGATCCCGTGGGGCCCGTAAACACGGCGCGGTTCGTCGCCTCGAAGGGCTTGAACGTGTCGTTGTCGCCGAACAGCTCCGCCACGTCGAGGCCCATCGACTCCATATCGGAAAGCAGATCGGGGTCGGCCCAGGCCCCAGCCGCCCCCGTGTTGCCGTCCAGGCCGTCGGTGGCCATCGCCAGCGCCGCCAGCCCTCTGGGCGCCGCCAGCGCGAACGACAGGGCGAATTCGGTGGTCCTTCCGCCGCGCCCCCTCCCTCTGACCGTCACCGAGGGCTCTCCTCCCAATATCAAGGGCGTGCCGAGCTCCCTCGCCATGTAGGCCGCCAGCCTCCCCGCATCCCTCGCCTCGCCGACCAGACACGACGTGACGATCGTGCCTCCGTACTCCCTCTGTAGCTCCCTCAGAACGTCGAGATTTCTGGCCACCACGGAGGTCCTGTGGGGAAAGTCGCGCGGGGTGTCGACGGTTCCCCTCCTGGACTCTATGAGCCTCCGCACGCTCCCGGGCAGCTCGGCCCAGAGCCCCCTGACCTTCAGGTAGAGGTAGGCCTCGTCCGGCGTCGTGTCGTCGGGGACGCTGGGGCCCGAGCCCACGTCGGCCGGGTTGTCGCAAGGCACGTCGCTGGCTATCAAGTTCACCACCTCGACGCCTCTAGACGCCGCGATCTGGCCGAGCCTGCCTCCCTTGACGGCCGAGAGCCTTTTCCTCACCGCGTTGAGCTCGTGTATCGTCAATCCGCCCCTCAGGAGGACGCCCCACGCCGCCAGGAAGTCGCCCTCGTCGACCAGAGGGACCTCCATGAGGCTGGAGGCACCTCCCGATATCAGAAACACCAGAGTCTCGCCGCGCCCGAGCGACTCCACGTAGTTCAGCACCGCGCGCCCCGCCTCGAAGCTCCGCCTGGTGGGAGTCGGATGGTCGGCTACGTACAGCCTGACGGACCTAGGGACCGGGCCGGCTTGAGGCGCCACCGCAACCCCGTCCACTATCTCGGCGACCGCGGAGAGGCCGCCCAACATGGGCAGGGCGCCCTTGCCCACCGCCACTGCCCTGACCCTCCCCAGCCGTCCGGCCCTCGCCGCCACGGCCCTGCTCAGATCGGCCGCCGACAGTATCGTCGATACTATCCTAGATGTGGTAGAGATACCAGACATAGCCCGCCAGACCCAACGGCGCCGTCAGGCCGAAGTAGCCGCGCCATATGGCCGCCACCTCCAGCAGAGAGATCACTATGGCGATCGTCAGAGCCGCGACTACGGCCGGGCCGAGGCTGTAGACCCCCGCGGCCATGGCAAGGCCGGGGTAGAAGGTGCCGTAGAGGGCCTTCTCCCCCACCACCACGCCTATCCCCTCGTCGTCCTTCCCCCTGGCCACGAACACCAGCGACGCTACGGACTCTGGCAATACGGTGGCCACAGGCACCAAGACGACCGCGAGCGCGACATCGTCGAGCCCCAGGGCGGGGCCGAGCCCGGCCACCCCGCGCACCAGCCACTCGCCGCCGAGATATAGAGCCGCCAGCGATGCGGCTATTTGCAGCGCCGGATTCTTCAAATAGAGGCGGGGGCTCCCGCCGGCCTCGGCCTCCTTGCCCAGCGCCGCCCGTGCGTAGAGGAAATACGCGAACACCAGCGACGCGCCGTAGAGCCTCCCGTAGAGGCCGTGCCGCTCCGGATGTAGAAACAAGACGGGTATCAACGGCAGGGTGAAGGCCAACAGGGGCATAGCCGTGCGTCTGTGCACGTGCGGAAGCCGCGTGGCCCTCCTCCGCAGGGCCCAGGAGGAGAGGGCGGCGAGCACCACCGCGGGGTACACCACGGTGGACGCCATGAAGGGCTGAGCCACTATGGAGCCCCAGGCCACCCCGGCCTCGCCCTCCAGCAACGCTATCAAGAAGACCGCCAGCTCGGGGCTCGAGGTGATGATCGGAGCCACCACCGTGGCCACGCCCGCCGTAGAGCGCCTAAACCTCGCGCCGAGGTAGTAGACCAACTGCTCGACGAGGAGGCCGGCGGCAACCGTGAGGACCACGCCGCCCGCGAGCTCAGCGACAGCGGTCAACACAAGCCCAAAGCGGCACCCATAATAAAACATTACGAAGCCAGGCGCTGGGGGGCATATGCTGGAGGGACTATCCGCCGCATCCGGTCATCTAATTAACAACGAGCCGCAGAAGATTTGTCTATTTATTTAACATTTATATTATTTAAATGATTAATTAAAAATGTGTTTATAAATAATATCAATGATGAAAATATCATTAAAGATAAAATATAACCAGATAGTATGCCAGCTATAAATAGCGTGACTACGCTTGTAATATTTGATATTATATTTAATGTAGCGAATGACATAGCCGTGTTATCTATAAATATATTTTGAATTTTTGTAGCCAAATAGATTGACAATATGGAGTTGGAAAATCCGTTGAGCACCGAGATGGCCAAAAAGCCCCATCGCATGACATCCGACTGAGTAAGTAAATAGAGGAAGATAGCAATGGGGTACAGAGATAGAAGTAGGCAGCCAGGCAACGCCAGACGGGGCAATACGGAACGCCTTACGCCTATTAGAATACTTGCAAGGGCAGAGCCTAAACCAATTAATGCATTGATCACAGCAAAGTTCGCCACGAATGTCACTGTTAAATGAAATTTCTGCGATACTTGAATTATTGCTAAATTAACTAAACTACCGGCTGATGTTAATATAAGATATATTAAGGAAACTAGGCGAAATGTTTTATTTAGAAATATTTTTCTTGATACTGATAGAAAACTGTATGTGCTCTTGAATTGCTTATATTCAACTTCCTTGCTTATATGAAAAAATATAAGAAGTGATGCCAACAGCAGCAACGGGGCGACGTACATCGCCTTTATGAGGAACAGCGAGAGAAGCGGCCCGAAGACCATCAATACGGCGTAGGAAAGTTCGTAAGCGGCATTTATCTGCTCAAATATAGCCGTGATCTTCGGAACTAGCGAATACTTTAAGACATTATAGAGTGTATATGCTATATTAAAAATAGTTAAAATAATATATATTAAAAATAAACTATCATATTTTATGAAGGATTGATAAAGTAGAATAAGAAACATCATAGAAAGACTCAGACCGATGAATCTGTCCAGATGGCCTTTATCCGAAAGATAGCCGATGACGATCGATGCTATCGATGAAAATAAAGGATTTAATATATAGATAAATGCATAATATATTAATTTATCAGTAAATATATTAATAAAATTAATTGCGTTAAGAAAAACATACCAAGCAGAAATACCTATCAGAAAATCGATCAAGAAAATCTCTGCCAGTAATTTTTTATTCATAATATATTTTAAGATAACAACTTTTTAAATTTATATAAGCTGATAATACATCTTTCGATTGAACGAAAGTCGGGCTTGCACGAATCCCCTTGTCTGCTCAGGCTCGACGTCATCATCGGCGCCGCCGTCACGGCTATGCCGGCGGCGAAGCTTGACGTCCCTGCGCGGACGCGATGAGAACAGACGAACCGGAAGCCCCGCCATGGCCATCGTGGCGATACTATCGACGGGCTCTGTAACGAAGACCACGGCTTGCCGGGCGTGGCCCTGCGCTGTGGGCTGAACCTCCTAGAGGTTAATGGGCTTGACACCGCGCGTGGCCCAGAGCCCTTCAGTAGTCGACGGACAGCGGCGATGGGGTCGTCACGGCGCCTCTATCAGCCTGTTGCACCAATGCGGCGTATTTGGCCAGAAGGCCGCCGGCGTAGTTGGGCTTGGGCGGGCTCCACGACTTCCTGCGGCGCTCTAGCTCCTCGTCGGGGACGTCGAGCTTGAGCAAACCGGCATCGCCGTCTATCGCTATCCTGTCGCCGTCCTCCACAAGCGCTATGGGCCCTCCCACGGCCGCCTCGGGCGCCACGTGGCCTACCATTATGCCCCTGGTGGCTCCTGAGAAACGTCCGTCGGTCACCAGGGCCACTGACTCGCCCAGTCCGGCCCCCACTATAGCCGCCGTCACCTTCAGCATTTCGGGCATGCCGGGAGCGCCCTTGGGGCCTTCGTAGCGTATCACCACGACGTTGCCCGGCCTTATCTCGCCGGCCGCCACCGCCTTGAAGGCGTCGGCCTCCCCGTCGTAGACGCGGGCCCTCCCCTCGAACTTGAGCGCGTTTGTGGCGCCTATCTTCATGACGGCGCCGCTCGGCGCCAGGTTGCCCCTGAGGATCCTTATCCCTGAGTAGGGCTTGTATGGCCTCTCGACGTCGTAGAGCACGCCGGCCTCCGGCACGGCCGGCGGCTGCCACCTCTCCAACAGCTTGCCTATGGGCTCGCCCTCGACGGTGAGCGCCTCAGGCCTCAGGAGGCCGGCCCTGTAGAGCTTCTTCAGTATTCTGGGCGCGCCGCCTATTCTGTCCAGATCCTGCATCGCGTAGGGCCCGGCCGGCCTCAACGCCGCGATTACGGGGACCTTCCTGCTGGCCTCGTCGAAGTCGTCGAGCGTGAACTTCACCCCGGCCTCGTGCGCTATCGCCAACAGGTGGAGGACTCCGTTCGTGGAGCCGGCGGTGGCGAAGAGCGTCACCGCCGCGTTGTACAACGCGTCGTAGGTGATCACCTTCCGCGGCGTGACTCCCAGCTCGGCCGCCCTCAGCGCGGCGCGCCCCGACGCCACGGCGTAGGCCCGGCGCCTTGCCGAGGTGGCCGGCGGCGTGGCCGAGCCCAACAGCGACACTCCGAGGGCCTCCGCAAGGATCGCCATTGTGTTGGCCGTGAAGAGGCCCTGACAGGTGCCGTATGTGGGGAAGGACAGCTCCTCCACGCGCCTGAGCTCCTCCTGCGTGATCTTGCCGGAGAGATGCGCGCCGACGGCCTCGAAGGCGTCCTCTATGGTGAGCTCCCTCTCGCCGAGCCAGCCCGCCTCGGCCGTGCCTCCGTAGAGATACACGGCGGGCAGATCCAGCCTGGCCATGGCCATCATTATCCCCGGCTGGGTCTTGTCGCATCCGCCTATCCCGATCCACGCGTCCACGCCGTGGGCGTTGAACTGCGCCTCTATCGTGTCGGCTATGAGGTCCCTGCTGATGAGGGAGTAGCGCATGCCGGGGGTGCCCATGTTTATCCCGTCGTTGACCACGATGGTGGGCGCCGCGAGGCCCACCCCGCCGGCCTCCTTGACGCCCTCCTTCACGTACCTGGCCAGCTCCAGCGTGTGGTAATTACAGGGCCCCAGCTCGGACCAGGCGGCAAGCACGCCGACCAGAGGCTTGGAGAAGTCCTCCTCGGTGAAGCCAACGGCGCGTAGATAGGGCCTGTGGGAGGCGTTGTCGACGCCGTCGTACCACCTGGGCGATCTTATCTTTATCCTCATGGTCAGTATATAGATGGTATATATATCTATCGCGCCGTGAGGTGCTACCAGATTAATATAGGGGCGTCCGTGGCCCCATGGAGCTGAGATACGAGGGCAGATTCGTCATGAGGGACCCGGCCAACTTCAAGAGGCTCCTAGACCCCGAGGTTGTGGGCAAGGCGTTTCCCGGCGTATCCTCCATATCGCGGGAGGGGGAGTGGTATAGGGCCAGGGTGGCCGTCGGCGTCGGAAGCCTCAAGGGCGCCATGGACGTCAGGTTCAAGTACTCAGAGGCGCGGGAGGACAGGGCGACCGTCGTGGGGACCGCCAGCGGCCTCCAGAGCGTCGTGGACTTCACCATAAGCTTCTTCGCCGAGGGCCGGGAGGTGCGTTGGATATTTCAGGGCAACGCGCGGGGCCTCATCTCGGCGTTGGGGAGGCCCGTGGTGGACGCGGCGGCGAGGTCCATCGTCGAGAAGGTCACCGCGAATCTGCAGGGGCTGGTCTGATGGGAGCCGCCGTGGTGGTGCTCGCCGCGGGCGAGTCCAGGAGGTTCGACGGCTTTAAGCTGCTGGCCGACTTCTGCGGAGAGCCCGTGGTCGTCAGGTCCGTGAGGTCCGCCGTGTCGGCCGGCGTGGGGCCCGTCCACGTCGTAGTGGGCCATAACGCGGACGCCGTCCGCGCGGCCGTAAGGCGATGGGGGCTCGACGTATCCTTCGTCTACAACCCCTGGTACAGCCTCGGGATGAGCACGAGCCTCAAGGCGGCCTTGATCTCTGCGCCGTTCTTCGAGAGGTATATAATAGCGCTCGGCGACATGCCGCTGGTGAGAGCCGAGACCTACAGAGAGCTGCTGGCCAACAGCGGCCTTGCCGACGTGGTGTACCCCACGTATAGAGGCGCCAGGGGGAACCCGGTGCTGATACGCCGCTCGGCGATTGCCAAGGTCCTCGAGCTCCAGGGCGATGTCGGCGTGCGGGCCGTGATGGGCGTCCTCAGGTCCGCGGGGGTCGAGGTCGGGGACCCGGGCGTCCTGGTCGATATAGACCGCGCGGGCGACGTGTCGGCGGCATGCTGATAGGCATAGCCCTCGCCGCGACCGCCTCACTCCTGTGGGCCGTAGGCCCCTTTCTCTACAAGACGGGGGCCACCGAGAGCGCCCTCGACGATCTATTCTCGATAGCGCTGGCCGCCATGCTGTCGGCGGCTCCGCTGGCCGCGTTGGGGCTCCGCCTGTCCCCGCAGGCTTGGCTCTACGGCGCCGCCTTCTCGATGTTCGGCCCCGTGCTTGGGACATACGTCTACCTCCTGTCGCTCAGATACGCGGAGGTGGGGCTGGCCAACTTGCTCTCCTACGCGTACATAGTGCTGGTCCCCCTGCTCGCGTCGCCTCTAGAGGGCCTGTCCCTGCAGTACGTCGCCGCCAGCCTGCTGGCCATGGCGGGCCTCTCCGCGGTGATCAGGGCAAGGAGGGGATCCGCCAAGGGGTTCGCACTGGCGCTTCTGTCGGCTCTGTTCTACGCCATCTCGTTCTTGGCCCTAGGCGCGGCAACCGCCTCCGTGGATCCCTGGAGCTTCACGTTCGTCAGAGCGCTGGTCCTGCTCCTAGCCGTGGGGCTGGTCGAGGCCGCCAGACGGCGGAGGCCTAGGGTCAGCGCCAGGATATTCGCGGCGGGAGCCCTCAGCTACGGCGTCGGGGGCCCCCTATTTATACTCTCCACCTATTACGCGAACGTCGTCGTGCCGACCATATTGACGGCGCTCTCGCCCGCCGTGACCCAAGCCATCACGTACCTAAAGCTCGGCGAGAGGCTGGACGCGTGGTCGGGGGCCGGCTTCGCGCTGATACTGGCCGGAGTCGTCCTCGCGTCGGTCTAGCCGGGCGGCGCGTTAGCTTTTTTACTATGGATCGGCTTGTTGCCATGGCCGACGTGAAGTGCGTGAAGTCTGTGGGATGCGTCTCGGCTGTAGGCATGGGGACGTGGGGAATGGGCGGCGGCTTCTGGACCTCCGACCACAGCAACGACGAGGGCTGGGTCGAGGCCCTGAGGCTTGGCGTCGAGCTGGGCATGACCCTCATAGACACAGCCGAGATGTACGGCGGCGGCCACAGCGAGGAGCTGGTGGGCCGGGCCGTCAAGGGCTTCAAGAGGGACGAGCTCTTCATAGTGACCAAGGTTTGGCCCAACCACGCGAGGTACGACGACGCGTTGAGGTCCCTAGAGGCCAGCGCCAGGAGGCTGGGCACCTACGCCGACCTGGTCCTGCTCCACTGGCCCAGCGACTCCGTGCCCATATGCGAGACGGTCAAGGCCTTCGAGGCCGCCGTGGATAGAGGGCTGGCGCGCTTCTGGGGCCTCAGCAACTTCGACGTGAGGGGGATAGAGGAAGCGAGGAGCTGCGCCAAGAGGCACGATATGGCTGCCGTGGAGAATAGATACAGCTTGAGGTACAGGTCGGACGAAAACTCGGTGATACCCTACGCAGAGAGGGAGGGGCTTCTCTACCTCGCCTACACGCCGATAGAGAAGGGCGCGCTGGCCGGCGACCGGTTGCTGTCTGAGCTGGGCAAGAAATACGGCAAGACGGCTATACAGGTCGCCCTCAATTGGTATATAGGCATGGGGACCGTGGTGCCGATACCCAAGGCCGGCAACAAGGAGCACGTGAGGGAGAACGCCGGCGCCATGGGCTGGCGCTTAAGCGCGGAGGATTGGGAGGCGATAAGCAGACACTTCAAATAGGCGTGGACGTCACCGATCATACCGGGTTCATGTCGTCAACAATCAGCCCTCTCGCCTAGGAGATCTAGGCCACCCCGTTTTAAATCTTATCTACGGTTTCCCACATCTCGTCCTATCACAACAGCAAGGCGTGCCCCATCCACTTCGCCATGTTGGAGGACGATGGCGATCGGCGCGTGTTACGCTGTCCCACGGCTACGCGGCTGAGCGATGGGGACTCTCGGGCTCCAGGGGCCTAGGGCCTCCCGGGCCGGGGCGCCGACCAGCGAGGGGGCGCGTCCCCTCATCTGCGTGGCGGGCAGCGGGCATGGCTCTCCGGCCCCTGCCCGTATGGCGGGCGGCCGGCCCTCGGCCCGGTGGGTCACCTCTTCATCGCCGTCTATAGAAATCGGCTTGTCGAATGGAGCTGGTACCGCTGGATGAGGTTCCATAGTCCTCTCCTCTTCCCGATGCGAGGCCTCTTCGACGTCCTCAGCTTTGTCATCGTCTCTTCCGACAAGAACCCGACCTCCTCTCCGCCCAGAAGGGCGAGATTTCCAATTATAAAGGGGATTCCGACCCACGAAGCCGGAGGGGCTTTGAGCTCAGCCGGAGCTAAAACCTGCCTTTCTCGCCTTGGGCCTCCCTCCAGCCGCGAAGGTTTTTAAGGCTCACGGCGTATGCCTCGGCCGGTAGCTGGATCACGTTTAGGGGGCGCCCGAGGGGCCGAGGTCAGTTTAAAAAGGGTCCCTAATAGGTCCGTGGGGGATCTAGCCAAGAGGTGTATGGAATACAGAGATCTGGTCGCCGGATCTCCCGAGGAGAGGGACTTCCTCGACTTCATAGCCTCCGTCCTCGATATACCCCACATCTGGCTACACCTCTCGCCGGTGGAGGTGCTGTACTGGAGAGATCGGGGCTCCGCCCTGGAGGTCGAGGGGAGGAGGTACCAAGTCCTGGCTCTGCCCTACTCCAGGCCGGGCACGTACGAGGGCAGGCTCGTCGAGCCTGGCGGCGAGGCCGAGGGCGACATCGTGCTGGCGCCGTTTCCGCGCGACGTCGACGACGCCAAATACCTCCTGATAGAGGCGGCGAGGCGGGGCGCGTCGGCGTTGGTGCTATTCGGCGAGCCTCTGAGGAGGGTGGTGGTCACCGACGAGCTCGGCTTCAAGTACGACGCGGCTCCTCCGCCCATACCGGCCGCCAGCGCCCCTGCGGAGGTCGGGAGGGCTCTGGGCAAAAGGGCCTTGCTGAATATAGACGTAGAGGCCAGGACTGCATTCAGCTACAACGTGGTGGCCATGAACTCCTTCGAGGACACGCCCATGATCTCGGCCCACTACGACCACTGGCTGGCCGGCGCCACCGACAACTGCGGAGGGGTAGAGGCCGCCGTCATGGCCTTCCTGGACCTAGTCGTGGAGGACTACCCCGTGGCCCTCGGCCTCTTCACGGCCGAGGAAGGCGTGGGCCCCCACGTGCCGTCGCTCTACTGGGCGTGGGGCTCCCTGGCGTATTTCAGCAGATGGCGGCCCAGGCTGTTGGTGAACCTGGACGTAGTCGGCCGCGGGTCCATTAAGGCGTACGTGATGCCCTACATGGAGGAGGCCGTCAGGGGGCTCCTCCCAGCCGACCGCCCGCGCGCCGACTTCGACTCGTTGCACTACGAGGCGGCCGGCCTCCCCGCGGTCACCATATCGTCCCTGGAGGACATCTGGGGCGTGTACCACAGCCCTCTCGACGACTACGTGGACGACTCCACGGTGGGCTTCGCCGCGGAGGTCGCCAAGAGGCTCGCCAGAGCCGAGCCGAGGCCGCCCAGGGTCGATCTGCTCCAGTACGGGGTTAGAGCCAGGCCTGATCCCTACGAGGCGTGGGCCGCCGCGTATAACTACCTCGTTGCATTTAGGGACTTCAGCCACAGCGAGATATACTACGTCAACATCTTCGACTTCTTGAGGCGGGAGGCCGCTGGCTACGTCAGGCTGGACGTGCTGGGGGGCCCGACCCTCTGCGTCGGCGACTGCGGCAGAGCGCTAGACATATATAGAGAGCTTGCCTCGCTACGGCTGGCTTGAGGGGGCCCTGCCCCTCGCGCCGGTCACCTGACGCCAAGCACCCTCCTTATGAACGTCGAGGAGAGTATATTGCCGTAGCCGTCCTTGACCGTGGTTATCATCACCACGTCCATGGGCCTCAAGCCTCTCTTGACCCTCTCGTCGTTTATCTGGAGGCCTCTGGGCAACGTCTCCCTGCTGACCACTATGGCCTCGAGCTCGGGTCTCGTCACGGCGGGTCCGTAGGGGTCGCTTATGGCGGCGTACTCAACCTTCCTCTCCGGCGCTATCAAGCTCATGAGCGACTTGAGGTTGGCCAGCCTCGCGGCGAACGGCTTCACGTTGTACTGCTTGTAGGTAGAGGCGAAGGAGTCGCTGGTGAGGCCGATCAGGATCTCCTCCCCTATAAGGGAGGCGGTGGCCAGCAGCTTGACGTGGCCCGAGTGGAGCGTGTCGAAGGTCCCGCCCAGCACCACGTTCTTGAACTGCATCTTCACGGGCGTGTCCGCGCGGATATATTTATAAGCTAGGCCCCCGTCCGCCCGCGAGGGGCGCCGGAAGGCCTATATATAGGGTTCCATAATAGGGACGTGCTGTACTTGATGTGGGATAGAGGAACTGTCGTCCTGTCGGGGGACGTGCCGGCGCAGATCAGGGCGCTCTCGTTTATCAAATTCGACGCGAGGGTGGGCAAATATAGAGCCCTCGGGATGTACTACTACAGGATAAAGGCCGTGCTGGACTCGCTGGGGGTGAAGTACGAGGACGGGGTGCTGTCGCCGGTGTGTAGGTCGGTCGAGGCGGCCAGGAGGCCCAGCTTGAGGCAGTACCAGGAGGAGGCCTTGAGGAGCTGGCTGAGGGGCAGAAGAGGCGTGGTGGTCATGCCCACAGGCGCCGGGAAGACCTACGTGGCGATAGAGGCCATAGCCAGAGTGGGGCAGCCGGCGCTCGTGGTGGTGCCCACCATAGAGCTGTTGAGGCAGTGGGAGAGGAGGCTCTCCGAGCACTTCCCGGGGCGCGTGGGCGTCTGGTACGGCGAGGAGAAAAGGGAGCTCTGCATAACGGTGACCACCTACGACTCTGCCTACGTGGCGGTGGAGCATCTGGGCAATAGATATCCGCTACTGGTCTTCGACGAGGTCCACCACCTGCCCTCAGAGTCGTACCGGCAGATAGCGGAGCTCTCGCCGGCCCCATACAGGCTAGGCCTGACGGCCACGCCCGAGAGGGCCGACGATCTACATATGCTGTTGCCCGAGCTGGTGGGCCCCGTGGTCTACCGCATGGCTGTCTCCGAGGCGGCTGGCAGATATCTGGCGGAGTTCGACGTGGAGGTCGTGAAGGTGGGCCTGTCCGAGGAGGAGATGGCGCGCTACAAGGAGCTGGAGAGGGTCTACAGGGGGTACATAAGGGCCAGGGGGCTCAGGTTCAGATCGCCCTCCGATTTCGGCAGGCTGGTTATGCTGGCCGGCAGAAGCGCCGAGGCGCGGCGCGCCCTTGAGGCTTGGCACGAGATGAGGAGGATGCTCTTCGAGAGCAGGAGCAAGGTGGACGCCGTTGCCGATATACTGAGGAGACATCCCGACGGAAAGATCCTCATCTTCACGGAATACACGGCGCTTGCGAGGGAGGTATCCCGGCGCTACCTGATACCCGAGGTTACCTACGACATGCCCGACCAGGAGAGGGAGCTCGTCATGGAGATGTTCAGAAGAGGCGAGGTGAAGGCCTTGGTCACAGGCAAGGTCCTCGACGAGGGGATAGACGTGCCCGACGTGGACGTCGTCGTGATATTGGGAGGCACGTCGTCCAGCAGGCAGTACGTCCAGAGGATAGGGAGGGCCCTCAGGCTGAAGCCCCACAGGGCCAAGATCTACGAGGTGGTCACGGCCAAGACGCGGGAGGTGGACATATCCAGGAGGAGGCGCAGAGGGGTGGGATGATCCCCCTCGACCTCCTGAGGGCAAGGAGACAGGGGGATCGAGTGGCGCCGAGGTATCTCGAGGAGCTGTGGCCCGCGGAGTACGTGCTGGGCGCCTACAGGCCCGGCCTGAGGCTCGCCGAGGCCCGGGCCAAGGTCGATGACGCGCCCTTCGAGCCTAAGCTGGCGAGGGGGCTGGCCCACATAGTCGAGAGGTCCATAGGGCTTGAGGAGGTCGACAGAAGGCGGCTGACGCGGATCAGGCTCGAGGTCTTCCGGGAGGCGGCCAAGGCGCATCCCGTCGTAGACGAGGGGGAGAGGGCGCGGGTCGTGGCCGCCGTGGCCTCCCGCCTCAAGATATCCGCCGAGGAGGTCGAGGCGGCTCTAGCTAAAATCCACGAGGACGAGCTCGTCATAACTAGGGGACCCGACATGTCGGCCGAGGAGCTGGCCGCTCTGTACAACACGTCGCTGGTCCAAACCCTTCTGTTCAGATCGAGGCGCATGGCCGCCTACGTAGCCGCGGACGGGGCCCGCGTGAAGGAGCTGGTGAGGACGCTGAAGGGCCTCGGCTTGATGTACGTGGCGGAGCGCGCCGGAGGCGGAATAAGGCTGGATATCGACGGGCCGGTCTCGGCGGTCAAGCAGACCGAGCGCTACGGCACGAGGCTAGCCAAGCTCGTGCCCTACGTGATCTCGGCCGACGACTGGCGCATCGAGGCCGACATAAGCCTCTACGGCAAGATCTACAAATTCGCCGAGGCTAAGTCCAGCGCGCCCAAGATGGCGCATAGAGACGTCGAGCCTCCACAGTTCGACAGCACGGCCGAGGAGGAGTTCTACAGAAACGTCTCCAGGGTCTGCGCGGTGCAGAGAGAGCCCGAGGCCTTGGTGGTCGGCAACAGGGTGTTCATACCCGACTTCAAGATAGGCGATCTATACGTGGAGATAGTCGGGTTCTGGACCCCCGACTACGTCGCAAGGAAGTACGAGAAGCTGGCGGCGGCCAAGATACCTCTGCTCGTCCTAGTCGACGAGAGGCTCGCGCTGGCCACCTGGCGCTCGCTTCCCCACTACGTCGTCATATATAAGGAGAGGCCTAGGCTCAGCGATATATTCAAGTATATAAAACCGTACTGCCGCAGGGCCTAGCGTCCGGGAGCACGGCTGCCGCGGCGGGCCGTCCAGAGCCCCCTTCTTTGAACTATCCTATATGTTAATCCTAGCTTATAATTATCAATATTTTAAACTTATATAGTTTTTATATATCATGAGCTCTGGTCTTAGTATTGGCTGTTGCGGCTTTGCTGTCGACGGCTGGTCAGACCGGCTCGGCCGGTCCGCCGGTCGGCGTCTTCGACGTCGCCGACGCCGTCCTCGTCGAGACTGGCGTCGATGGACTTCCCTATTTCTGGGACGGAGGGCGCTTCGCTCCGGCGCCCGTGGTTCACCTAGTGCGCTGGGAGGACTCGCCGTGGCTGGAGGCGGGCGACGGCGCCAAGTACCCCAACTTCTGCCCGTAGTCGAGGGGCCCTATCTGGCCGTGCCCAGGAGCGCCCTCGACGTGACGCCGCCGAGAGACATGTAGCTTGCCGCAGAGAGCGGGCTAGGAGACTGCGCGCAACCTCCTGGGGGATCGGCGCGGTTCAGCCTAGGCCGAATTCGTCATGTTGATGGGCTTCTTCGCCAAGGCCGTCCGTGATGCAATTAATAAATAGTATTTCGGTGACGTTATGGAGTCCAGAGCCGTCGAGGTTCTGAGCCAGATGATCAAAATCCCCACGGTGAATCCCCCCGGGGATAAGTACCTAGAGTTCGTCGAATACGCGGAGAGGCTGTTCAAGGGCATGGGCCTCGACACGGAGATCGTCGAGGTGCCCAGGCAGGTCGTGGCCAAGGCGTGCCCCGAGTGCGTCGACCACCCCAGGTATATCCTGCTGGCCAGATCCGGCGAGCCGAAGATCCACTTCAACGGCCACTACGACGTGGTGCCGCCCGGGCCCGAGTCGGCTTGGTCGGTCGCGAGGCCCTTCGAGCCCCGCCACGTGAACGGCAGAGTGTACGGAAGGGGCGCGGTCGATATGAAGGGCGGCCTCACGGCGATAGTGCTGGCGGCTGAGGCGGCTGTCAGAGAGGGGCTGAGGAACTTCGAGATCTCCTTCGTGCCCGACGAGGAGATAGGCGGAGAGTCGGGTGCCGGCTACCTCGCGGAGTCCGGCAAGATCAAGGCGCCCTGGGCCGTCATAGCCGAGGGCTCCGGCGTCGACAACATCTGGATAGGCCACAGAGGCCTCGTCTGGTTCCTGGTGGAGGTCTACGGGAAGCAGGTCCACGGCTCGACGCCGTGGCTGGGGCTCAACGCGTTCGAGGGCGCCGTCAAGATAGCGAGCAGAATACTGGAGGGCTACATGCCGAGGCTCTCCGCGAAGCGGAGCAAATATGAGTTCGAGGACCCCAGGGGGGCCTCGCCGACGCTCACCATGGGGGGCGAGGTCAGGGGCTCCGTCAAGGCCAACGTGGTGCCGGGCTATTTCGCCTTCACACTCGACAGGCGCCTCATACCCGAGGAGAGCGTCGAGGAGGTCAGGAAGGAGGTGGAGGACTTCATAAAGGGCGCCGCGGCTGGGCTGGACTACAGAGTTGAGGTGAGGGTGATAAACCAGTCCGAGGCCGCCGTCGTGCCGCCGGACCACCCGCTGGCCAAGGCGCTGGAGGGGGCCGTGGCTAGGACGCGCGGACGGCCTCCGAGGAAGACCATATGTATAGGCGGGCTGGACGCCAGGTTCTTCATAAAGCGCGGCATACCCACCGTGACCTACGGGCCCGGGCCCGAGTTCACAGCCCACACGCCCGACGAATACGTGGAGATCCAGCAGGTCGTGGACGTCGCCAGGGCCTACGTGGAGCTCCTTAGAGGGCTTAGATGAGGCTGGTCTTCGCCATAGGCGGCGGCGGCGACGTGGTGAGCGCGGCCGTCCTGGCGGCCAAGCTGGGGGCCGAGACGGGGCTGCTGCCCTGGGAGCGGTACGTCGTGGATCCGGAGCCGGGGCCCCTCCTCCGCAGGGATTTCCTGGGCGCCGAGGGCGGCAGCCCCCTATTCGTCGTGGGGCCGGATACCCGCGCCGTCAGGCGCGGCAGGGCGATAACGCCGCAGGGGGCCTGCGTGTCGTCGGTGCTGGGGAGGGGTGTCTACGCCATATCGCCCGACGAGCCTCCGAGCGCCGTAGCCAAGGCGCTGGCATCTAAGTTCGATAAGATCGTCGGAGTGGACGTGGGCGGCGACGTGCTCGCCTGCGGCTGCGAGCCTGATCTACACTCGCCGCTGGCCGATTCGTACTCGCTCGCCGTGCTGAAGAGGGCGGAGGACCTCGGAGTAGACGTCGAGGTCGCCGTAGTCGGCCTCGGCGCCGATGGAGAGCTGAGCAGGGACTACTTGATGAGGCGGATCTCGGCCCTTCTGGCCAACGGCGGCTTTCTGGGGTACTACGCCCTGGATCCCTCCGACTCCGGGATCCTCGCAGAGCTTGTCTCCAGATGCGTCACCGAGGCCTCGAGGAACGTCTTGAGGGCGCTGAGGGGCGAGTTCGGCGAGGTGCCCATCAGAGGCGGCTCGAGGAGCGCCTATATAGATGTGTTCACGCCTGTCTTCCTGCGATTCAGGCCGGGTCCCCTGGTCTCGATCAACGAGGTCGCGGCCTTGATATACAAATACGACTGGAATATATTAGAGGCGGCCGCAGAGCTGAGGGAAATGGGCTACACGACGGAGTACGACTTCGAGAGGTATGTGGCCCAGGGCTTGCCCCCCTCCGAGGCCCTTGCCAGAGCCAAGGCGGAGAGGAGGTGCGTCTGCAACGGCTCGCCATGAGGGCAGTAAGGCTTGTGAAATACGGCAAGCCCCACGAGGCGTTGAGGCTCGAGGACCTGGAGAGCCCCACGCCGGGCAGAGGGGAGGCCTTGGTGAGGATAGAGGCCGCCGGCGTCTGCGGGAGAGATCTCGTCGTGAGGAAGGGCGCCTTCCCTCATGTGAGGCTCCCCGTGATACCCGGCCACGAGGGAGTCGGCAGAGTGGTCGACGTGGGGCCTGGGGCGGATAGGGACTTGGTGGGGCAGAGGGTCTTCGTGGCCCCCGCCATGTACGACGGGACTTGCGACTACTGTAGACGCGGGCTTGAGAACCTATGCAGGAACGCACAGTATCTGGGCGAGCATAGAGACGGGACGTACTCGGAATATATGGCGCTTCCCGCCGACTTCGTCTACCCCTTCCACGGCGTCGATCCCCGCGCCGCCGTGCTGGCAACCGACGTCATACCGACCGCCATAGCCGCGGTCAGGAGGGTCGACGTCGAAGGCAAGAGGGTGCTGGTGGTCGGCGGCGGGGGAACCGGGCTCTATCTGGCCCAGGTGGCTAAGCTCAGGGGAGCCGACGTGTATATATCCACCAGATCCGCCGATAAGGCCAAGGCGTACGGCTCTCTGGGCATCGGGATATATCGAGAGGGCATGAAGGACTTCGACGTGGTTTTCGACACGGTGGGCTCGCCCACCATGGAGACCTCCATAAGGCTCGCCAAGAGAAACGGCGCCGTCGTCCTTATAGGCAACGTGACGGGAGAGAGGGCGCAACTCAGCCCGGCCCTCATAATATTGAGGCAGGTAGCCGTCCTCGGCCACATGGCCTACAAGCCGTGGGACGTATATGAGGCCCTAGACCTCCTGAGGCGCGGGCTTATAGCCCCGATATATACCGAGTACGGGCTTTCCGAGGCCGCCAAGGCCCATGAGGACATGGAGGCGGGCGCGGTGCTCGGCAGAGCCGTCCTCATACCGTGATGGCCATAGCCATATCCAAGGACCCGGTCGCCAGAGGCGTCGCCAGGGAGCTGGGGCTGGCTGGATCCCCCGGAGCCTCCTACCTGTCGACGGCCAAGATGGGGGACGTCCTGGTGCTGTTCTACGATGGGGACTCTGTGGAGCCGCCCCCCGAGGAGGCGCTGAAGGCGCTCGGCGTATCGCATCTAGTCGTGCCGTCCCGCCACGAGATGGCGAGGCCCAGGCCCATGCTGACCGCCCACACGCCCGGCACCGCCCCGTCGCTCTCGGTAGCCCACGCCGGGCTTAAGTCCTGGCTCCTCAGGAGAATCTGCTCCGAGAGGCCGGAGGGCTTCGACTGCGCTCTCGAGGCCACCCACCATGCGCCGAACACCGAAGAGGTCAGCGTAACTTTCGTCGAGGTCGGCAGCACCGAGAGGGAATGGAGGGACCGGAGGGCGCTGAGAGCTCTGGCGTCGGCCCTCGGGGAGCTACCCCGCTTCGAGGCGAGGGCCCCGCCCGTTATGTCCGTGGGCGATCTCCACTACTCCCTCCTGACCGCGGAGGTCGTAGACGGCGCGGTGGACGTCGGCCATGTGGTACATAAGGACGTGGCGACGGCCGATCTGGCCGTGAGGGCCTTCATGAAGCATGTAACGAGGCCTAGGAAGGTCGTCGTCTATAGGAAGAGCCTCAAGGGGCCCGTCAGACGCGACGTGATGGACGCGCTGGCCCGGTACGCAGAGCTAGACGTCAGGTAGCCATACGCATTACCTGCCGAAAAATAGTGAATGATTATAAATTTCGATGAAATATCTACTTTATGGATGAGGCGCTAAGGTCCAGGCTCGACGGCCTCATGAGGAGCGCGGCTGCCCCCGTCCTCGACAAGATATCCAAGAACAAGAAGCTGAACACGGACGAGCTCCTCATAGCCTCCCTCTATTTGATCTCGGCCAAGCTTGACGATATCAGGAACTCCCTGGACGAAGTGGCCAGAGGCATCCAGCGGCTGAACGAGCTACCCCCCGTCTTGAAGCAGAACCACATGGACGTGATGGCCAAGCTGGGGGAGGTCCTCGACGAGTTGAAGAAGATGCAGGCGTTTGGGGTCGAGGAGACTTAAATAGAGGGCCCTTCTGGCGCGTGGACATATTAGGCAGATATAGGGAGGAGGTCGAGGCGGCCCGGGCTATAGTCCAGGGCCGCCGTTTTAAGGCCGTGGTGCACAACGGCACGGCTCACGCCGACGATACCATAGCCGCCGCGCTTCTGTGGCGCGCCGGCGCCGAGGCCGTCTATAGGCTCGGCCAGGAGGGCGAGATGTTGGAGGTGGCCGGCGGAGGGACGCCGGTCGTATACGCCGATATCGGATATAAGTACTACGACCGGCTCAAGTCGGCCGGGACGGTGGCGGTGTTGGACCACCACGCCCCGAACGGCGAGCCTGAGTACGTCGAGCTTCCGTCATCCCTGATGCAGACCGTGGAGGCCTTGGGCATGAGGCCGAGGCCCCGTATATACGTGCTGTTCGTCGCCGCCGATCTGGTGGACAGATTCGGCGCCATAGCCGCCAAGAGGTGGCTCGGGATCTACGGCGCGTCGCTCAACCAAGGCCTTTCGGCCTATTTCGGAGCTACGCCGAGGGGGAAATACGAAGACGTCAGGTTCCTCGAGCTGGTGGCCGAGGCGGCTACGGCGGACTTCGACGTCGAGGATTTCGCCGAGTACTCCAAGTCGTTCGCTGTAGCCCAGTCGGTGGACATCGACGCCGAGAGGTTCCCAAGGACGCTGGCCCAGCTGAGGCTCATGAGGCAGGCGGCCCGCGACGCGGTCTCGGCCTCGCTGAGCCAGGAGGCCCGCAGGGTGGGGTTCGGGATAGACTTCGCCGCACATGCGGTGCTTGCGGTGCCCCAGCTGGCCGAATACGTGGCCAGGGGCCTGGCGAGGTATTTCGACGACAGCGTGAGGGCCGCGAGGGCGGTCGAGGGCGGGCGCTACTCCGTCGTTGAGGGCGCCACCGCCCTCAAGGCCGTGGCTGTCGAGGACAGCGTCCCACCGACAGCCGTTTGGAACGCGCTTCTGGACGTGGGCGTGCTGAAAGAAGACGAACCCGTTGTTGTGGCCGTCAAGGACATCAGAAATCCAGGCGCCTACTCCCTCTGGAGACCCGATAGGCATAAGGACAAGATAGACTTCAGGAAGCTACAGGGCGAGAAGGTGATATTCAAACACCAGTCGGGCTTCATGGCCGTCGTGAAGGCCGAAAACGCAGAGGAGGCGGCCAAGTATGCTCTCGCGCAGCTCGGAGTTTAGGCCCACGCAAGCCTGGCTGACGGAGGTCTGCAGAGGTATATCGGCCGATAAGGCCCCGCCGGAGCTCTCGGTGGTGGCTACTGACGTGCCCGGAGAACCCGGCGACATAACTCTCTACTTCAGGTTTGAGGGCGGCCGCTGCGTGGAGGCCAGGCTACTACAAGGGAGGGCGACCTCTAGATATACGCTCTCGGCCAGATATGAAGACCTCTTGAAAATTATGGAGGGCAACCTATCGCCCTTCGCGGCTGTGCCTCTGGGCAGGCTGAAGGTCGAGCGGGGCACCTTGGGCGAGCTCGCCGAATATATGCCGCTTGCCCTCGAGATAGTCGAGGCCGCGCGTAGATCCGCCAGGATGTTTTCGGCTAACCCGTAGGCGTCCTCCGGCGGGAGAGACGGCGCGCTAGGTCACCGAGGCGGTGAAGGGGAACGTGGCTCCGGTCGACAGCACTAGGTATCCCTGTACGGTCGTCCCGGATACTCCCGAGAAGCTCTGGCAACTATACGTCAGCGTGGCGGTGCCGCCGGTGCCTACGGAGACCTTCGTGCCGCTGATAGTCGCAGGGCCTGTGGCCGACTTGGGGGAGCACGGCGTGTTGCCGACGTAGACGCCTATTATGACCGCCACGGGCGCAGGCCCCGCGTTTGAGACCGCCAGCATCAAGTTGCCCGAAGTGTCTATCGTCGCCTGCGATACAGATATCTTGCTACCAGACTGGACGGACGCGATAAATGTAGTATACATATACCAACCCACCGCCACCGCTATAACCACTATGATGCCCAGAAGAATAGCCTGTTCTATGGAAATCTCGCCTGCCATCGTATCTCCTTGGCTGTATATTTAAATGTGATTTTCCAAAGGCCCTTTCCGTTGATTTATTAAATATTCTATTTAAATAATAGAATTTTGTTCAGTATAAAATCGATATATTTATCTTCATAGGATGCGCCTACAGCCGCCCACATGGATGCATCTCGCTGCAGAGCCGGCGGGTGTCTCAGGATACGGCGAGGACCGCCGACCAGCCGCCGAGATGCCGGTTTCCGGCGCGTCGTCCGCGCACGCCGGAGCTCTCGACCGCCCTCGAGGACGGCCCCTGCCTATAGTATTTTGCCTGGGTTCAGAATACCCTTGGGGTCGAATATCGACTTGAGGGCCTTCATGTACTCCAGCACGGTCGGCGCCAGCTCCATCCTCAAGAGATCCCGCTTCAAGGTGCCTATACCGTGCTCTGCCGAGACGCTACCTCCGAGGCCTACCGCTATTTTGCCGAGGCCCTCGATGAAGGCCCTCGCCCGCCTGGCGCCCTCCGCGTCCCCCCTCCTGAACCAAGTGGTGGGGTGGAGGTTCCCATCGCCCACATGGCCGCCCAGAGAAAGCGGAATCTCCAGCCTCTCCGCAAGGTCTACCATGCGCCGGACCGCCTCAGGTAGCTTGGAGACCGGGACCACTATGTCCTCTATGATCAACAAGCCCTCGCTACCCAGCCGCCTCTGCATGAGCGCCACCTGCGCGCTGAACAACTTGCGGCGCGGCTCCAGCAGATCCATGGAGCTGTCTAGGCCCAGCGCCTCCCTGGCCACCGCGCCTCTGACGAGCCCCTTGAGCCTGTTCAACATATCCCTCTCGGCCCCTCTGTTGACGTCGACGCCTAGGAACAAGGAGTATCTCTCCTCGAGGCCCACCTCCCTGGACTCCGCCGGGCCCAAGAACTCAGCGAAGAGGGGCCATACCCTGGCGGCCCTGACCCGCACCACGTCCTCCACCAGGGTCGGCAGATCGTCGTAGTAGATGAGCACAGCCGCCGCGGACTCCGGCATCGGCGCGATCCTCAAGACGGCCTCGGTCACCAGGCCCAGCGTGCCCTCGCTGCCCACCACTAGCCTCACCAAGTCGTAGCCGTTCCTGCACTTCAAGGTCCTGCAGCCGATCTTGAGCAGATCGCCCCTCCCAGTGACTACGTCGAGGCCTAGAACCCAATCCCTCATGGCGCCGTACTTGGCGCCCCTCATGCCGCCGGCGCCGTTGGCTATCGCGCCGCCGACCGTGGCCGACCTCACGGAGCCGGGGTCCACCGGGAAGAACACGCCGTATCTGGACAGCTCTACGTTCAGCTCCTCAAGCCTGATGCCCGGCTGGACGGCCGCATAGGAGTCGGTCGGATTCACCTCGACTATTTTGTTCATGCGCTCGAAGCTTACGACGATGCCCGGCTTGGTCATCACCGTGTTGCCCGACAGGCTGGTCGCAGATCCCTGCGAGAAAATCGGCGTCTCGGTCTCGTAGGCCCATCTGACCAGCCACAGGACCTCCTCCTCTGACGTCGGGAACACCACACCCAGAGGCCCCGCCGAGGGCTCCTCGAAGGAGGCCTCGCGGGAATACAGAGAGAGGAATGAGGGGTCGTCGATGAACCTATCCCCGAACTTCTTCCTCAGCTCCCTCGCAGAAATGCCCCCGGCCTCGGGCGGCCTCATGGCAGTACTCCCCGAGCGATCTCTGCCCCGTCGCGGCGCGTGGAGGCGGGCCTCCCGCAGCCAGCCGTCCTCCCCTCGGCTCTAGGAACGCCCATGGCCCCATCCACGCCGAATATAAAAATTCGCTCCTTCGCCGCTAGAAGCTCCTCGGCCTCAGGAGGGAGCCTATCGCGGTCAGCACGGCGCTGATCGCGGACACCAAGGAGCCGTAGACGGCCATGAGGACCGCGTTGCCGGGAGCTCCCGTAAGTATCAACAATGCGGCTAGAGACCCGAGGGGGCCTATGGACGCGTTTATGTTCCAGCCTAGGGACACCGCGGTCCATCTAACCTCCGGCGGGAAGAGCTCGGCGAAGTACAGAGTCTGAGGCGCGGCGGCGAGCCCGAACAGCAGGCCCATGGCGAAGGAGGCATAGGCCGCATATCCGTTCAGCGTAAACGCCAGATACGTCGCCACGGGCGCCGCGACCAGGAGCCCCAACGACGGGGGCAGAAACGCGCGCCTGACGCCCAGCAGGGAGACCACAAAGCCGCTCAACAGCTCGCCGACGACGGCCCCGAGGCCGCCGTATGCGGACAGCTCCAGGGCGAGGCTGTATGCGGCGCCCTTGTCCAGGCCGAGCTTGGGCGCCACGACGGCCGGCATTATGTAGGTCCAGTAGCCCGAGCCGCCGTAGAAATATAGGGTCAGCCCCAGGTTTATCAATATGAGTATGAGGAAATTGGCCCAATAGCGCCATACCCCCGCCACGGGGACCTTCAAGGTCCTGCCTCTACGTACGGCGTCAAGCCACTCGCGCGACTCGGAGCCTGCCATCCTTATGGCGAGAGCTATAAGCGCAGGCACGACGCCTATTACGTACAGCACCCTCCATCCGAGCGAGGCGAATCCGCTCTCGCCGAAGAGGCCTCTGGCCCATAGAGTCAATGCTGATGTGAGGAAGACCGCCCAGGAGAGGCCGGAGTACATGACGCCGTTTACGTACGGCCTCATGGCCTTCGGGGCGAGCTCCAGGGCCCACGTCGCGCCGCCGCCCGCCTCGCCGCCTATCCCAAGGCCCTGGACCCCCCTCAGCAGATATAGGGCCACCGGCGCGGCGACGCCGATCTGGCCATAGGTAGGGAGCAGCCCTATCGCCAGCCCTGCGGCCCCCACGGCCAACGCATCTAACACGGTCGACGTCCTTCTACCGTACTTATCGCCCACGTATCCGAACACCAACGCGCCGAGGGGCCTGACCACGTAGGTCGTTGCGAAGGCGCCCCATGTGGCCACCGCAGCTATTAGCTGATTCGCCTCGGGGAAGAACAAGCCCTTGAGTATATTCGCCAGGCTCGAGAATAGAATTATGTCGTAGTACTCGAGGCCCCATACTAACATTGTCGAGATGGCGGCGAGCCAATACTCCCTCGGCTTGATCTCGGACACAGGCGGAGCGCGCCCGCGGTATTTAATGATATCGCGCGCCGTCACGCTTAAAAACGCCGAAGGAGGCCCGTCCATGAGCCTGTCGGGCAAGGTGGCCTTGGTGACAGGCGCCTCGAGGGGCATCGGCGCAGCAATAGCGAGGGAGCTGCGCCGGCGGGGCGCCCGAGTCGCCATAAATTACAACTCGTCGCGAGAGGCTGCGGAGAGGCTGAGGAGGGAGCTCGGCGATGGCGCCGAGGTCTTCAAAGCCGACGTGTCCAACAGACAGGAGGTGAGGAGTATGGTCGAGGACGTCGTCGGGACCTTCGGAGGGCTCGACGTCGTGGTCAACAACGCGGGGATCATGGAGCTCATGCCGTTCGAGCAGCTGGATGAGGCGCGGCTCGACAGGATGTGGGCCGTCAACGTCAAGGGGCCTATATACGTCACCCTGGAGGCTCTGCCCCACCTGAAGAAGTCGCGGGGCGTCGTAGTGAACGTGGCCTCCATAGCGGGGATAGGCACTGCGTTGGCCAACACGACGTACTATGCGATAACCAAGGCCGCGCTGATAGCCCTGACCAGAAGGCTCGCCTTCGATCTGGCCCCCTACGGGATAAGGGTCAACGCGGTCGCCCCCAGCTGGATAGAAACCGATCTCACCACCAGAGGCAGAACCAGGGAGGAGGTCGAGAGGGCCAAGTCCGATATAATCGGCAAGACGGCTCTGCGCGCGCTGGCCGCGCCCGAGGACATAGCGAGAGCAGTGGCGTTCCTCGCGTCAGACGACGCGAGGCTCGTCACTGGGCAAGTGCTCGTCGTCGACGGCGGCAGGCTGGACTACTTGACCCACGGCGTATGAGGGGGCTGGCCGCCCTGGCCCTCCTGGCCGCCGCCGCAGTCCTCGCCGCTGTGTTCCTCGCCTCGCGCGGCCGAGCCGCGCCTCCCTCGGACAGCCCCTTCGCCGAGACGACGACGGTCACGCTGGACGGGACGCCTCGGGTCGTCTACGTCGCCGATACGCCCGCCAAACAGGCGGCGGGGTATATGAACGCCACGTCGTA